>JAZULL010000102.1:0-20551 GCA_045603085.1 Eubacteriales bacterium | reverse complement strand
GTGACATCATTTTAGCACATTTCCCGAGATAATGCAATTTTTTGCGAAACCCCGCCCGCGGCATGCGCCGCGTGCGGTTTTATGTGTGTGGTTATTCTTCACGGATCAAGTCGGATAAGCTCTTGTGGTACTTGCTCCCTTGCCTGATGTCGATTTCGTAGGCGATCACCTCACCCACTCTCGTAACGTCGTCCTTGCGGATATCGGTGCGCTCCACCTCGGCGACGATATAGGTAATTTGAACGTCGTCGGGTCCGCTGTTGGGGCTGGCGATCATGACGACGGGGCACAGGTCAAAATAGTAGACGCCGCCGGTGGTGTACAGCTGTGCACCGAGTGCCGCAAGTCCCATGACCTTCTCGGCCGAGGTGTGCTTGACCTCGATGATCACAATGGCGTAATCGCTGAAATACGCGAGATTATATCGCGGCGAGTTCAGGACCGTCGAGAAGGGCTGATACTCGCTAAAAGAGTCAATGACGGTCACTGCCTCGGTGACTCCTCCAAGCACGGTATCGGTAAGGATGCCAACGTTGTGGAAGGGGACTTCGCTGTAGCGGGCTTTCTTGAGATACTTTGCCACGTCTTTATCGGTATCGTATTGCATCGGTGTGCACGTGTAGCCGTACCATTGGCCCTCCGCAAACCCTTGTGCACCCAATTTATAATAAACAGTATATGCGGGAGACGTTCTGTCATGGGCGGGAGCAACCTGCACGGTAGGGGCATTGCCGTCAAAGATCACACTTTGCAGATTCCAACACTCCTTGAAATCCACGTCGTACATATTTGTCAGCGAGCAGGGAAGATAGATCCCGGTGATTGCCGTGCCGTCAAACGCACCGGCACCGATGCTCTCCAGACGCTGAGTGACCCATGCGGGAGCGGACCCGGTCTGCGTGACCGAGCTGTTTTTGCTAAAAGTAATGCTTTCCAGATCATGACACTCGGCAAACGCATAATCGCCGATCCGCACAACCGAGGTGGGGACGGCGATGCTTTTGATCGCCGTGCCGTAAAATGCATAATCGGGGATTTCCTTGATGCCGTAAGGGATCTTCACGTTTGTAAGCGATTTGCAGTATGCAAAAGCATATTCACCGATCCATTCCAAAGTATCGGGCAGATCAACGGTGGTCAGCGAGGTGCAATCCGCAAATGCGTTCTCGGCAATTTTTAGCACGTTTTCGCTCATATCCACGGTCAAAAGATTGGTACAGCCGTAAAACGCCGCTTGCTCAATGGTCGTCACGGTGTCGGGAATGCTGACGTGTGTGATATCGGGATTGCCCTTGAACGCGCCCTCACCGATTGCCGTGACCTGCACACCCGCTAAGGTTTCGGGAATCTCAATGACGGTCTGCTCGCTGTTTGTGATGACCTCCACGATCTTGACCGTGCCGTCTTGTTGCGTGGCCGATTTGTAAACGTTGCCCTCAAGGCGCTCGCCCTGATTGGTGCTGTCCTGCCCCTTCAGGGCGTTCATGACGTCCTGCCAGTTGATGCCGCCGTCGTTTCCGAGCGCGTCCTTCAGCGCGTCCCAATCCACGTCAAACAGCTCGCCCGCAAGTCCGCCCGGCCTGATCTGGGGCTCTTGTACGTCGGTCTGATTTTCCTCTCCCACGTCGGGGGTGAGAATTCCCGAGCCGATCACCAGCGTAAATGCACCTGCAACGGCGGTCAGCGCCACGGTGCAGGCCAGCACGGCGGCGATCAGCGCGATCCTAAAGGACCTTTTGTGATAAAAGGGAATCGGTTTGTTGGCCGCGGCGATCATGTCGGGATCAATGTCGCCAAGCAGCTCATATAATTTTTCTTGGTTCATACGTTATTCCATTCCTCGTCTAAAGTGTCTTTGAGTCGATGTCGGACCTGCGACAGAATTTTGAGCACGTTTGCCTCTGAAATACCGTAGCGCTTTGCAATATCCGGCACGCTGTCGGTATAAAAATATCGGCGAATGAAAACGTTGCGCTGTCGCTCGGGTAGGGCTCGGAGAAAGCGGTTGATCAGATCCATGAACTCTGCCTCGCGCCAGGCACTTTGCACGTCATAGTCCGAGGCTGTGATCTCTCCCAGCTCCTCCAAGGCCAGCGGGATCTGACCGCCGCCGCGTTTTTGGCGGTGGGAATTCTTATATCTGTCAAATGCAAGGTTTCGCGTGATCCTGCCAACGTAGCTGCCAAGGTACGCGGGCGCGGCGGGCGGAATGGAATTCCACGTGCGCAGCCAAGTGTCGTTGACGCATTCCTCAGCGTCCTGCATGTTCTGCAGAATATTGAGCGCGATCGAGGTGCAATAATCGCCGTATTTTTCGGCTGTCTTCTTAATTGCATTCTCGTTTCGCGCCTCGTACAGCGCGATGATCTGACTGTCCTGCATGCTCCAACCTCCTTTCAGGTGTCCTTCATCTATAAAGACGACGTCCTTGATGAATTCTAACGCCATTTTAGCATAATTTTTAAAAAAATGCAACAAAAAGGAGCTGCATCTGAGTGATGCAGCTCTCGGAAGCTGTGTGGCTTTACAAAAAGCTTTGTTGCCAATCAAAGTCACGCTCTTGGAAATATTTTATTCGGTGACCGTTTCTGCTAAATACGTATAGGTTCTGTCTTGGTAATTGCCCGAGATCCAATTGACCTCGCATGCTTCGCGGAATTGCTCTTGTGTGCCGTTGTAAGTGATGCTTACCAAGGCTTTACAATCCTTAAAAGCGTCCTCCTCCAATTTTGTGAGCTTTGCTCCGAAATATAAGGATTCCAACTTTTCACATCCGAAAAATGCATTTTCTTGGACGATTTTCAGATTTTCGGGGAATTGCATATGTACTAATGAACGGCAATGGGAAAACGCATCCTTGCTGATCCGTCCGAGTCCCTCATGCATGACGACTTCCGTCAAGGATAAGCAGAAATGGAAGGTGCCTTCGCTGATTATATTCAGGCTGTCAGGCAAATCGATGCTTTTCAGATTGGAGCAAGAGGAAAAGGCGTATGTACCAATCGTTGTGATGCTGTTTGGCAGCACTACGCTCTCCAGACCTATGCAATTCGAAAAAGCATACGTGCCAATCGCACTCATTCCGTCCGGGAGTGAAATTTCCTTGAGTGCCTTACAGTTTGAAAATCCGTATTTTTTAATTCTGATCAGCGAGCTTGGCAGCAAGACCTCCTGCAGGGAAGAGCAATTCTCAAAGCAGTAATTGGGAATTTCGGTAATTCCCTCGGGAATGACGATGCGCTCCAGCGCAGTACATCCTTTGAAAGCATCAGCACCGATTTCTTGCATTTGCGTGGGCAGAGTAACGGTTTTTAACGACGTACAATCCATAAAGGCCTTATTGCCTATGACGGTGATGCTGTCTGGGACTGTGACCTCGACGATATCCACCATGCCGAAAAATGCAGAATTGGCAATTGCGGTAACGGGAAGGTCTTTGTGAGAGGAAGGCAGAGTGAGCTTGTCAGTATTCGTTCCAAGTAATTGTGTGAGTGTATAGCCTTGTCCGTCCTCGTTGAGTTCGAAGGCGAATTCGATGTCGGAATCATCGCTGACAACGTTGCCAAACGTGCCATCCGTGCAGTAAACGGTGTAGTTACCGGTGTTAAGATCCCAATCCTGCATTTTTTCGATCTTTTGCCATTGAACAACCGTGCCTCCAAAACGAATCTCGCGCAACGATGTGCAATTCTCAAATGCAAGACTTTCTATATACGTAACAGTGTCAGGAATATAGACTGTATGCAAAGAGGGGCAATTTGCGAAATTTTTTGAGCGGATCATGGAAACGTTTTGAAGAGTCACGGTTTCCAGGTCAATGCAATTTTCAAAAATATCGGTCGTACCCGTACTCTCAACAATGAATTCCTTGATGTTTCTTCTGTTAGAAAAGGCATAAGGAGAAATCAAGTACGTAATGATACCGGCAGCATTCAAATCGGCCGGGGTGATCGAGGTGCTTTGGCTGGTTGCTGCGATCAACTTCCAACCACTGTGGATTTCGTGATACAGCAGGCTGTGATTGACCAGTTTCAGGTTAGCGTTTTCGCCTGAGAGATAGATGTTTTCCAAGGGACAATCTCTGAAGGGATTTTTTTCGTTGCTATCGTCTATGTCGGTGATCGTGGACGGCAGATGAATGCTGGTCAGCGAGGTGCACTTTGAAAAGGCTGACGCACCGATCATCTTCACACCTTCGCCCACGTATATCTCGGTAATCCAATCGCAATTATAGAAAGCGGATTCTTTGATACTGAATACCGGAAGGCCGTTATAGGTGGAAGGAATGACGACTACGGTGTCGGTGCATGTGCCAATTCCGACAACAGAATATACCGTTTGGTCCGGAAATTCCAGCTTGTCATAAAGCAACCCCTCGCTTGCGGGAGGAATTTCCATTTCGGACTCATTTTCACTTTCGCTTTCGCTTTCATTTTCGCCCTGGGTTTTATCCTTCTCGCCCTTGAGCGCATCAAACACAGAGCCTAAGGTGTTCTTGACGTCCTCGGGGAGCAGGGAAGAAAGGAAGTGCTCCTCGTCCTTGATCATGGCGTCCAAAACGTAAACAAGACCGTCCTCGATCTCGGGGTGTGCGTTGCCATAGGAAACGACCATGGCGATAGGAGAGGCGACCATAGAAATGGCCAGCAAGGCGGCCACAACCGCCGCAGCAAAGGCTGCGCGGAAGCGCGGCTTACTGAAAAGCGGTACGGGAGCGTTTGCGCGAATGAGCAGATCCTCGTCAATGTTGCCCATCAGTTCGATCAGTCTCAGTTCTTTCATACCGCATACCCCTCCTTTTCAAAATGCGCGCGCAGCTTATTTCGTGTGCGGGAGAGAATTTTTTGCACGTTGGCAACGCTCAGCCCGTAACGCTTGGCGATCAGCGTAATGGGGTCGAGGTAGTAGTAGCGGCGAATAAAAATATTGCAATCACGCTCGGGCAGCGACCGCAAAAAACGGTTGAAGCTCTCGGAAAATTCCTGCTCGGCAATCTGAGAGGGCACGTCCGCGTCGGATGCAACGACGTCGTGCATCTCGTCAAGGGCTAACATAAGCTCACCTCCGCCGCGCTTGGCTGCGTTGTTTTTGCGAAATCTGTCCAGCGAGATATGACGCGTAATGCCGCCTAAGTAGAGCTGCAGATGGTTGGGCTTGGTGGGGGGAATCGAGTTCCAAGCGCTCAGCCACGTGTCGTTGACGCATTCCTCGGCATCCTGCATGTTATGCAGAATGTTCAGGGCAATGCTTGTACAATAGTAGCCGTATTTGGTGGATGACTCTGCAATTGCCTGCTCGTTACGGGCGTTGTACAGAGCAATAATGTCTTGGTCTTGCATACAAAGCAACTCCTTTCGGGATGATTTTTTGGGGGCTCTACCTTATAAGTCGTAAACCCCCATGCTTTGCTGACAATATTTTATCATATTTTTTGAAATTTTGCAACAAAAAACGAACGCCGCACATGGCGCGGGCGGGTTGTTGGTTATTCTGCAATGACCTTAACAAAGGTCTTCTTTCCCTTGCGGAACAGCTTGCCCTCGGCAAGGTCTACCTTGGTGTAAGCGGTCTTGAAATCGGTGATCTTTTCGCCGTCAACGGTCACGCCGCCCTGCTGGATGGCAGTACGTGCCTCGGACTTGGACTTGACAAGACCTGCCTTGACCATGACAGAGCCGATATCGATCTGACCCTCTACCATGCCACCGGTGAAGTCTGCGTCGGTCAGGGTGTGAACGGGAGCGTCTGCCGCGCCGCCTGCGGTGAACAAAGAACGCGCCTGCGCCTGTGCCTTCTCGGCTTCTTCCTCGCCGTGAACCAGCTTGGTCAGCTCGTATGCAAGGATCTCCTTTGCGGTGTTGAGCTGTGCGCCCTCCCATGCGTCCATAGCGTCGATCTGCTCAAGAGGCAGGAAGGTCAGCATACGGATGCACTTGAGAACGTCCTGGTCGCCAACGTTTCTCCAGTACTGGTAGAAGTCGTAGGGCGTGGTCTTCTTGGGATCCAGCCAAACTGCGCCGGACGCGGTCTTACCCATCTTCTTGCCCTCGGAGTTGAGCAAGAGGGTAATGGTCATGGCGTAGGCGTCCTTGCCAAGCTTTCTGCGGATCAGCTCAGTGCCGCCCAGCATGTTGGACCACTGGTCGTCGCCGCCGAACTGCATGTTACAGCCAAAGCTCTTGTACAGATGGTAGAAGTCGTAGGACTGCATGATCATGTAGTTGAATTCCAGGAAGGAAAGACCCTTTTCCATTCTCTGCTTGTAGCACTCGGCCGTCAGCATCTTGTTGACCGAGAAGCATGCGCCAACGTCGCGCAGGACGTCAACGTAGTTCAGCTGCATCAGCCAGTCCTTGTTGTTGACAAGGATCGCCTTGCCCTCGCCGAAATCGATAAAGCGGGACATCTGCTGCTTGAAGCACTCAACGTTGTGTGCAATGGTCTCTTCGGTCATCATCTGTCTCATGTCGGTTCTTCCCGAGGGGTCGCCGACCATCGCCGTGCCGCCGCCGATCAGGACGACAGGCTTGTTTCCTGCCATCTGCAGTCTCTTCATCAGGCACAGTGCCATGAAGTGACCAACGTGCAGGGAATCCGCCGTGGGGTCAAAGCCGATGTAGAAGGTCGCCTTACCTGCATTGATCATGTCTCTGATCTCTGCTTCGTCGGTGACCTGGGCGATCAGTCCCCTGGCTTGCAATTCTTCGTAGATTTGCATAGTTGTTTTCTCCTTACTTGTATAAAAAATAAAAAGTCCCCGACCTCGGCACGCACCGAAATCAAGGACGGGCGGGGACGCCGCCGTGTTACCACCTTGCTTCACTCTTTTTTTGCAAAAAGAGCCTCTGTCGGCTGTGGGGAAGAGCACAGTCGAATTCCGATAACGGGGAATGGCCGCCGCAGCCTACGCAGAAATTTCCCTCGGAAAATATTCCTTCGGTGCGGAGCTCGGGGATGTATTTCGCCGTCGCCCATCTCGCCCCTCTCATCAACCGGGTACTTTCTGTGAGTCGCGTGCGGTTACTTCTTCCCGTCAAAGCCAATATATATGACATTATATATCAAAAAAACCGGATTGTCAAGTGTTAATGGGGAAAATCTTTTTGCAACATGCGTGTGGCAGGCATCGGTGATCGCCTGTAAGAAAAAAATTCTAAAATCATGAGACTTTTCCCGGAAAAATTTCGACTATATAGGTGAAAGCCCGTTTTGTTGACAAATACTTGCACGTGTGCTACAATAAAGACAGAGTAATGCAAAGGAGAAAACCATGAAAAGCATTGGGAAAATCATCCGCACGTACAGACTCAAAAGGGAACTGACGACGGCCGCTTTGGCAGAAATGATCGGCGTGCCCGAAAAAACGCTGACCCGATGGGAAAAGGGAACCAAAAGCCCTGATGCCGAGCAGATGCAGCAGCTTTCCCAAGTTCTGGACATCCCCGCCTGCGCGTGGGTCAGTGCCACCGCGCGCGCCATCAGAGCGCAGAACAGAGCCTTTCTGATCACGGGGATCGCGCTATTGCTTGTGCTTGCCCTTGCACTTGGAAGCATTGGCATGTCCGCAAAGCAGATTTGGGAGCGCATGGAATACGTGCTTTACGGCGGCTTTGGCAGTTTAGCCGGCGATTATGCCGTCAGCGTGTCTATGGCGGAGCTGATCGCCACACCCGAACGGTATCACGGAGTCAGAGTAAGAGTTGTTGCCGTTGGTAATCTGGAGTTTGAGGGAGATTGCCTGAGCATCAGCAAGGAGGCTTGGGAAAACCATACCAACGATCGGATCTGGATCGAGCTTGGCGAGGAGTTATCCCCGTATTACGAAAGATTGCAGAGATATAACGGTGAATACGTGATCGTTGAGGGTGTGTTCAACATGTATGACAAGGGGACTTTTGGCATGTTTCAAGGAACTCTCTGTGATGTCAGCAGATATGAATTTGATCAAGCACATTTGTATAACAATTGCGTGATCGATTATGGTCAAAACGAAGAGGTCAGCTATATGGTATACGATAACGACGGTAACGCCATGATGTCAGGTGAGGATTTGGGCAGCTATCCGCAAACACGATATGTAGGTGTCGACGTGCTGGGTTTGTTCTTGGAGAACTCCGAATATGATTATGACAACCAAGCTGTCTATTTCGACCTTGAAAAGAGCATTGTGTCCGAGCCGTTTTCGCACGTGGTAGAGGCGCAGGATCGCTACGTGGTGTACGTTACCGAAAGCGAAGGACAATACAGCGTTGTCGTGCAGGATATTTTCGATCCCGCGATCTATTACAAAACCTATCCGCTGGAGAATCTGGCGGCAGATGCCGAGAGACCAATCGATTGCTGTGACATTGACGTGAGCGGGGAGATGGAGATTCGCTACAAGACGGGCGAGAACCAAGAGGAAAAGACGCTGACGGTATATTTGCCGTAAATGAATACTGCCAAGCAGGCGCGCCGCGGCGCGTCTGCTTTTCGTTTTGGTAAGTGCATAATTCTTTACCAAATATTTCCCCCAAAAGCGGGCGCGTGCATTGACAAAATCCGGCAGATACTTTATAATTAGTATATACTGAATAATAACGGGTTTCCGCGGAAACCATCAACATACAAGAAGTTTACGACAGGAGATTGCCGTGGTCTTTTCATCATTGATCTTTTTATTCGCCTATCTGCCGCTGACGCTGGCGGTGTACTATATCGTGCCGCGCAAGGGAAGAAACCTTGTGCTCTTTATCGTCAGCCTGCTGTTTTACGGCTGGGGCGAGCCGGTCTATATCCTTTTGATGCTGGCTTCGGTCACGGTGGCCTACGTGGGCGGCTTTTTCATTGAAAAATACCGTCACGCCGCACCGAAAAAATGCAAGGCGGCCATGTTTATCTCGCTGGGGCTGAATCTGTCGTTCTTGCTGTTTTTTAAATATTTCAATTTCACCATGGAAACGCTCTCGCTGATCCCGTTTCTCTCCGGTATTGCCAATCCCATCGAGGGCTTGAAGCTGCCGGTCGGTATTTCGTTCTACACCTTCCAGATCATGTCGTACACCATTGACCTGTACCGCCATGAGACCGAGGTGCAGAAGAATTATATCGCGTTTGGCACCTACGTCACGCTGTTTCCGCAGCTGATCGCAGGCCCGATCGTGCGCTACCGCGACGTGGACGACCAGCTGATGAGTCGCCGCGAGAATATGGCCGATATCGCCGCAGGTGTCCGACGCTTCTGCACAGGTCTTGCCAAAAAGGTGCTGCTGGGTGATGCCGCGGCCGCCGCATTCGCCTATTTCTCCGAGGCGGCAGGCTTTGAGAGCACTGTGCTGGGAGCTTGGATGACCGTGATCTGCTATACGCTCCATATCTATTTTGACTTTTCGGGATACTCCGACATGGCGATCGGCCTTGGTAAAATGTTCGGCTTCAAATTTCCCGAGAATTTCGATTACCCCTATATTTCAAAGAGTATTACCGAATTCTGGCGTCGCTGGCACATTACGCTGTCCACCTGGTTCCGCGAGTACGTGTATATCCCGCTTGGCGGCAACCGCAAGGGCAAGGCGCGTCAGTATCTCAATCTGGCGGCTGTGTGGCTGCTGACAGGCCTTTGGCACGGTGCCTCCTGGAATTTCGTGCTGTGGGGCGTGTATTTCCTGATCATTCTGGTCATCGAAAAGGCATTTTTGCTCAAGGTGCTGAACAAGATCCCACGCGTATTCTCGCATCTGTATGCCGTGCTGTTGATCGGCATCGGCTGGATCATTTTCGCGTTTCCCAATCTGTCCGAGGGCTGGGCGATCTTTTCGGGGTTGTTCGGCGCGGGCACGGTTGGCTTTGCCACCCCCGTGGTGCTGTACGAGGCGCTGCGCTATCTGCCGCTTTTGCTGGTCTGCATCGTGGGTGTTACGCCGTTGCCCAAAAAGCTGTTTGATCGGCTCAAGGACAAGCCTGCGGTCATGTATGCCACGCCCGTGCTGTGCGCACTGATGCTGGTGCTGTGCACGGCATATCTGGTGGACTCCACCTTCAGTCCGTTCCTTTACTATATTTTCTGAGAGGAGTGCAGGTATGAAGCATCAAAAAATTACCGATATATTGACCTTTGTGCTGTTTGCAGTTCCTCTTGCGCTGGGGCTTTTGCTGTTTGTGGCATTGCCCGACAACGATTTTTCCACCGAGGAAAACCGCTCCCTGCAAACCTTTCCCACGCTGACCCGGGAGTCCTTGACCGAGGGCAAATTCGGCTCGCAGATGAACACCTATTTTGCCGATCAGTTCCCGGCGCGCGACGCGCTCGTGGGGCTTAAGGGCATTTGTGAGCTTGCGCTGGGTAAGGGAGAGAACAACGGCGTGGTGCCGGGTAAGGACGGTCAGCTGGCAGTGCGCTGGTTTGACGCCTATATCGATCGCCTGACCCGCGTCTATGACACCGATTATTATTCAAAAGAGAGCATTGCCGCGCAGACCGATGCGCTCAATCAGCTCTCTGCCGATCTTGCCGCCAAGGATATCCCGCTGACCGTGATCATCCCGCCCCGCACCTTGGACGTGGTGGGGGCACAGACCCGCTATCCCATGCAAAACGCGGACGCCTTGTGGACGGATATTGAGTCGGGGCTTGACGTGCAGGTCAACTATATCGACTTGCGCGAGACTATGAAGACCGCGCACGAGAGTGGCGAGTACGTTTATTACCGCACCGACCACCATTGGACCACCAAGGGCGCGTATATGGCTTATCAAGATTTGATGGCCGAGTGGGGCAGGGAGGCCGACGTCATTCCGACCGACAATTTCACGGTCGAGACCGTGGACGGTTTCCTTGGCACAACGTGGTCGCGCGCAGGCTTTAAGTTCGTCAAGGCCGAGACTCTGGAGCTGTGGCACTTTGAGGGCGAGGACGGCTATACCGTGACCGACCCCGAAACAGGTGTCAGCTTCAAGGGCTTTTACAATCGCGATTATCTTGAAAAGAAGGACAAGTATTCGGCATTTCTGGACGGTACGCACGGCATTCTGACCGTGACCAAGGATACGGATGAGCCAAGAGAAACCTTGCTTGTGCTCAAGGACTCCTTCTTTAACAGCATGGTGCCGTTTCTGGCACAGCATTACGATCTTGTTGTGGTCAATTTGTCGATCGGTGGCGTTGAGCCCCTCTCGACTTATATCGAGGAATACGGATGCGACGGTGTGCTGATCGTTTATAACGCCGAAAACATGATAGAAAATAACGCAATTGCCGGCCTTTGCCTGGCAAAGTAAGGAGAAAGATTATGTATAGACCAAATCCTATCGATACCTCTGACGTCAAGCTTGATCCCGAGATCGAAGCCTTGGGGGAAATGCTTGCCATCAATACCCACGAGGTGTGGGCGCAGAACAGACTGGACGACGGCTGGGTTTGGGGTCCCGTGCGTGACGATGAAAAAATGAGTCACCCCTGCCTGGTTCCGTATGACCAATTGCCCGAAAGGGAAAAGGATTATGACAGAGCCACCTCTGTCCAGGCACTTAAGCTGATTATCAAGCTCGGATATAAAATCGTCAAAGAATAAATAGGGGGAGAAGCAATGACATATTATCATTTTTGGGTGCTGTCTGTTAGCTTTCTTGTGTTCTTCTCGGTCGTGGCGGTTGTGTTGATGCTCAAGCGCTATAGGGGAAATAAACTTTTGACTCCGCTCAACTCGATGGTGGTGGGTGTGGCCCTCTCTGCGATGAGCTTGTTTTTCCCGCTACATCGATATTGTATAGAGCAGGCTGCCGACAATGAAGCGCTGTCCGTAAAATTTGCGAGCATCGGTTCTGCGCTGCTGTTGTCATTTCAGCACACGCTCCGACTGTTTGCGCTTGAAGGGGATTACTACGAGTTTTTCCTGGCGGTGATTAAGGAGATTTATGCGGAAATTGCCAATTCAGAATATGTCGGCCCCGATTTCCCCAGAGTCATGTACGTTATCCTTGGCTCGGTATTGTACGTTTTGGCGCCGGTGCTGACTTTTGCTGCTGTTCTGCTGTTCTTCAAAAACATCTGGGCGATTCTTCGCTATCATATTTCGTTTGCACGGGAAAAATACGTGTTTTCCGAGCTCAATCCCAAGTCTCTGGCCTTTGCCAAAAGCATTGTTAAGGCGAAGGCGGATAAATACAGAGAAGATGCGAAGAAAAGGTGGTATTACCATGTCTCAAAATGGATTTTCGGAATTTTCGTTAAGAGTCACTCCCCAAAGGAAGCCAATGAT
Source organism: Eubacteriales bacterium (assembly GCA_045603085.1). Lineage (GTDB taxonomy): Bacteria > Bacillota > Clostridia > Oscillospirales > CAG-272 > SVQP01. The sequence continues at coordinate 8,315 of JAZULL010000102.1, read as the reverse complement.
TTGATGGGGGAAGCGAACCTTGAGCACAGACGTGCGTGGGTTGCGGATGAGCATTGCAGCGAACTGCTTTTTGAAGCAGACCGGATAATCCTGCAGATTGATCGGGCATGTGAGAAAAAAAACGTTGCCTCGAATAAAAAGGTCTTAGAAATAGGAACAAAACTGAAAGAAACGTGTAAGAAATATAACACTCTTCTTGAAAATCACAGTATCAGCCTGGATTTGGATTCGAAGGAAGTTCCAAATCATACCCAAGAAGTGCGAAAGCGCCAAACCAAATTGTTCGGTTTACTCGGAGAGCTCGAGCAGGTGGCCAAATATGACAATGATTTAGAGGAGCAAATTGGGTCGTTAACCGATCGCTTGCAACACACGCAGGATACCCATAAGAGCCAAGAGATGCGAAACCTTTGCGATGAGGCAAAGAAGAGCAGGGGCACTTGCGCCAAAAAAATGGCGCGTTTGTGTGGCTGTATCGAAACGGAATGCGGAGATTACGTAGAGCGGTTGAAGAATTATCTCAAGATCTCCAAGGAAATGCGAGACTCCTATCTGAAATCCGCAAAGCAAAAAAAGCAGCGGCAAGCCGTGGCCATTGTGGAATTTTGCGGAGAAATTGATTGGCGATGTGATCGGCTGCTTCAGACAAACGGTGACGTGATCGCTAAAATGAGTGAAGTGGCGAATATGCTATCAGATCAGATGCTGCGCGATGGCTTGAATAAGAGCGGGGAATCTCTTGTAAGGAACGTGCAAAACGAATTCGACGAGTGCTTCGTGGCTCCTCCTGCCGATCAAAAATTCACTTTTGTGAACGCGGCTTACGTGCACAGCCTTGCAGAAAAGCTTGCCTTGTCACTTGAAGCTGTTCAAAATGCTTCCGAGAAGTCCAGCGATTACTTTGTTGCAAACGTTGCACTTGATTTGGCACTTCCTGAGATTGAACGCCTGATAATCGCGCTTGAAGAGCATTTGCCCAAGGTGTTGGCCAAATCCGAGAAGTATGAGAACAAGGCGATCGAAAAGGCTACGCGGTCCAGAATTTGTACCGATAAGCGCAAGCAGTATGGTAAGGTAACCGATGCTCCTTTTGATCGGTTCGTGAATAGCAGGACCTATAGGGTGTGGCCATTGTTTGGAATCTGCATTGTGTTCACCGACGTGTTGGAGAAGCATGAGGAGGAGCATTATGATCTGGTTGAAGAAGCCAAGGAGCTGGGAGCCATTTTGTTCCGCAAGGACCTGGAATCCATAAAATTTACCCGCGGTGAATCTCGCAATCCTAAAAACAAGTTGAATTTCTATCTGATCAGCGAGGATGAATCCGAAAAGCTTCGACATGCAACCAGTATTATGAAGGCCTATCCTTACAGTCACGTGACACTGCACGTATTTTCTGAGACGGATAGCAGCAAAATGCTTTTGGGAGTTAAGAATGAACTGTATCCCAAGGTTATTCGTATCCACGATCACCAATCGTTGATCTACCATAATCTCCACAAGAATGGACACATGATATTCAGCCAAGCGAAGAAAAACAGCGAGGATTCTGCAGAGAATCATACCATCAAAGCGATTGTGGTTGGTCTTGGTAAATACGGAATGGAAATGCTTAAGGCTCTGGCGTGGTATTGCCAGGTTCCCGGATACAGCATTGAGCTCTACGGATTCGATTCCGCAAAGCACGTAGATAAACATCTTATGGCAGAATGTCCGGGTCTGAGGGTGTACGGTCACAGTCCTTTCGATGACATCTCCAAGCAGGTTTCTGAAAAATGCCCGGATCTGCCCCCTGTTAAGTCCGATGAATACGATCCGCTTCCCACGGATCCATACAGTGAGCGGTATAGGATACATATCTATTCCGAGATTGATGTCAGCTCCATGGACTTTTTCAATGTGCTTGATGAAATCGAAAAGCCTACGTATGTTTTTGTGTGCCTTGGCTCCGATGAAGCCAATATTGCCGCATCGGTCAGCATTCGAGAGTTCTTTGCAAAAAAATATCCACAAGATAATGATAATACCGTGCCTGAGATTGAGACGGTTGTGTATGATTCTAACCTCAACAGCAGAATGGGTGCTCCCTGGGACGTTCAGGGCTCCGGTGCCGATAGAACGGGGTGCATGAATTACAGCGAACAGAAATACAACATTCATATGATCGGAAGCACCGAGGAATTTTACGACATCCAAACCTTGACGGATAATCAGCTGACTCAAGGCGGTCTTGCCATACACAGAGATTATGCCGGAATGAAAGGAACTGTGCCGGAGGAGATTGAAGACGTCACTGACAAATCTGGTAAACAACCCAAAAAAGGCCGCAGAAAAAAACTGTTCAAAAAGCTGCAACGTCAGTATGACCTGCAAAATCAGGACTTCTGGAAATATGAATATAACTACAGATCCTCGTTGGCACAGGCTATGTTCAACGATCTTCTCGCTGATTTGGATGCAAAATCTCTGGCTGTCGTTCCGATAAAACGGGGCAAAGGTCCCGAGTTGACTGCCAAGGACCGTCAGGATTTTAGAAAAATTGAGCATGTTCGCTGGATGGTTTACATGAAAACCGAGGGATATACACATCATGTCACGAAGAATGCCCTTGGTAAACAGCATAGTGATATGATACCCGCCGAAGAACGTTACGGCGAGTCCAAATCACAAGGTGGAAGACAGATATAGTCTACCTTATTCCTTGGATTCACCATTCATAAAACGCGAAATGACCTTGACAAGCGTCACGACCGCATGATCAACGCCGAGCGTGCGTATAAGGGGTAATACCGAAGCGCAGGATTGCACCGCAGTTTAAAAAATTTGCCATTCATAAAACGCGGATCGGCGTTCAAAATAATAGCAGAGCACGCAAGGAATTGCGGACTCAATTGAGCATAGATTATTTTGAAAAAGACAGGGCGGGCACAAAGAAACCTTTGCGCGACCGACCCAACAAGGAGAAAGTGTTATGGCAAACAAGGAAGCAAAGAAGGCTCTTGAGCAGTTCAAGATGCAGGCAGCAAGCGAAGTGGGCGTTAACCTCAACCAGGGCTACAACGGCGACCTGACCGCTCGTCAGGCAGGCAGCGTTGGCGGCCAGATGGTTAAGAAGATGATCGAGTCCTACGAGAACAACCTCAAGACCAAGTAAGACAGTCAAAGCATTGACAAAGGGCGGTCGCGTAAGCGCGACCGCCCAAACTTTTTTTTGCGCGGGATAGTGACAAACGGGGGACTGTGTGTTATAATATAAGGGAAAAATATCCCATGGAAGGAAAGGGAACAGAATATGAAGAAAACAGTATTGAAAGAATACGCAAAGCTGATCGTAAATTGCGGTCTGAACATCAAAAAGGGTGACGTGGTCATGATCACGGCCTCTTTGGATCAGCCCGAGTTTGTGGCAACCGTAACCGAAGCCTGCTACCGCCGCGGTGCATCCCGCGTGCTGGTGGACTGGAACTATCTGCCGCTGGCAAAGCTGGGCGTCAAGTACCGCACGCTCAAGAGCCTTGGCTCGGTTGAGAATTTCGAGATCGCCAAGATGCAATACCGTCTTGACAAGATGCCCGCCATGCTGTACCTGCTCTCGGATGACCCCGACGGTCTGAAGGGTATGGACCAGGCAAAGAATTCCAAGGCGGCGCAGATGCGCTATCCCATTATCAAGCCCTACCGTGACGCTATGGATAACAAGTACAAGTGGTGCATCGCTTCCGTTCCGGGCGAGGCCTGGGCAAAGAAGGTGTTCCCGGGCATGCGCGCAAGTGCGGCTGTGGAAAAGCTGTGGCAGGCCATTCTGTATACCTCCCGCGTGCTGGACGCCGACGGCAACCTCTTGGACGCTGTTGCCGAGTGGGACAAGCACAATAAGAATTTTGCCGCCAAGTGTGAGTATCTCAACAGCCTTGGTCTTGCAGAGCTGCATTACACAAGTGCAAACGGCACCGATCTGACCGTGGGTCTGATCCCCGAGGGCATCTTTATGGGTGGCGGCGAGCACACGCTGGGCGGGGAATACTACAACCCCAACATTCCCACCGAGGAAACCTTTACCTCTCCCCGCGCAGGCAGTGCCGAGGGTATTGTCTACTCCAGCCTGCCGCTGTCTTACCGCGGCGAGGTGATCGATAAGTTCTGGCTCCGCTTTGAGGGCGGCCGTGCCGTTGAGGCACATGCCGAGAAGAACGAGGATCTCTTGAAGCAAATGATCTCCATGGACGAGGGTGCTGCCATGCTTGGCGAGTGCGCGCTGGTTCCTTACGATTCTCCCATCCGCAACAGCGGCATTACCTTCTATGAAACGCTGTTTGACGAAAACGCCGCATGCCACCTTGCCATGGGCGCAGGCTTTACCAACTGCCTGAAGGATTACGATAAGTACACGCTGGACGAAGCACACGCCATGGGCATCAACGATTCCATGATCCACGTGGACTTTATGATCGGCACGGCTGATCTCTGCATTGTGGGCAAGACCGCCGACGGCCGCGAGATCAAGATCTTTGAGAACGGCAACTGGGCGTTCTGATATGACCGACAGAAAAACCGTTACGGTAGATTTTTCGCTCGTCACGGGGTGCATCAAGCCCTTGCACGGTATGTGCAACGGGCCGCTCTCGCCGGGGGCTGATCTTTCGGCGCTGTTTTCCGGGATGGGCGTGCCTGCCGTGCGATTTGCGGATACGGGAGGGCGCACGTCGGGGCTTTACGTGGACGTCTCGCACATTTTTCCCGACCCCTCTGCCGATGAATACGACCCACACAGCTATCGCTTCGCCCCCACCGATCAGATGGTGCTCTCAGCCGCAAAAAGCGGCGCACAGGTGATCTACCGACTTGGGGAGAGCGATGACGGCTGGTATTACAGCCTGCCCGAAAACGTGGAAAAATGGGTGCGCGTGTGCGTCAACATCATCCGTCACTACAATGACGGATGGGCGGACGGGCATCACCTCGGCCTTTCTCTCTTTGAGATCTGGTCTGCGCCCGACACCATGCGGGACACCTCAAACGCCGCCGTATTTGCCTTGTACGAAAAGGCGGTGCACGGCATCAAGTCTTATGATCCCGATCTGAGGGTCGGCGGCATGGGCTTTGCCGCCTGGGGGGCAATGGCGCGCGAATTTATCAAATTCTGTAAGAAAAAGCAGCTGCCGCTGGACTTTGTTTCGATCTGCGCCTGGGGAGGACTTTCGGGCGTGCAAAAGCTGTCGGCATACCTGCAAAAAAGTGATATGGCAAGCCTGCCGATCCTTGTGACGGCATGGAACAGTCTGGACCCCGAGGCCATACCCTCAGCCCCTGCCGAAAAGCAGGCCGTGGTGCAGGGACTTGGCTCGCTCAAGGGTGCGCTGTACTGCGCGTCCGCGCTGCTTGCCATGCAAAATCTGCCCGAGATCGCTATGGCGACCTACTACGACGCCCAGCCCGAGGTCTCGCCGTTGTGCGGCATTTGTGACCGCTACGGCAACCCCACCAAAACCTATCACGCCTTCCGCGCCTTTGACGCGCTGTACGGGCAGGGAAGTGCGGTGTGGTGCGACACGCAGGGCAACGGCATCACCGCCGCCGCGTCAAGCGGGGAGCGCGCAGGTGCGGTCATGATCGCGGTGTCGGACAGCCCGGGGCTGGTGGATATCCGTCTTGACAACCTGCCCGAAAACGTTTACAGCGCGGACGTCTCGATTCTGGACGGCGTGCGCGACCTTTCGCTTGTGCAGACCCTGCCGCTGATGGGTATGAGCCGTCGGGTGTGCATTTCGGTCAGCGGGTACAGTCTGATTCTGATCAATTTATATTAATTTATTAAAGGAGTTGCTTATGAAAATTCACGAGTATGCATTTATCAAGGCGCGTCCCGTGTGGGAATGCGGCACCGAAAAGGTGATCAACCGCACGGTCGCATTACATACCAAGGTGTCCGGCAACGGCAAGTCCGTGGTGCTGGCGATTGCCGCACATTGCTCGTTTACCGTGCTTGTAAACGGTGAAATTATCGCGCACGGCCCTGCAAGAGCAGGTCACGGCTATTACCGCGCAGATGAGCTGGTGCTGGGCGATCTGCTGACCGAAGGCGAGAACGACCTTTGCATCCGCGTTGCGGGCTACAACGTCAACTCCTTCCATTATCTGGACAAGCCCTCGTTTGTGTGCGCAGAGCTCTTGGTGGACGGCGAGGCGGTTGCATATACCGATGCACCCTGCACGGGCTTTGACGTGCGCGGCTATGATGAGAGAATCAGGAAGGTGCAGAGATATTCCTTCCAGCGTCATCCTGTAGAGTCCTACGATCTGCGTGCGGATCGTACGGCTACGCCCATCGAGGTTGCGCTGACAGAGCAAAAGGCATTTATCTGCCGTGACGTTCCTTACGGAGAGGTAGAGGCTCTGTATCCCCGTGCTGTACTTGCAACGGGCAGCGTATCGTATGATGAGAGCCGTCCCGTATACGGCAACCGCGAGGTTACCAAGATCTACGACGAGTTCTTTGGATATCAGCCCGAGGAGCTGGAATTCAGATCCTACGAAACCGCATCGTATATGGTTTTCTCGACTCCTAACTCATATACGCTGTGTCCCGATTGCATCCCCGTTTGCGCCGAGACCTTTGTGGACGTGGACATGGGTGTCAACTATACCGGTATTTTTGAATTTGACCTTGAGGTCTGCGGAAAGGGCGAGCTGTACGTGCTGTTTGACGAGATCATGATCGGCGGCCGGCTCAACTGCTTCCGCAACGGCACCTCCAATATCGTGGCGGTGCGCGCTGAGAGCGGCTCGTACAAAATTCGCTGTCAGGAGCCCTACACCATGCGCTATATCCGTCTGGTGGCAAAGGGATGCTCGTTTACGGTCAAGGGGCTCAGACTCTTTAAGGTCGCATTCCCCGCAAGCAAGATCACGGCTGAGTTCGTGGGCGAGGACGACACCATGCGCCACATCTACGACGCGGCTGTCGAGACCTTCCGCGCCAATACCGTAGACATTTACATGGACTGTCCCTCCCGTGAGAGAGCGGGCTGGCTGTGTGACAGCTTCTTTACCTCGCGCGTGGAAAAGACGCTGACGGGTAAGAGTGAGGTGGAAAAGGCCTTCCTCTCCAATTTCCTGATGCCCGAGAAATTTGAATTTATCCCCGAGGGCATGCTGCCCATGTGCTACCCCTCGGATCATAACGACCATACCTACATCCCCAACTGGGCAATGTGGTACGTAGTCGAGCTTGGCGAGTACGCAAAGCGCTCGGGGGATGCCGAGCTTGTGGCAGACGCCAAGGACAGAGTTTACGGACTTCTGAACTTCTTCAAGCCGTTTGAGAACGAATACGGTCTCTTGGAAAAGCTGCAGAGCTGGGTATTCATCGAGTGGTCCAAGGCAAACGAGCTGGTGCAGGACGTATCCTTTGCCACCAATATGCTGTATGCCACCATGAAGGACGTGATCGCCGAGCTGTACGGTGACGAGGGGCTGGCAGCAGAGGCGGCCGAGCTGCGCCGTACCATTGTCAATATGAGCATGACCGAGAGCGGCTTCTTCTGCGACAACGCTTACCGTGTTGACGGCAAGCTGGTGCTGTCAGGCGAGAGAACCGAGGCTTGCCAGTATTACGCATTCTTCTGCGGTATCGCGACGCCCGAGAGCCATCCTTGGCTGTGGCAGACGCTGGTCAACGACTTTGGCCCGGATCGCGTGCAAAAGGGAGTGTATCCCGAGATCTGGGTAGCCAACGCCTTTATCGGCAACTATCTGCGACTGGACCTGCTGGACAGATATGGCTGTCACGAGGCACTGTATGAAAATATCAAGGGCTATTTTGCCTACATGGCCAATAAGACCGGCACGCTGTGGGAGCTGACGGCCGATCAGGCAAGCTGCAACCACGGCTTTGCCTCCCACGTCATCTATTGGATGGAGCATCTGGGATTGGTCAAGTAAGTGCGAAATTAAGAATAGAAAAACACCGCCTTACGAGAGTTCTCATAAGGATGTTTGGATAATCCAAAATTGTAGGGACAGGCGTCCTCGACTGTCCATGACACATAAATTTCGGCAGAGATGTTGTTTTCTCTGCCGATTTGTGTTATAATGATATTGGTGATAAAAATGGATGAACTTAAAAAGAGAAAAACACCGAGATATCAAAGTTTTGATTACAATAGTGTTGGAGTATATTTCATAACGATTTGCACGCAAAATAGGCGAAGCATCCTATCTCGCATTGTAGGGACAGGCGTCCTCGACTGTCCGCAAATCGAATTAACCCAATACGGAGAAATTGCGGATAAATACATCAAACAATTAAATGATTT
>JAZULL010000101.1:0-12720 GCA_045603085.1 Eubacteriales bacterium | reverse complement strand
GGTAAGGTCACTTGCAGACTACAAGTTTGATAGGTCAGAGGTGTAAGTGCAGTAATGCATTCAGCCGACTGATACTAATAGACCGAGGGCTTGAACCTCCTTAGGTTCAAGTTTACAGTATTACTTGAGTTTCATTTTCTGCTCATCCTTATTCGTCTTGTCAATGATAAACTGAAGATTCCGGTACGGCGAGAGCCGTCCTTTTTTATTGCTTTTTTGATAAAGAACCGCCGAGATTCACCCATTGGTTGAACTCGGCAGTTTTTTATAGACATGATTAAAAATTTATGATATAATTTTTTCAAATCACCAACCTTTTTGATTCGATTTGTGTCTATAAGACAAGCGCGCTGAAAAATCTATTTTTCACGAAAGGAGAATGCATATTGTACTACAAAAACGAAACCGACCAAACCCTGGTCATGCTGACGCTGGCAGGGGAGCAGAGTGCATACGAGGTGTTGGTCACCCGCTATCAAAAAGCTGTGATCGCATCTGCCGTGGCGGTGACAAAGAATCATTTTATGGCAGAGGATGCGGCTCAGGATGCCTTTGTGACGGCTTGGATCAAGCTCAACACCCTGCAAGAGCCCTCGAAATTCGGCTCTTGGGTGTGTCGCATTGCCAAGAACTGTGCCATCAATATGATAGGGCGGTACCGCAGTTTTTTGCCGCTGAGCACGGTGGAAAACCTGGATATATCGGATGACGGTGCACAAAACCCCGCAGAGCTGTATGCATTGTCCGAGGAAAAACAAGAGATCGGCAAAAGCATGGAAAAGCTGCCCGAAAAGATCAGACAGATCATTTATCTGCACTATTTCGAGGATCTTTCGATTGCCGAGATAGCCGATCGCATGCGCATTCCCGAGGGGACTGTCAAGTGGCAGCTCCACGACGGAAGAAAGAGGATCAGAAAGGAGCTTTGCGCAATGAATGAAAAATACAGCGACACGCTGGTACAGCGTGTCATGAAAAAGGTGGAGGAGCTCAAGCTCTGGCAGGTGAAAAACGACAAGACCGGATTTGAAAAGGTCTACCGTGAGGTGCTTGCAGAGGTTGAGCAGTTGCCCGAGTGTACCGAAAAACAGCACGCGCTGGCCGACGTGCTCATGAGAGGCTGGTGGTGGCTGCCGGGGAAAAAGAACGATGCATTGTTTGAGAGAATTGCAAAGGCAGCCATGGAGGGCAAAAACGAGGAGGTTATGACCTTTATCGTGACCCGACAGGATTCGCAGGTGTACGGCGGTGCCAAGATCGAATTTATCCGCGACAAGCAGATTCCGCTGCTTGAGAAGGCGGGCTTTGTCAAGGCGCTCGGACACGAATGGTTCTGGCTTGCCTATTATCTGTACCGCGAGGGCCGTGCTGACGAGGGAAAAGCGGCCTACGACAAGGTGGAGGAAATCCTGCGAGAGGACGACAGACACCGCATCCTCGTGCCGTATGCAAGAAAAATGGAGGACGTGCTTGCGCACGACTACAAGGGGCAGACCGAGAATCGCTATCGCATTCGCGGTACTGCAGAGGAATACCGCTTTATTGACGGCGCGCTTTGCTTTTGGGGGGATAATGCCTTTGGAGAAGGATATTTGAACTCGATCAATGATGATGCAGTGGATATTTTCCGCAATAGTACAGGCTGCGACAACCGCTTCTTTGCGGATATTGCGGTGGGGCAGACTCACACCGGTTCGGACGGCCGCACGCTGACCTTTGCATCCGACTGTGAGAGCGTGGATACACAGGCAGGCCGGTTTGAGGGCTGTCAGCTTTGGGTGACCGGGCTTTGGAACGATCAGGGCAAGCATATTTACAAGAGCTATTACAAGGACGGCGTGGGTATTGTCAGACACGAGGCAATTCATGACGGTGTGACCGATGCATATTCGCTGAAGTCTTATGAGATCAAGGGCGGCCAAGGACTTTTGCCGTTTGCCAAGGGAAACGTTTGGGAATACGTTTATGAGTATGATCCCGAATCCATTGCCGCTGAACTTATATTTACTGTGGATTTTGCAAACGGGGAAAAGGTCTTGCTGTCCTCCTGGGAGCAAAAGCTGCGCGTGAGATACAACGAGAACGATTGGCTCGACATGATCGGGCAGATCCGCTGCGATTATTATTGCGATAATGAAAAGGGTGAGAGCATGCTGTGTGACGTGCGCCCTGCCATTGCACGTGCCGAGAAACTGGCGGTAACTCCCATGCAAAAGGCACATACCAGGGCTGCCGCATCCGTCGCGCGCAGAATTCTTTTGACAGACCCGGTATTCAACTCCGATTATACGGCAACCGGACATTGGAATTTCTTCTCGCGCAACGTGGTGCAGCGCAAGAAGGACTGCTTGCAGCTGACTCATAATTACCGCTGGTCGTTTGAGTGGAAATGTACCGGTGACATGGGCCCTGCAGAGGACCCCATTCTTTACAACGACCTGTACGGCATCTTAGAGGACGCGACAAATTGTCTGTGGTCGGACGAGTGGCAGATAGGAGCTTCTCCCGTGGTGGAGTACACCAGATTTTCGCACGAGGTCAGAACGCAGATCACCTGCGAGGATGGCGGCAGCATCACGACCAAGGCGGGTACGTTTGAAAACTGTCTCAAGGTGCGCTTGGAGATCAGCGGCATGACCGACGGCTGGTCGTACCGAGGCGGCAACAAGACGTATTGTTTTGCACCCGGTATCGGCATCGTGCGCACCGAGAACGAATATTGCGGCGGTGCGAGAATTGCTGTGTACGAGCTGACCGAATACGAGGGAAAGGGTGAGGGCTATATGCCCATGGCGGACGGTCTTATGCGCAGATACGACGCGCTGGATCTGACCGACGGATTTGTGGGCTCTGCGCTTTATACCTACGTAGCCGACGAGGATGGCGACATTGTGATCTTTGCCGACCGTACGGGCATCCGCGAGATTCCTTCACCTATCACGCAGTATGGCGCGATTCAGGGCGAGGTGATCGAGAACGCGCTGTGGGATCAGGGCAAATGGCAGGAGGGACACGCCAAGTATGGTTCTAACAACTTCCATTTGATCATGCACATGATCTCAAGACCCTCGCACAACGTGTACGATTCGCCAAGATCGGTGGCATTGCAGGGCTTTTACATGCGCTTGCTGGAACAGCTTGGTGACGGAGAAGTGCCGCCCGCATGGTATGGCAGATACGGCTGGATGGCTACCATTCGAGCAGCAGCTTGCTTTGGCGCGGGCATGAATGAAGAGGGATATCGTATGCTGGACGTTGCCTTTGAATACTGCGAGAAATCGCGTGTGCACAAGGGTGGCGACCTGCTGGATACCGGCAATCCCCACGTGACCGGTGGAGCCAAATACGTGTTTGCCCGTGGCATGATCGAGCTGCCCGACGGCACACGTGAGCCGATTGCGGACAACGATTATTGGATGGCCTTCAACGAGCATAATCTGACCTACGCCATCACCACTCCCAGAGGCTGGGCTTGGTTTGACCTTGTGCGCAATGAAGACCGCTTCAAGGAATACGTGGCACGCGGCTGGGCAATGATCAAGAAGTATAATAAATAAAGAAAGAAAAGCCGCCGAGGTTGTAAAACCTCGGCGGTGTTTTGATATATTACAGCAAATAGCTGGGCATGGGGTCGGTGAGCTTGACCTTGCCGTCCTTGGGGGCGGGGGTCTCCTTGCCGACCACGGCTTCGACCACGGCGGGGTCGATGTTGGCGATGACGTGCTCGGTTACAGCGGGGGTGATGGGCTCGGCCTCGATACTTGCATCCTGCTTGGGGTCAACCTCGGGAGGTGTCAGCTTGACAGACTTGGCGGTCTTTTTAGCGGTCGTCTGGGAGGGGCTTTTTTTCGCCGTAGAGGGCTTTTTCGCTTTTTCGGGCTGCTCTGCTACTACGGGCTCCCGCTCCTCTGTATCGGCCTTTTTGGCCACTCTGTTGATACTCTGCTTACCGATGGGCATATTTCAGTACCTCCTCTGTGAGTTTGATGTATTCGCCTGCCGCGCGGCTGGACTTTTTATAAGCACAAACGGGCTTGGAGTTATCCTGCGCCCACTCTACGGTGCTGTCTACGCGGATATAGTTTTCAAACAGTCTGACGTTTTCCAGCTCGCCAAGCGTTTCCATGGTCTGGCGGAAGTAATTCTTGCGCTCGCTGGCCTTGGTGACCGCGATGCCGAGCAGCTCCAGCTTGGGCGCGATGTTCTTGACCTGCTCATAAAATTCGAACATGTTGGCAAGTCCGAACAGACCCCAAGGCGATGCCTCGACGGGGACGATGAGATAATCCGATGCGCACATGATGTTCATGACCCAACAGCCGAGTGTGGGGGGAGAGTCGATCAGGATGTAGTCGTACTTATTCAAGGCCATGATCTTGGTAAGGCCCTGGCGCAGAATGAACTCGCGCTGCCACTTGGTGAACAGCTCGAATTCGATGCTGCTCATGAGCGTGGACGAGGGAACGATGTCGAGATTTTCGTACTCGGTGGGTACGATAAAGTCGTACAGATCCTTCTGCTCCTTGATGGCGGTATAGAGATTCTTGCCGTTCTTGGCGTACTCCAGCGCCTGCTCCTCGTCAAAGAAGGAGAGGGTGAGATTCATCTGCATGTCGCCGTCGATCAGCAGAACCTTTTTGCCCATGGCGGACATAGCGTAGCCCACGTTGGAGCAGGTGGTGGATTTTCCGCTTCCGCCCTTATTGTTGGCAAAGCAAATTACCTTTGTCATGCTCATTTTTATGTGTTCCTTTCGGTTTTTATACGGGTCTTGCGTCGGGGCCATCCGAGGGCTCGCGCAGATACTCAATGATCTCGGTCAGCCCTTGCCCTGTGTACGAGCTCAGCTCAAAGATCTTGGTACAGCCGCACAGCGTCAGCCAGCGGCGCACCTGTTCCACGTTGGCGTCGGGCTTGTCCACGCCCGAGATAATGCCGACAACCTCGCGGTTGACCATGCAGGTGATGGCGGGCGGGAAGACGCAATACGGCTCGTTGGCACTTATGACAATACCGACGATGTCTGCCTCGTAAGCGTAGAGTGCGAGTGCCGCGCCCAGTTGCTTGACTTCGGTATACTCGCCGGGTGTGTCAATAATGGTGTCGTAATAATTGATATACTGGGTCTTGCAGTAGTGCAGCTGCTCACCCTTCAGGGCCTGGGTCAGCGTGGTTTTGCCCGCGGCGACTCTGCCCACTAAGATCAGCTTTTTCATGATCAGGTCTTGGTCACGTCACAGACCGCAAAATGCAGCTTATCGCGGAAATAATCGGCGATGGCGTGGAAGGCCGACTCTACCTCGGAAACTCTGCCTGTGATGATCAGCGTGCCCGAGAAGCGGTCTACGAAGCCGAGATCGACGTTTGCATTCTTAAGCGCGATATCCGCGGTGATGACGGCGGTCTCTGCGGGGCTGACGGTCAGCACGCCGATGGCGGCATGGGTGTAGTCCAGCTTGGGGTCAAGACCCATTTTCTGATAAAGAATCGGATCGGGGTTGGCGATGATGTGCAAAATGGTGATCTGTCGTCCGGGAACAAGCTCCTGAACTATGCGCATTTTGTCCTTCATCTCCAAGTCCTTTGGAAGATTGTTCATAATAAACCTCCATCAGTGTTTTGAAATTCGATCAACACAGGCAAGCCTGTGTTGGGCGAATTTGTGCGCGAACAGCAACCTTACGGGATGCATGACTGATATTTCGCGCTATCCTCCTATCTGTACGTGCAGGTCGCAGACGCTCTTGGCGGCGGCAACCAGCGATTCCATCATACCTCTTTCGGGAGGGAGAATGCCGGGCAGGGTGTACTCTCTGCCGAGGCCCGTATATTTGTCTGTGCCCAGTCGGTGGTAGGGGAGCAGGTGGATCTCCTTGACGCCGGGCAGCGTGCTTGCAAATCTTGCAATGTCGCGGATCTCTGCGGCGGTGGCGTTAAAGGTGGGAACGGTGGGAACGCGAACCGTCATGCTGTTCGCATTGGCGGCGATCCACTTGGCGTTCTCAAGGATCAGCTCGTTGGGTCTGCCTGTGAATTTCTCATGCTTTGTGCTGTCCATGTGCTTGATGTCCATGAGCACGTAGTCCACGTGGGGGATGATGCGCTCAATGATCTCACGCTTGGCAAAGCCGGTGGTTTCTATTGCGGTGGTAAAGCCGTAATCGTGGCAGGCGCGCAGCAGCGCCTCGGTAAATTCGGGCTGAGCAAGACATTCGCCGCCCGACAGCGTAATACCGCCGCCCGAGCGTTGGAAGTACATACGGTCCTTTGCCAGTTCCTCCATCAGTTCTCTGACCGAAATGTCGTAGCCGACGGTCTTGGTCTTGCCGTTCTGTTCCATTTGCTGGATCTTGAAGTCCTGCGACTCGGGGTTGCAGCACCACTGACAGCGAAGGAAGCAGCCCTTTAAAAATACGATGGTGCGAATACCGGGTCCGTCATGGACCGAATAACGCTGAATATCAAAAATACGACCGACTCTGTCGTAATACTGTTCCATGACAAATCCTTTCAAAAGAATTTTCTACGGTCGGGGCGATTTAAATCGCCCCAACCGTCAAGATTGAAATTTGCTTATGCAAATTTCTACCTTAACGTTCCGCCCGTGGCGGAACATTTCACTCGCACGAAGAGCGAATATCACTTTGCGAAGCAAAATATCACATTTCGCCATGCGGCGAAATATATCACTGCAATGCCGTCATCGGCGGCATTGCTTTACCAGCCCTGTTCGGTTCTGTTGATGATGTCATCCTGCAGAGAGCGGGACAGGGTGGTGAAGAGTGCGCTGTAGCCCGCAACACGGACAACCAGCGTCTTGTAATTTTCGGGATGTGCCTGCGCGTCAAGCAGCGTGTCCTTGGAGACAACGTTGTACTGCACGTGCATACCCTTCTGATCAAAGAAGGTTCGCAGGTAAGCCACGAACTTTTCCAGTCCCTGCATGCCGGCAAGCGCGGAGGGGTGGAACTTCTGGTTGAACAGCGTGCCGTTGGAGGCAGCTGCGTGGTTGAGGCGGGATACCGAGTTGGCAGTCGCGGTCGGGCCGAGAACGTCTCTGCCGGATGCGGGGCCTACACCGTCCGCGATGGGGGTGTTGGACAGTCTGCCGTCGGGGGTTGCACCGGTCTGGTAGCCCAGCGGTACGTTTGCGGATACGGGGTACAGACCTGCCTGGAAGATACCGCCTCTGCAGTTGGTATACTGCGGCAGAATATCGGTATAGGTCTCACCAACCTCGCGCGCAAAGGTGTCAACGTCCTCAAGGTCGTTGCCGTACTTGGGCAGTGCCATGATCAGCTCGCGGATCTGCTGATAACGCTTCTTCTTATCTGCGGGGATAAAGGAAGCGGTCAGGAAGCTCTGGTAAATCTCGCTGATCTGTGCATTGGTGACGTTAGCGCCTGCCAGCACCAGCTGCTTGACCGTTTCCACAGTCAGCTCCTCGGCCTTCTTGGGGATATAGCCTTCGCCGAAGTTGTTCTGAATGGCCTCCTTATACTCAGCCATGGAAACCTGCTTGGTATCGAATACCAGGGTCTTGACTGCCAGAAGACCGTCGGTGTTGTTGGCAATGCCAAAGCCCTGAGGACCGGTGAAGTTGTATCTTGCGCCGCCCTCCTGGTTGGACTTGCCGCGTGCCATACAGTCGTCGATCAAGGATGCCTGGAAGGGCAGGGGGCAACGGACGCTGTGGGCATAGTCCACTGCGTTGTCGGCCTGTACCATCATTTTGACAAAGAACTCTTGCTGGGTCTTGTATGCGTTATAGAAGTCCTCAAAGCTGCCCATCATGCAAACGTCGCCGGTCTTGGGGCCGATCTGCTCGCCCTTATCCATACCGTTCGAGAATACCATCTCCATAGGACGGCACATGTTGAAGAATGCGGCGTCGTGCCAGCCGTCGGTGTAGTGGGGAACGCAGGGCTCCACGCAACCGATGATGCAATAGCGGCGAGCTTCCTTGAGGGAAATGCCGCGATCCATCATAGCGGGAATAATGACTTCGTCGTTATAAAAGGCGGGAACGCCCATACCCTCGCGGGTAACGGCGGCGGCCTTGATCAGAAGATCGTGGGGAGATTTGTTCCATACGCGGATGGAAAGCGAAGGCTGGGGCAGACGCACGTGGCACTGCGCCTCCATACACATGAAGGAAAGCTCGTTGGTCACGTCATAGCCGTTCTCATCCTGACCGCCAACGATCAGGTTCTGGAACATACCGTAGCCTGCAAAGCCCTCAGCCGAAGCGGCGTCACGCACCTTGTTGAGGTCATTGAACTTGACCCAGATGCAGTCCAGCAGCTCTTGGGCGGATTCAAGCGTTTCGATACCGCGATCGATATCGTACTTGAACCAAGGATACATGTAACGGTCAAAGGTACCGGGAGAGATCGAGTGTCCGCTGGATTCCAGCTGCAGGATCTGCTGCACGAACCAGAAGGACTGACAAGCCTCGTAGAAGCTTCTTGCAGGCTTACCGGGAACCTGAGAGCAGGCCTCGGCAATGCGGAGCAGCTCGCTCTTGCGCTTACCGGTTGCTTCTGCGGCCATATTATAAGCCAGCTCTGCATATCTGTGACCGTAAGCAGTCACAGCCTGCGCACTTTCAATTACAGCCTCAAGGAAGTGCTTGCGGGACAGGTAATCGCCCTGACCCATGTCAAGCTTAGCCATTTCCTTCTCGGCCTGTCCGATAATGCCTTCCATGCCAAGGGTAATGACCTTTTCATAGTCCACGCAGACGTGGCCGATACCGTTATAGAAATAGTTACCGACCGTGAAAACGCCGTGGTTAAGGAAAATGTCCAGACACTCGGGATCCATGTTGGCGGCGGCTAAGTCGCTGACCGTCTTACCGTACCAGTAGGGGTGCACCTTCTCCAGTCTTGCCACGGTTTCGGGCGAGATGTAGAAGGGGTCAGCCTCACGGGTGGCAACCGTTTCGTACTCGGGGCGCAGCCACTCAAAGGAGTACTCGGGGTAGGTCTGACAGCCGCGGGGAGAGACCGAGTTTGCACCGACGATCAGCTCGTCGGGACGGATAACGATCGGGATATTTTCAAGAATGTGGCGCAGAGCGGCACTTCTTCTCTTGATGATGGGGAGATTTTCCGTATTCTTGTAGCTTTCGGTTACAAGCTCTGCACGGTAGGGCTCAATTTCGGGGAGCTTGGCGTACAGATGCTCGACAAGGCGGGCGATACGGTCGCTTTTTGCGATTTGAAATTTGATTTCTGCCATGATACTTCGTCTCTTTCTTTAGATTTGATCCCAAAGCTCCTTGTGGGGAGCGGCAATGACGGTGGAGTATGCAAACATGCTCTGATCCTTGGCATGACGTGCACCTGCCTCAACGGCGGCGGTCACGTCGCCAACGTCGCCAACCAGCAGTACGATACCCTTACCGCCCATACCTCTGGAGGTGCGGAGCTCGTAGATGTCAACCTTGGCGGTCTTGATGGCAATATCGGCGGCCTTGATGGCACTTGCGGCAGAGAAGGTCTCGATGACGCCAAGGCTGCCTGTCTTGGGAGCGGCCTGCGTGCCGAACATGGCCGAAACAACGGCGGGATCGATACGACCCATGATGCTGGAATCGATCAGCTTCTGGTCAAATCTGCCGGTCACGTGCTCGACGGCGGCGGTCACATCCGCGATCGCACCGGTGAGAATGATCTCAAACTTACCGGGGCATGCGGCGTGTGCCGAGATCAGCTGAACGCCTGCGCTCTTGAGAGCCGCGTCGGTTGCCTCAACGCCTTGTGCAATACTCTTGAGTTCAATAATTCCGATTGCTTGATACATATCTATACCTACTTAATTTAAATTCATGCTTCAATAATGATCTTGGCGTCGTCCACGTAAGTGACAGAGCCTGTGATCGATGCGTACTGGGGAACGGACAGCCCCGGGCCGGCTGTCGCGATCATCTGGCCGACCGTGACCTTGTCGCCCACGGCGACGCAGGGAATGGACGGTACACCGATGTGCTGAGCCATACGGATCTCAACCTTATCGGCCGTCAGATCCTTGGGAATGTAGGTGGGGTGCTTGTCAAACTTAGCAACGCCCAGCACCTCTTTCCACTTCTGGGAAACCAGCATGCGGCTGTCGCGGCTTTCCTCGGGGATAAACTCCTGATCGGGTGCGGCGACGTATTTCATACCCTTTTCGGCAAGGATCTTTTTGTACTCCTTGATGACCATCATGGGCGAGATGCCCTGACAGCAGGAGAAGGTGCCGCAGATATCACAGCTGCAGCAAAGGCTTGCGGAGCGGATCAGCTCGGGAGTTTCCTGAGCGGGATAAAGTCCGGCTCTGATCAGCTTATGCGGCTCGAGCGGGTAGCCCAGCAGGTGTCTGGGGCAGAGATCGGTACAGCGTGTGCAGGAGCAGCAGGTGGATGCTGCCAGACGCAGATTCTGCTCCAGGGTGCGCTGCTTCTGTACCACGGCAGGAATGTTGTCGGGCACGATGATCAGCGCCTTGGTGGTCTTTACCACAACGTCTGAGGCGGGATTCTTGATGATACCCATCGAAGGGCCGCCGTCGAACATAACGTAATTCTTGGGAATGGTGATGTTCATGGCCTTGAGCACATCCGAAATACGGATGCCCACGGGTACCTTGACGGTATAGGCCTCGGGAATATCACCGCCGATGGTCAGCCACTTGGTGATAACGGGCTGATCGTGATGTACGGCGTTACGGATGTTGTAAACCGTCTCGCAGTTATAAACGATAACGCCTTGGGTGATGGGCAGGTTACCCGGCTTGATCAGTCTGCCGGTGACCTGATAGATCAGATTGATCTCGTCACCCATGGGGTAGATATTGGGAACGGTCTTGACGCAGATACCGGGAGCAAGCTCCTGATTATTGGCAAGGCCCAGCGTCATGGCACGGTACTCCTTGATAGCCAGCACCGCATGCGTGATGTTGGTGTGCTCCATGACCAGTCGCGCGCCCTCGATCACCTCGGGCAGCTTTTCGCGAACCAACTCATAGTCGGTATACATCAGCGGTTCGCACTCGATGCAGTTGATGACCAACAGATCAGCACCCTCGGTCAGCTTGGCATAAGAGGGAAAACCCGCACCGCCTGCGCCGACAACGCCGTTCTTTTGCAGTATGGATTTTAATTTCAATTCGGGCATAGTCTTAATTCCTTATGTAAGTGAGTTATGCCGACGTATGGGGGAAAACTCTCAGTCGGCGGGCTTATCGATAACGCCGACGATGACGGCGTCTACGGGTGCGTACTCGCTGCCTGCGGCAACGCGCGCACTGCTGCCGGTGACGACCAGAACCTCCTCACCGATGCCGGCGCTGATGGTTCTGTCAACGGCGACCATATACTTATCGGTCAGCGTGTCCTTCTCGATGATCTGCACCTCAAGGAACTTAAAGCCGCGCAGAGAATCAAACTTGTTGGTGGAAACGATGGTTCCAACTACTTTACCCTTTACCATAATATGTTTTCTCCTAAATAATACTCAGTTCTTGACAACGGTTACCTTGTAGCCGTTCTTGTAGCCGACTGCGTTTGCATCGTCGGTGTCCACGTGCATCTCAAGCGCGAAATCGTCGCGCACGCGCACCTGAACGCCGTACCATCTGGTCTTTCTGGTGCCCTGCAGCGCATCCACGTCAATGTAGTCGCCGTCCTTAACGCCGTAGCGGACAGCATCGTTGGTATGCATATGGATATGACGGTTGGCGATGATGCAGCCCTCCTTGAGCTCTACGATGCCCTTGGGGCCTACGATGGTGATGGGGGCAGAGCCTGCAATGTCACCCGACTCGCGTACGGGGGGCTTGACCTTGAGTACAAAGGAGTCGGTCAGAGAAATTTCAACCTGAGAGGCCTTACGGACGGGACCCAGCACGCGCACGTTCTCAATGGGGCGCATGGAGGGACCGATCAGCGTCAGAGTCTCCTTGCATGCATACTGACCGGGCTGGGAGAGATCCTTGATGGGGGTCAGCTCATAGCCCTTGCCAAACAGAGTTTCCAGATCCTGTGTGGACAGGTGGATGTGTCTGTTAGAGATACCGACGGGGATGCCTGCATCCTCGGCCTTGTTGTCCATTTCCGCGATGACCTTATGAACGATCGCGGCGATCTGTGTGCTAGTCATTTCCATAGTACTTCCTCTTTCTTATCTTGAATTCCGCCCGTAGCCGGACGGTCACATATTTACACATATCGGTGCATTTTTTGCAAATGCACTCATACGCGCAAATATGTTTTGGGTTCTCGGAAGGGCGAATTTTCGCCCTTCCGAGGACTGCCGTAACAACGGTTAATTTAAAACTATACTTTAAATTAGCCGAGCTTGGGCAGCAGCTTCTCAACGTCAGCGTGAGGTCTGGGGATAACGTGGGTTGCAACAACCTCACCCAGACGGCAAGCAGCAGCACCGCCTGCTTCAACAGCAGCCTTAACAGCGCCTACGTCGCCGCGGACCATTACGCTTACCAGACCGGAACCGATCTTCTCAGAGCCGATCAGAACAACGTTTGCAGCCTTTACCATTGCATCAGCTGCCTCGATAGCAGCAACAAGACCTCTGGTTTCAACCATACCAAGAGCTTCCATTTTAAAATCCTCCTAAAATGTAAATAATTATTTTTTATTTTTTATAAACTTGTGTGTGCCGTTCCCGTATCTTACAGGGAATCGGTCTTCAAAAACTTCATGATGTCGGGATGGGG
>JAZULL010000100.1:0-71351 GCA_045603085.1 Eubacteriales bacterium | reverse complement strand
TTGTCTTCCTAAGACCGCTTGGCCTCCGACTTATCTGACCCAGATCGAGAAGGATTTCTGATCCCCGATCCAAGGTCCCATTACAAATCAGATACAAGAGAGGAAATTCTTCATGGCGAAGGATGATGTCATTGAGTTTGAAGGCGAGGTTGTGGAGGCTCTTCCCAACGCCACCTTCAAGGTGCGCCTGCCCAACGGTCACGTGGTAACCACCCACATCTCGGGTAAGCTGCGCATGAACTATATCCGCATTCTCCCCGGCGATCGCGTGACCATTGAGGTCTCGGTCTATGACCTGGACAAGGGCCGTATCACATGGCGCGCAAAATAAGATTTTACGAATAACTCGAAAGAAAGGCATGGTATAACGTAATGAAGGTTAAACCGTCCGTTAAGAAGATCTGCGAAAAGTGCAAGATCATCAAGAGAAAAGGTAAAGTCATGGTAATCTGCGAGAACCCCAAGCACAAGCAGAAGCAGGGCTAATCCGCATACCACGACAAACAAACAACAAAACCAAACGAAGAGGTGAACAAGAATGGCTCGTATAGCTGGTGTTGATATTCCCAACAACAAGCGCGTTGACATCGCCCTTACCTACATTTACGGTATTGGTCGTAAGAGCGCAACAGATATCCTCACAAAGACCGGCATTGATCCTGCAATCCGCGCAAAGGATCTGACCGAAGAAGACATTGCAAAGCTGCGTGACGAAATCGAAAACTTCTACACTGTAGAGGGTGACCTTCGTCGTGAAGTTGCCATGAACATCAAGAACATGGTAGAAATCAACTGCTACCGCGGTGTCAGACACAGAAAGGGCTTGCCCGTCAGAGGACAGAGAACCAAGACTAACGCAAGAACCAGAAAAGGTCCCGCAAAGACCATCGCGAACAAGAAGAAGTAAAGGAGTGGCATAGAATATGGCAAAAGTTGCTGCAAAGAAGGTCATTAAGAGACGCCGCGAGAAAAAGAACATCGAAAAGGGTGTTGTTCATATTCAGGCAACCTTCAATAACACTATTGTAACCATCACCGACGTTAACGGTAATGCCATTTCCTGGGCATCCGCCGGTGAGCTCGGTTTCAAGGGCTCCAGAAAGTCTACCCCCTTCGCAGCTCAGTCCGCATCTGAGACCGCAGCTAAGGCAGCGATCGATCAGGGTCTGAAGAGCGTAGAGGTATACGTTAAGGGTCCCGGCTCGGGACGTGAATCCGCAATCCGTGCACTGGAAGCAGTTGGTCTCCAGATCACTCTGATCAGAGACGTAACTCCCATTCCTCACAACGGTTGCAGACCCCCCAAGCGCAGACGCGTTTAATTATTTACAGGAGGTAACGCAATTATGGCAAGATATACAGGTCCTGCATGTAAGCTGTGCCGCAGAGAAGGCAAGAAGCTTTACCTGAAGGGTGAACGTTGCACTTCCGAAAAGTGCGCTATGAACCGCAGAGTAGTTGGCGCCGGCGCAAACGCACAGGCTACCGCTCCCGGCCAGCACGGTGCAGCTAAGAAGAAGATGAGAGAGTACGGTCTGCAGCTCCGCGAAAAGCAGACAACCAAGAGATACTACGGTGTTCTTGAGAAGCAGTTCAAGAACTACTATGATGAGGCAGCTCGCAAGGAAGGTATGACCGGCGAAAACCTGCTGCTTCTGCTTGAAAGAAGACTGGACAACGTTGTTTACAGACTGGGCTTTGCAGAGTCTCGCAGAGACGCTCGTCAGCTCGTTCTGCACGCACACTTCACCGTAAACGGCAAGAAGGTTAACATTCCTTCTCTGATCGTTAAGGCAGGCGACGTGATCGCTGTTAAGGAAGCAAGCCGTTCTTCCGACAAGTTCAAGGCTATGACCGACAAGAACGTAATCGTTCCCAAGTGGCTGGAAACCGACGCTGCTAATCTGACCGGTAAGGTTGTAACTCTTCCCGCAAGAGAAGATATCGACTTCGACTTCAACGAGCAGCTGATCGTCGAGCTCTATTCCAAGTAATACTGTCGTTGGTTTTTGCGCAGGCGCACAGTATTGGCATTCCGGCGCAAATCAACGCGGGTATATCCGTGTAAGAAGGTATACTTTCAAAATTTTATAGGAGGAATTATTTGGAATGATTGAGATTGAAAAGCCTAATATTTTCACCGTTGACATGAGTGAAGACGGTACAAGTGGAACGTTTATCGTTGAACCTTTGGAAAGAGGTTTTGGTACCACGCTGGGCAACTCCCTGCGTAGAGTACTGCTGAGCTCTCTGCCCGGCGTTGCAGTCACCAACATCAAGATTGACGGCGCACAGCACGAGTTCGGAACCCTGAAGGGTGTGAAAGAAGATATTACGGAAATCGTTCTCAATGTAAAGGGAATCACTGCCAAGCTGTATTGCAACGGCCCCAAGACCGTTATCATCGATGTAGCTGGCGAGCACGTTGTTACCGCAGGTGACATCAAGCAGGATTCCGACATTGAAATTCTGAATCCCGACCATCGTCTGGCCACTATTTCTTCCAACGAGAGATTCTACATGGAATTGACCTTTGGAAGCGGCAGAGGCTACGTATCCCAGGAGAGAAACAAGCAGCTGCACAGCGAAATGCTGGGCATGAACACTTCCGCTCCCCTCGGAACGATTTACACCGACTCCATTTACACGCCCGTTTACCAGGTAAGCTATGAGACCGAGAGCACCAGAGTTGGTAACAACACCGACTATGATAAGCTCACTCTCAACGTCCTGACCAACGGCACGATCACCGCCAAGGAAGCGATTTCGCTCGGCGCCAAGATTCTCAACGAGCATCTCAACCTGTTTGTGGATTTGTCCGATGAAGCAAAGAAGGCAGAGATTATGGTCGAAAGAGAAGAGACCAAGAAGGAAAAAGTCCTTGAGATGACCATTGAGGAGCTTGACATGTCTGTACGTAGCTTCAACTGCTTGAAGCGCGCAGGCATTGATACAGTAGAAGATCTTACCAACCGTACCGAGGAAGAGATGATCAGAGTCCGTAACCTTGGTAAGAAGTCGCTTGAAGAAGTTATCCAGAAGCTGCACTCCCTGGGGCTTGATCTCAAGAGAGAAGAAGAGTAAGCCAAAAAAAGCAGCAAATCATAGTATAAGTAGTACAGAAGGAGGGATAAAGCAATGCCCGCATCCAGAAAACTCGGCAGAACGACCGATCATAGAAAAGCTATGCTTCGCGGTATGGTCACCCTGCTGCTTGAGAACGGTCAGGTAGAAACCACGCTCGCAAGAGCAAAGGAAGTCCGTTCCGTTGCAGAGAAGATGATCACACTGGGAAAGAAGAATACACTTGCAAGCCGTCGTGCGGCTCTCGCATACATTACCAAGGAGGATGTTGTAACCAAGCTGTTTACCGAAATCGCTCCTGCGTATGCAGATCGTAACGGTGGTTACACCAGAATTCTGAAGACCGGCCCTCGCCGCGGTGACGCAGCAGAGATGGCGATCATCAGCCTGATTAAGGACTAATCCATTAATCAACACACGGGACGGTCAATGGCCGTCCCGTATTTTCGCGCTACCCATTTTATATTTTGGAGAATAACATATTATGTATGATATAGCAATTATCGGCGGCGGTATCGGCGGCCTGATGGCGGCATACCGTGCGATCGTGAACAACCCCGAACTGAAAATCGTGATCCTTGAGAAGGGACTTTCTCTTTCCAAGCGTCATTGTCCTGCAGGAAAGAACCAGAAGTGTATCCATTGCAAGGTGTGCAGTATCACCAGCGGATATGCAGGCGCAGGCGCATTTTCGGACGGCAAATTCAATCTTGGTACGGCATACGGCGGTACCATGGGCGAGGAGCTTGGTGAAGACCTTGCCATGTACTATATCAACCAGGTGGATAGCATCCTCGAGCAGTTTGCCGACGATTATCCGCCCATGTACCATTCCAACGAGGAGCTCAAGCTCAAGTGTCTGCAGAACAATCTGCGACTCTTGGATATGAACGTCCGTCACCTTGGTACGGATAAGAATTTTGCCACCATGCAGAGTCTGATCGACGCGCTGGAGGAAAACGGCGTTGAGATGAGAGATCTGACCGAGGTGCTTGAGATCGACAAACAGGACGGTACTTATGCCGTTACACATAGAAGAGGGAATCGTGATGCCGAGGTATTGAACGCAGGCAAGATCGTGATTTCCACAGGCAGAAGCGGCTCGGATTTCGTCATCCGAACCTGCAAGAAGTTTGATATCCGTATGGACGCCAACTCGGTGGACATCGGTGTGCGCGTAGAGATGAAGGACATTATCTGGAGAGAATTTTCCTCGCAGATCTACGAGCCTAAGATCCTGTACCGCACCAAGACGTTTGAGGACAGAACCAGAATGTTCTGCTTCAATCAGGGCGGCTTGGTATCGGCAGAGAATAACCACGGCGTGATCACGGCAAACGGCCACTCGTTTGCACAGCCCGAGAAGAAGACCGAGAACTGCAACTTTGCAATTCTGTCGTCTATCCACTTTGACGGCGATTTCCAGAAGCCCACCGAATATGCCGAGAACATCGCAAGAAACACCAACTTTGCCGCTGAGGGCAATATTATGGTGCAGAGATTCGGCGACCTGATCAGAGGCCGCAGAACCAACGCGCACAGACTCTCGCAGAGCACGGTGCGCCCCACCATGCAGGCCTTCCCGGGCGACTTGAGCGTGGTACTGCCTTACAGAGCGCTGACCAACATTATCGAGACCATTTATGCGCTGGATAAAGTCGCGCCCGGCACGGCAAACGACGACACGCTGCTTTATGGCTGTGAGAATAAGTATTATTCGATCAGACCCAAGCACAACGAGAACTTTGAGATCATGGACGGCGTGTACCTGATCGGTGACGGCAGCGGTATTACCAGAGGCCTTTCTCAGAGCGGCGCGATGGGCATCTTTGTTGCAGACCATATCACGGGGAACGAAGTTATCGTGTAAACCGAAAATTAAAAAGGAAGTTACTTACGTAAAGTAGCTTCCTTTTTTTTTGTGTGAGAAAACCGTTTCCGTTCTTTCTTTGACGAAAGAGGCCAAAGAAAGAACCAAAGAAAGGCCGTTGGGGATGATTTCGCTCGTTGCGACGAGCGACAAGGGCGCTGCCCTTGACCTGCGAGCTTTTGAAGAAGCTCGACCAAAACTTTTATCCCGTTGAAGTTGTCCTGACTGTTTACAGCAACGCCGTCATCTGCGGGACAAGCAGGTAAATGACGATCAGGAAATAGACCAGAAGCGTCAGCGTGTCCACAATGGTGGTGATGAAAGGCGATGCCATGACCGACGGGTCAAGCTTGATCACTTTAGCGCCGATCGGCAGGATCGCGCCGATCAGCTTTGCCAGTACGATTGCCACAAACACGGTCGCGCTGACCGCCGCCGCGATCATCAGATACTGCGGCTCGGTGTTGAATTTGCAGTCGTAAGCCCAGGTCTTGATAAAGCATGCCACAAAGACCGTCAAGCCGCACAGCATTGCGATACGGAGCTCCTTCCATACCACGCGCAGAATATCCTTGGCCTCGATCTCGCCCAGCGAGAGCGCACGAATGACCGTGACCGACGACTGTCCGCCCGCATTACCGCCCGTACTCATCAGCATGGGGATGAATGCCGAGAGCGACAGCACAAGAGGGAAATCCAGCGCGTCGATCTTGCCCTCCAGCATGGTGATGATGGTGCCGGTAAAGGTCGCGGTCAGCATCAGAAGCAGCAGCCACGGAATACGCTTCTTGAAGTTCTCCCAAACGCTCGTGCGCATATAAGGCTTGTCGGTCGGCAAAATTGCCGCCATCTTTTCGATGTCCTCTGTGGTCTCTTCTTCAATGACGTCCAGCGCGTCGTCGACGGTTACGATACCGACCAGACGCAGCTCACGGTCCACGATGGGTAGAGATAACAGATTGTACTTTGCAATGATATCGGCAACCGTTTCCTGGTCGTCGAGCGTGTTTGCATAAATAATATTGGGCTCCATGATGTCGCCGATCAGCTCGTCGCGACCGGAGAACAGCAGATCCTTGAAGGATACGATACCCTCCAGGATGCGACTCTCGTCAATGACGTACGCGGTGTAGACGGTTTCCTTGTCAATACCGGTCTGTCTGATGTGCTTGATGGCCTCGGATACCGTCATGGACTTGCGAAGATCCACAAACTCGGAGGTCATCACGCTACCCGCACTGTCCTCGGGGTAGGCAAGCAGACGGTTGATCTGCGCACGGGTCTCGGGCGTGGTGTTTTTCTTGATGCGGCGCACAATGTTGGCAGGCATCTCTGTCAGCATGTCAACCGCGTCGTCAAGGAACAGATCCTCCACGATGACAGCGATCTCTCGGTCTGTCATGGCGGAAATGATACGCTCCTGAATGGGTGCATCCAGCTCGGCGAAAACCTCGGCCGCGCTGTCCTTTTTGAGCAGACGGAACACAGCGGGAATTCGCTTGGGCGGCAGATTTTCAAAGAAATCCGCGGCGTCGATCGGGTTGAGCTTTTCCAGCTCACGCACAAAATCGGCGTATTTTTTGTTGTCAAGCAGATCCTCTAAGCTCTCGAAGGTGTCCTCGATGATCTCCTCGTAGGAATCGGGCATTTCGTCCTCGGCCAAAGCCTGCTCGTCCTGCTCAACCTCGCGCTCCTGCTCCTCCTCCTCGCGCTCAAACTGCTCGTCCAGCTCGCGCTCGGCTTTCTCTTGCTCGTCCTCGTCGTCACACTGTCGGGGGGCGGGTGGTTTTTGTTGATAAGCGTTTTTCTGTTCCTTCTCTTCGAGCTCGTCCGGCTCGTTGTTTTCTTCCTTGCGCAAGAGAGTCACCCCGCTTTCGTGTGAATTAGTATGAGACCAAATTGCCAATACCATTCTCATTATACCACTCCTTAGCCGACCTTGTCAACTTGTTTTTTTGACAAAAATTCACCCATGGCTTGACACAATACCCCCCAAAAAAGGCGAGAGAAAGCCCCTGCCGCAGCAGGGGCTTTGCTTGTTGGAAATTTTAGTCAAATGCCACCGATGTGACGCTCTCATACGTTAAAGAGACGCCGCTTAAGGAGCAGTTTGCGAAGAAATTACTTGTCACAGAGGAGAGCTTTCCCCACTTGATGACAAACTCTATGGTGTATGTTCCCGAGTCGTATTGGATACCGGACTGAGAGAGCGATTGCGCAGGTGCGCTGCTCTTTGTAGAGAGCATGGTGACCAGATAACCGTGCTTGGTTTTTTCAATATTGACGACGCTGGCGGGATCATATCCCAGCGCGAGCAGGGAATATACGTATTCCTGCGCTTGCTCGTCGTCCATCTTTTGATCATCGTATCTTCTGCCGTTAAACAGATTAAGCTCTCCGTTGCTGTATTCAACGTCGATGCGGTTGACCGACTCGGAGGAGATCAGTATGTCACATTCAAATCCGTCTTTTGTGTTGTAGCAGGTACCGCCGCCTTGCATGTTGCTTTTGCGGACGGTCGTTTTGGTGTTCAACTCCTCATTGGTCACATAGGTAAAGGAGCTTTCGCGCGACTTGATTCTGTCATAAATCAATTTCTCCAGCCCGTCCAGCAAGCGCAGATCGGGAATTTTCGTGTAATCCTCAAGCTCAATGGTATTGGTAATGCGCTGTGCTTGGTTGAATTCAGAGAATTCCATGTAGATTTCAAACGTAGGAGGCTCTTTTATGGGGGATGAGGCTACGAATACCATTTCCATGGAAATACTGATAGGCAGATATTGATCGTCGATCTCCAAAACAACGTTCATGTCATCGGGAGCCGCGCCAAGGGTCTGCTCGTCAAGCCCCGAGTTGGAAAGCAGCTCCAAAAGATCCTGCGGGTCGTATCCCGAATAAGTCAGCGTGTATCCGTCCTCGGAGGTGGAGTACGAGACGTTTTTGCAATTGGTATAATCCACGTCTGCGACCGCGCTGTGCTGCAGCTGATATTTTCGGTAGCCGGATGCGGACATGGGAGAGCAGAGCTTGATAATGGTTTTGCCCTGCGTGACTGACGAGAATGCTGTTCCATCATAATATGCATTCAGAATCCTTGTTTTGGTTGGATTGTGAATAGAGCCAACCGTCAGACTGTGAGACGTTTCGGAATAGTAATAGTAATCTCCCCGGCCCTTACCCTGATCCTCAATCAGGATGCCATTTAACGTGCCCCTCATTTTTGTGTCATCGACAAAAAAGGAGTAGTGCATCTCCATGTCCGTGCGGTAGCTCTTGACGCGTGACATTGCCTGATCCGCTTTTTGGGAGATCTGCTCTGCCATAGGAAGATCGGATTGCCGGGGATTGCAGGAAACCAGCATGATACTGCATACTAAAAGAGTAACGATTCGCAAGAATTGCTTTTTCATGAATGATCTGCCTCCCTGAGTGTGCTGTTTATATTATAACATGCCGCAAAGTCGCTTGTCAAGCATGTGTCTTCGATATATAAGTCGTCAAAAACCATTTCGAAGTTTTACGATTTATAAAACAATTTTGTAAAAGCTTTGTAAGTTTTTTTGCAGGTGTCTTTCGCGTTGACAATTTTATTGCAATATGGTATACTAATGATAGCAAACTTTGTATGAAAGCAGAGGGAATTAATATGAATCAATTATACGGAAACGCAGTTGTCGGACAGTCGGGCGGACCGACCGCGGCCATCAATGCAACGCTGGCGGGTGTCATCCGCGGCGTGATCGAAATCAACCAAAGAGACGGCGCCATCGGCAAGCTGTACGGCATGCGCAACGGCATCGAGGGACTGATGCAGGAACGCCTTGTAGACCTTGGATTTTTCGCCGAGGACGAGGAAAAGCTGTCCGCGCTGGAGCTGACCCCCGCAGCCGCACTCGGCTCCTGCCGCAAAAAATTGCCGAAGCACGAGGATGATCCCGCGTTCTACGAGCAGCTGCTGGCTATTTTCAAAAAATACGACATCCGTTATTTCTTCTATATCGGCGGTAACGACTCCATGGATACTGTGTCCAAGCTCTCTGCCTTTGTCAAGGCGTCGGGCTACGACATGCGTGTGATGGGCGTGCCCAAGACCATTGACAACGATCTGGAGGGCACCGACCACACCCCCGGCTTTGGCTCTGCGGCTAAGTACGTAGCCACCACCGTGTCCGAGATCATTCGCGATGCGGCCGTGTATACCACCAAGGCCGTCACCATTGTGGAGATCATGGGTCGTGACGCAGGCTGGCTGACCACTTCGGCCGCCCTTGGCAGACTTGCAAACGGCGAGGAGCCCGATCTGGTCTACCTGCCCGAAAAGCCCTTCTGCATGGATGAATTTATCGCAAGCACCAAGGCGGCTCTTGAACGTCATCCCAACGTTGTGGTAGCGGTTTCCGAGGGCATTCGCTTTGCCGACGGCACTTACGTGGGCGCAGGCGCACAGAGCGGCGTCAAGGACGTGTTCGGTCACCAGTATCTGGCGGGTACGGGCAAGGCGCTGGAATATGCCGTGCGCGAGAAGATCGGCTGTAAGGTGCGCTCGGTTGAGCTCAACGTGTGCCAGCGCTGTGCAGCACACTTGGTGTCTGCAACCGATATTGCAGAGTCGGTATGTGTCGGCCGTGCGGCGGCACTTGCGGCAGAGCAGGGTGAGAGCGGCAAGATGATGCTGTACCGCCGTGTTTCGGGTGCACCCTATGCATACGAGATCGACTGCGCCGACGTGCACGAGATCGCCAACAAGATCAAGCGCGTGCCGGACGCGTATATCAATGCAGAGCACAACGGCATTACCGATGCATGCTTAGAATATCTGCGTCCTCTGATCGAGGGCGAGAGATACCCCAAGTACGTAAACGGTCTGCCCGAGCAGATCATTCTGTGAGGTGAAGCATGAAAATAGCAGTAATTACGGGCGCGTCGTCCGGCATGGGCAAGGAATTTGCCCTGCGCCTTGACGCGCTGGACGTTTACGATGAGCTTTGGCTGATCGCGCGCCGCGAGGAAAGACTGGTCGAGATCGGCAAGCAGACGCGCGCCCGCGTCAGAGCCATTGCGCTGGATCTTTGCAAAAAGGAGGCGCTGGATGCATACCGCGACCTGCTGGCAGAGCACAACCCCGAGGTGGCCGTACTGGTCAACGGCAGCGGCTTTGGCAGATTCGGCGCATTTACCGATATTGCGCTCGAGGAGCAGGAGCAGATGATCACGCTCAACGCCACCGCACTCATGGCCATCACGTATCACACGCTGCCGTATATGAAAAAGGGCGGGCAGATCTATCAGATCGACAGCCAATCGGCATTCCAGCCTGTTCCGTATATCGGCGTGTATGGCGCGACCAAGGCATTTGTGCTGAGCTTTTCAAGATCCTTGAACGTAGAGCTGAAGAGCAGGGGAATCCGCGTCATGGCGGTCTGTCCGGGCTGGGTCAAGACCGAGTTTTTCGACAGAGCGGTGACCGATGATACGGTGAAATATTATGCGAGATATTACACAGCCGAGCAGGTGATCACGCGCGCCATCAAGGATATGAAGCGCGGACGCGACGTCTCGGTCTGCGGCCACGCCATCAGAAGAGCCAGATTTTTGGCATGGATCCTGCCGACAAGGATGGTCATGAAGATCTGGTGCAATCAGCAGAAGCTGAACGGTTGAGTGAAAAATAGCTTTCGCCCGCCTTTGAGAAAAGGCGGGCGAAATTTGTTTCTTGCCCAATTTTTACTTGACATGATTTTCTCGTTTTCTCCCAAACTATCCTTGAATACAAAAAAGGACGAAAAACTATGGGTAAACTGGGTGAAAATTATCGGGTCAACGTGGCGACGTTGGATAGCCTCTTGCATCCCGATGACAACTTCGACGTCATTCGTAAGGTGCTCCGCATCGGGCAGGACGAAATGACGCTTTATTATATCGACGGCTTTGTAAACGGCACACCGATGCAAAAGCTGATGATGCATTTTCTCTCTCTGGACTCCATGCAGACCCCGCCCGACGGACACAAATCCTCGGCCGAGCGCTTCATGGAATATAACGTGCCCCACGTGGAGGCAGAGGTCACGGGGGATATCGATCTTATGGTGCAGATGGTGCTTTCGGGCGCGTCGCTGATCCTTGGCTCCGCCTTTGGCCCGCAGGCCATTATCGTGGACGCGCGGACCTATCCCGCCCGCTCCACCGAGGAGCCCGAGGGCGACCGCGTTATGGTGGGCTCGCGCGACGGCTTTGTAGAAACACTGATCTTCAATACCGCCTTGCTTCGTCGCCGTGTGCGCGATACCGATCTGACCATGCAGTATTTTTCGATCGGCAAGCAGTCCAAAACCGACGTTGTGCTGTGCTATCTGGCAGGCAAGGCCAATCCCGAATACGTGGCCATGATGCAAAAGCGTCTTGCCGCGATCGATACCGATGCGCTGACGCTGGGACATCAATCCTTGGCAGAGTGCCTTGTCAAAACGCGGTGGTATAATCCCTTTCCAAAGATCCGCTACACCGAGCGCCCCGACACCGCCGCGGCGCAGGTGCTGGAGGGAAGTGTGCTGATCTTTTGCGATAACTCTCCGCAGGTTATGATCCTGCCGGTCAGTATTTTCGACTTCATGCAGGAGACCAACGACTATTATTTTACCCCTCTGACCGGCACTTATATCCGCGTCATCCGCTATGCCGTATTTGCGTTGTCGCTGTTTTTGGTGCCGACGTGGTATTTGCTGGTACAGAATGCCGCGGTCGTTCCCGATTGGCTGGCCTTTATCATTCCGCAGGAGCCCGGGCGAATTCCGTTGATCGCACAGCTGTTGCTGACCGAATTTATTATTGACGGCCTGCGCATGGCCTCGCTCAATACGCCCAGCATGCTGTCCAATTCGCTCTCTGTCGTGGGCGGTTTGATTTTGGGTGATTTCGCGGTGGGCATCGGTTGGCTGATCCCCGAGGTCATCCTGTATATGGCATTCGTGGCCATCGCAACCTTTACCCAGCGCTCGTATGAATTGGGCTATGCCTTTAAGTTCATGCGCATCGGACTTTTGATCATGACCGCCATCGGAGGCGTCTGGGGATATGCCATTGGCACGGTGCTGATCGCGGTACTGCTGGCCACCAACAAAACGGTCAACGGCAAGCGGCATTATCTCTATCCGCTGATCCCATTCGACGGCCGCGCGCTGCTGACCCTGCTTGTCCGCCGCAAAAAGCAGAGCAACATTCATGCGCGACACGAGCGTGACGCGCAGTGAAATTTGCCTCTCGCGCAGGGTGGGGGATCGGTGCTTGTCGTACTATTTCCCGTTCTTTTCCGCCATTTCTTTTTGCGGGAAATATCGTAAAAATAAAAAATTGGGAATAAATGTAAGAATTGACGGGTATTAGTAAAAACACGGGTGCAAGTTTAAGATTGCACCCGTTATTTTTCGCAAAAGATACAAAAAAACAGAACGGTTTTTTAAAAAAATGCGCGTCCCCCTCTTGCTATTTCTAAGTAATAAGTTTATAATATAGTTACCCGATGTGGGGCAATGTGGGGCGAAATGTTGAATGTCGCCCCGTTTGTCGCCCCTGAATTTTACCGAGAGGAGGACCGCTGACGTGCTGACAGGTGAATACAGACACAGTGTAGATGCCAAAAACAGACTTTTTATCCCCGCAAAGCACCGCGAGGAGTTGGGCGAAGAGATGATCGTGGCACGTGATATCCGCGGCCCCAGACTCAAGGTGTTCTCGATGGAGGGCTGGGAGGCGTATATCGCACCCATCAAGCAGCAGGAAAGAAAAATAGCCGAGCCGGCACTGCGTTATCTGCACAGAAATGCGGCTAAGGTAACGCCCGACTCACAGGGAAGAATACTGTTGCCCCAGGCGCTGCTGGATTATGCACAGATCCAAAAGAACGCCGTCGTGGTTGGCAACTGCGACTGTGCCGAGATCTGGTCGGAAGCGCTGTATGAGCAGGAAATTGCGAGCGAGAGCCAGGAAGACCTGCGTGCCAAGCTCGAGCTTTACGGGTTGTAATCATGGAACAGGTAAATTTTTCGCACGTATCCGTCCTCTTGCATGAATGTATGGACGCGCTGGCCATCAAGCCGGACGGCACTTATATAGACGGTACTGCCGGAGGCGCAGGCCACTCGCATGAGATCGCCTTACATCTGACGACCGGAAAGCTGATCGCACTTGACCGCGACCTGACCGCCGTAGGAGTTGCGACCGAGCGTCTTGCCAAGTTTGGCGAGCACGCGCAGGTGGTGCACAGTAATTTCTCGGATATGGCGCGCGTTTGCCGCGAGCTGGGAATCGAGGGCGTAGACGGCGTGCTGCTTGACCTTGGTGTGTCCTCTTATCAGCTGGATACCGCCGACCGCGGTTTTTCCTATATGGCGGACGCCCCTTTGGATATGAGAATGAACCGCGAGGATAAGCTGGACGCTTATACCGTGGTCAATACCTATACCGAGCAGCAGCTCAAAAAGATTATTTACGATTACGGGGAGGAGCGTTTTGCCCCCCGTATTGCGTCCCGCATCGTGCAGGAGAGGGAAAAGCAGCCCATCCGCACCACGGGCGAATTGGTTACAATTATTAAGAACGCTATGCCCGCGGCGGCAAAGGAAGGGGGACACCATCCCGCCAAGCGTACCTTCCAGGCCATCCGCATTGAGGTCAACGGGGAGCTTTCGGTGATCGAGCCCACCATCCGCGATGCAGTATCGCTACTGAAGCCGGGTGGCAGGATCGCCATCATCACCTTCCATTCGCTGGAGGATCGATTGGTCAAGCAGACCTTTGCATCCTTGGCGTCCGGCTGCACCTGCCCGCGTGATTTCCCCGTGTGCGTGTGCGGCAAAAAGCCGCTGGTGGATATCATCAGCCGCAAACCCATCTTGCCAAGTGCGCAAGAGCTTGAAATCAACCCTCGGTCGCGCAGTGCCAAATTGCGTGTAGCCGAAAAACTATAAGGAGGACCCGATGGATCAGATCATGCAAGCGGGCAAGCCGGCGTATACCGAGTGCGCGGAATACGTCAAGGCATTGTGCCGTCGCTATAAGAACAGAGGCATCGCCGCGCACGTGCGCATTGACGCCAAGCGTCAGGAGCGCAACGAGGCACTCTCGCATGCCATGGCACCCGGTGCCTATATCATGGCCGAGAAGGTTTCGGACGGTAAGGCGGATAAGTACCGCACGGGTCTTTACAAGGGCGAGAGATACATGACGGCGGATGACTTCGTCCGTTACTATCACGATCAGCGCTCTTACAAGATGCCAAACTACAACTTCAGAACCGAAATGCCGACAAAGGCAGACAATAAAGCCGAAGCTACGGGAGGGCAACCGCCAAAAAAAGCCCTGTGGCTTACAATGACCGAACAGATGCCGCAGTCGGTGCGCAGATATCTGGAAAGCCCCGCGACAGAAAAGCTGGGTGAGTTGTCCAGAGAGTGGTTCCCGATTGAAAAGGAAGAGAGAGTGGTCAAAACCGAGGTTGGAAAGATGCCTGCAGGCGTGCTTGGCGCGATGCTGGCCGTCACACTTTCCTGCCTGATGATCATTGGCAGCTCGGTCATGGTAAGCCTGTCCGTAAGAGAAGCGAGCATTCTGCAGGAAGAGCTGAATGCACTTGACAAGCAGTATACGATGCTGAATACCGAGCTTGCACTCAAGAACGACGTGCTGGAGATCGAGCGCATAGCGGTGGAGGAATATAACATGGTGCGCTCCGATTACGTCAGCGCACAGGTGCTGAGCACCGAGAGCGAGAACAGCGTAGAGGTTTATGAAACAAAGGGCGAATTTGGCAAAGGTTTGTCGAATCTGCTCAGCGCGATTGGAATTATTGAGGATTAAGTCGCAAGGCTTTGCATAAAAGATTTGGGCGTTTCATAGATTGACATTGACAGGATAATGATCATCCGATATAATGGATATCGGACACAAAAGGCGGCGGGCGCAGATCCCTTTACATGCAAAAGGGAGAGTGCTTCGACTCTTGCCTGAGCAGGAGACGGACACGTAGCGTCCGCGGCCGTTTTTTAAAGGGCAGCGGCAAAATAACGGGGGATAAGAGCAACATGACAACAGATACCAGAACCTTAAAAAGAGCAGCGGTACTCGGCTTCGGGATATCGCTGGTTTTTGTGTTTTTATTGCTCCGCATCCTGATTTTGCAGACTGTGGAATACGAAAAATATCAGGGAAAGGTCATCAGTCAGATCACCACCGAGACCGTGATCGAGGCCGATCGCGGCGCGATCTACGATGCCAACGGCATCCTGCTGGCCAGTAACGTGACCACCTACCGCGTGTTCATTTCTCCCTCGGCCATCAAGTCCGCAAGTAATGATACCGGCGTGGATTACGCCGATATGATCTCCTACGGTCTTTCCCGGCTGCTGGAGGGTGTCAGCTATGACGACGTACAGCTGCAGGCAGGCAAGACGCAGTATCTGGACAGAACCATTGCGCGCAAGGTGCCCGGTGAGGTTGCCAAGCAGATCCGTGAATTTATCAAGGAAAATGCGCTGGAGGACATGATCTTCTTAGAAGCCACCGCCACCCGCAGCTACCCCTACGAAACGTTGGCGGCACATACCATCGGCTTTACCAACAGCGATGGCGTGGGCATCTACGGTCTGGAATACACCTATGAGCAGTATCTCAAGGGTCAGGACGGCAAATACGTGACCGCCCGCGACTCGGACGGCAACGAAATGCCATACGATTACGAAAGCTACGTTCCCGCTGTGTCGGGCTACGATCTGTATACCACCATCGACGTGTTCGTGCAGAACGCGCTTGACGAGCAGGTCAAGGCAGCGTATCTGGAGTCGGGCGGCGAAAACCGCGCATGCGGCATCGTCATGGACGTCAACACGGGTGATATTCTGGCCATCTCGGTCTATCCCAATTTTGATCTCAATGATCCTTGGAAGCTCAACCAAGAGAGTCTTAAGGCGCTGGAGGAGAGCGGACTTGATCAGGAAAGCGAGGAGTATGGAAAGCTGCAGCAGGAGCTGTTGCTGACCACCTGGAACAACAAGGCGGTCACCGAGGTTTACATGCCCGGCTCGACCTTCAAGATCATCACAGCCGCCATGGCGGTGGAGGAAAAGCTGGTGGGACTGTCCGAGACGTCGTTCTGTCCGGGTTACCATATCGTCAACGGACATAAGATCAAGTGCCATAAGGTGCAGGGTCACGGCACGCTGACCTTTGCCGAGGGCATTCAGCAATCCTGTAACCCCTGGCTGATGAAGCTGGGTGCACGCATCGGCGCGGGTGATTTTTACAAGTATTTCAAATCCTTCGGCTATTTCTCCAAGACCGGTATCGATCTGCCGGGTGAGGGAAGCACGGTTGAGGGTGTGACCTTTTGGAACAAGGATATGTTCGAGAGCGCGGACATCTATCTTGCAACCGCCTCCTTCGGACAGAACTTCAAGATCTCGGTGCTTGGTCACGTAACGGCCATTGCCGCTGTGGCAAACGGCGGTTATCTGGTCACCCCCAGATTGGTCAGAAGTGTCAAGGATCAGAGCGGAAACGTCATCGAGACCTTTGATCCCGAAATCAAGCGTCAGGTCATCAGTACCGCTACCTGCCAGACCATCTCCAAGATTCTGGAGGAGGGTGTTTCGGGCAACGGCGGTGCTAAGAACGCCTACGTTGCAGGCTATCGCGTAGCCGCCAAGACGGGTACGTCCGAGAAAAAGGACCTTCGCGATGAAAACGGAGAGCTGATCGACGGCAAATATATCTGCTCCACCGTGGCGTATGCGCCCGCGGACGATCCGCAATACATCGCGCTGATCATGGTGGACCAGCCCACAGAGGGCACACTGTACGGCTCGGTCGTCGCCGCTCCTTACGTGGGAAGCCTGCTGGAAACCATTCTGCCGTACCTCGGCGTGGAAGCGGTTTATACCGATGCCGAGCTTGCAAAAATGGCAGTCAAGGCTCCCGCAGTGACCTACTGGCCTCCGGATGCCGCACGCGGCGTG
This sequence comes from Eubacteriales bacterium, assembly GCA_045603085.1. Classification (GTDB taxonomy): domain Bacteria; phylum Bacillota; class Clostridia; order Oscillospirales; family CAG-272; genus SVQP01. The sequence goes on along the minus strand of JAZULL010000100.1, from coordinate 54,392 downwards.
GCAGAGAGCGAAGGATTTGAGGTTCAGATCATCGGCAACGGAGACCACGTATACGCCCAGTCTCCCGCCGCAGGCACAGCCGTGGAAAAGGACGGTGCTACGCTGATTCTGTACACCGAGCGCTCCATGGAGAAACAGACGGTCAAGGTTCCCGATCTGAGCGGCAAGACCGCTGTTGCGGCCAGCCAGCTGCTGGCAAACAGCAACCTCAATATCAAGATCTCGGGCACTTATAACTATATGAGCGGTACGGCCGCAACGGCTTACGATCAGTCGATCGCGCCCGGCACCGAGGTGGAGATCGGCACGACCGTCACGGTATATTTCCGTGACAATACGGTCAGCGACGATATCGAATACGATTAAAATCAAGGAAGTGAAAAATCAAGGAAGCCAAAGAAAAATCAGTTCTCTTGGAGGCTTTCATGAATTTTTCCGAGCTTTGCGCCCGCTCGGGGCTGATCTGCCCCGACGGGATGCAGGATATTACGGTTGGCGGCATTTGCACCGATACCGCCAAGCTTGAGAGGGGACAGCTGTTTGTCTGCCTGCGCGGCACGCGAAATGACGGACATCTGTTCTTGGAGAGTGCAAAGGAGCGCGGCGCCTGCGCCGCCATCATCGAGCAGGACTTTTCGGGAGAGATTCCCGAGGGCTTGCCCACAGCTTCGGTTCCCGACACCCGTGACGCCGTGGCACGGCTTTACGACGCATGGTACGGTAACCCCGGGGGGCGACTTCGATTTGTGGGCGTGACCGGAACAAACGGAAAAACCTCGGTTTCCTGGATGCTTTACGAGCTGCTTTGCCGCTGTGGCATTCCGTGCGGCCTGATCGGCACGGTCAAGTGCGCAACACCGCGGGGCGAGATAGAGCGGGACGTGTCGGGAAATGCTAATATGACCACTCCCGATCCCGCCCGGCTGTATCCCATGCTGGCCCGTATGGCAGACGAGGGGGCAGAGCTGGTGATCATGGAGGTCACCTCACACGCGCTGGCGCAAAAGCGATGTGCGCCTCTGCATTTTGACCTGGGGATCTTTACCAACGTGACCCGTGACCATCTGGATTTTCACGGCAGCATGGAGGCCTATTTTGCAGCCAAGCAGACGCTGATCGGCATGTGCGATAAGGTGCTGCTCAATATAGACGACCAAAGGCTGGGGAGCCTTGTGGGGAGCACCGTCTGCACGGCATACACCTGCTCGGCAGGGTCAGCCGTAGCGGATTTTTGTGCCCGGGATATCGGTATGACGCTTGACGGTGTGCGGTACCGCTTGGTTTCGGCTAACGCGCATGCGCGCATCAGCTGTCCCATGAGCGGACAGTTTGCCGTTATCAATTCGTTACAAGCCGCGGCAGGTGCGCTGATCTTGGGTGTGGATGCCCGAAAAATCAAGGAATACATGCCGCAGATTTCGCCCGTGCCGGGAAGGATGGAGCGTGTGCCGCTGGGAAAGTCGGCAGACTTTACGGTGCTGATCGACTATGCCCACACCCCCGACGCGCTGGAGAATCTGCTCCGCGCGGTGCACAGACTCAGGCTCAGAAATCAGCGCATCGTGCTGGTATTCGGGTGCGGTGGCGACCGTGACAAGGGAAAAAGAGCCGCTATGGGGCAGATCGCCTCGCGTATGGCGGATTTTGTGATCATTACTGCGGATAACAGCCGCACAGAGTCGACCGACGATATTATCGCAGATATTTTGCGCGGTGTGGACAGACGGGCACATTACCGCGTCATCAGAGACAGAAAAAGTGCCATCCGGCACGCCATTGAGCATGCAAGACAGCATGACGTGATCCTGCTTGCGGGCAAGGGGCACGAAAATTACGAGATCAATCAAAACGGCAGGCAACCCTTTGACGAGCGCGCCATCGTGCAAGAGGCGATGGAGCAGCTCAGGCCGCCGCAACCGAAGAAACGCGAACAGGGAGAGTGAGTGACTATGAAAATCAGGCTTGGAATGCAACCGATGAATCTTGCGCAGGCGGCAGAATACTGTGGCGGCGAGCTGTACGATTTTACGGGCAATGCAGGCGTGGAATTTTCATATATTTGCACCGACTCCAGAGAAGCAGACAAGGATACCATGTTCGTTGCCATTCGCGGTGAGCGCGTGGACGGACACGATTATATCGGCCAGGTCATCGCGGCGGGATGCAGATGCATTCTTTGCGAGTACGTGCCGCAGGACATCCATGCCAAAACCGTGGGAGCGGCTGTGGTAGAGGACAGCGTGGCGGCCTTTTGCAAGCTGGCCAAGAATTACAGAGTGGAAAAATTCGGACAGAACGACCCCATGAAAACGGTTGCCATCACGGGCAGCGTAGGCAAGAGCACCACCAAGACCATGGTGGCGTCGGTGCTGGATCAGGGGCTGAATCTGTATGCCGCAAAGGGTAATTTCAACAGCGAGATCGGCATGCCCATGTCGCTGATGGAGGCAGGTGCACACCACCGTGCCGCCGTGCTCGAAATGGGTATGAGTGCGCTGGGGGAGATCTCGCGCATGAGCCGCACGGCGTGTCCCACCGTGGCCATGATCACCAATATCGGCTCTTCGCATCTTGAGCACCTCGGCACGCGTGAAAATATCGCTCGGGCCAAGCTGGAGGTGGCGGAAGGTCTGCGACACGGCGGATATCTGCTGCTCAACGCCGATGAGCCGCTGTTGGCAGGGAAGTATGCCGAGGGCAGAAGAACTCTGTATATCGGCATCGATAATCCCGAGGCTGACGTGCGCGCGGAAAACATCCGCTATACCGCGGACGGGCGTACCGTTTTTGATCTGCATACAAGACATGAGGTCCGTGCCGATATCGTAGTGCCCGCGCTGGGGCGCCACATGGTCATGGCGGCTATGTTCGCGGCTGTCACGGGCAAGATCTTCCATCTGTCCGATGCACAGATAAGGGAGGGGATTCTGGCCTTTTCGGGCATGCCCATGCGCCAGCAGATCGAGCGCGTGGGGAATACAACGCTGTTGTGTGATTGCTATAATGCAAGTCCCGAATCCATGAAGGCCGCGCTGGAAACTCTGCATGCTCTGCAAATCGAAGGTCGCCGCATTGCGGTGCTTGGCGATATGCTGGAGCTTGGTGAGAATACCGTGCAGATGCATCGCGCGACGGGTGCGCTTGCCGCAACCATGGCTGACGTGGTGATCACGGTGGGCGAGCTTGGCGCCGAAATTGCCAAAGGCGCAGGCAACGCCTGCAGGGTTTACGCCTTTGAGGGCGAGAATGCAAAGCAAGAGGCCGCCGGCAAGCTTTGCGAGCTTTTGCAGGGCGGTGACGCGGTGCTGTTCAAGGCCAGCCGCGGTGTCGCGCTTGAGCAGGTTTACGAGATGACAAAGGATTATTTGAACAGATAAAACGAGGGAGAGAAAAATGCTTTTTAAGTTGTTTGGAAGTCAGATGGGTATGAATGAAGCCATTGCCACAGAATCCCTGCTTGTGGCGTTTGCGGTATTTGTGATCAGTGCAGTCACCTTGTATTTTTTGATCCCCGTGCTCAGAGCCAAAAAGATCGGACAAAGCATCTATGAGCTGGGACCTGCGTGGCACGGGAACAAGCAAGGAACCCCCACCATGGGCGGTATCGGCTTTATCCCCGCGTTTTTGCTGGTGCTGGCGGTCTGGTCGGTGCTGTGTCTGGTGCTTGGGGGAAGTGAATCCTCGCGCACGCTGATCCCGCTTGCGCTGACGCTGCTGCTCGGCGTTTTCAATGCCGCCATCGGCTTTGTGGACGACTATTGCAAGCTGCTCAAGAAGCAGAATCAGGGATTGCGCGCATGGCAGAAGCTGTTTTTGCAGCTGGTATTTGCGGCGGCTTACGTGGCAATGATGGCCATTACCGGCAATCTGCACACCGATCTGCTCATCCCCTTTACCAATATCAGCATTGGGCTCGGCTGGCTTGCATATCCCATTTATATCGTGGTCATCGCAGGCTTTGTCAATGCCACCAATCTGACCGACGGCATCGACGGCCTTGCCTCGGGCATCACAGCGGTCGTAACGCTTTTCCTTTGCATCATGGCCGTGATCGCAGAGAACAGCGGTCTTGGCGTGGTCAGCGCGGCGCTGTTTGGCGCTGTTTGTGCATTCCTTTTGTTCAACCATTATCCCGCCCGTGTGTTCATGGGGGACACCGGCTCGCTGTTTATCGGCGGCGTGCTGATGGGTTGTGCATTCATGGCGCACATGGAGCTGGCTGTCATCATCGCGGGCTTTGTGTACGTAGCCGAAATGCTGTCCAGCCTGTTCCAGATCCTGTACTTCAAGCTGACGCACGGCAAAAGACTTTTCAAAATGGCGCCCCTGCACCATCACTTTGAAAAGTGCGGCTGGAGCGAGAAAAAGATCGTGCTGATCTTTTGCATCGTGACCGCACTTCTGTGCGTGGTCGCCGGACTGACTGTCCTGATTTAAACCGATTATATTCATAAAGAGGAGGTGAGACCGTGAAAAAGTATCAAGTGTACTGGGAGAGATTCAAGCGCGCCCTGAAGCTGAAGGGCGAGGAGCTTGGCGACCGCTTCAACGAAAAGCAGGACGCTCTGCTTGAGCCTGAGGATCCCATCTATCAAAAGAAAATTCACGGCGAGCCTCTGCCCGAGCCGGGTGTGCTGACCCGCGGCGGCATTGACGTATGGTTCTTGCTGATCGTGGCAGGATTGATTCTGTACGGCATTATCATGGCCTACAGCGCAAGCTCGATCTACGCCGCGCAGTATCACGACGACTCCACCTATTTTATCAAAAGGCATCTGATGTATCTGGCGCTGGCGATGGCTATGACGGTTCCCTTTGTTCTGCTGGCACGCCCCTGGTTCTGGAAGTTCTTTGCTATTTGCGCCTATGCGGGCTCGGTCGTGCTTCTGGTGGCTGTGCTGATTTACGGCACGGTGTTCGGCGGCGCAAACCGTTGGATCTCGATTGGCGGATTTATTACCATCCAGCCCTCCGAAATTGCCAAAATGGCCTTGATCATGTTCTTGGCGCTGTTTATGTCCAAATATCAAAAAGAGATCAATACGGTGCAGAAATTCGGCGGTCACTTTACCTACGGTGTGCTTGGCCCTGCTATCATCATCGGCATCATCTGCGGACTTGTTATGCTGGAAAAGCATTTGTCGGGTCTGATCATTCTGGGCATTCTGGGCATCACGGTCATGTATCTGGGCGGCACTAAGCTCAAGTGGTTCGCGGCCCTTGGCGCGGTGGGTGTTTCGCTGGTCAGCGTGGTACTGCTGTTCTCGGAGTATGCCAGAAAGAGAATTGACACCTGGATCAATATTGATAAGGTCGACCCGCTGGGTGAGGCATGGCAGACCCTACAGGGACTCTACGCCATCGGCTCGGGTGGCTTTTTCGGGCGAGGACTCGGCATGAGCCAGCAGAAATACGGTTACGTTTCTCAGCCCCAGAACGACTTTATCTTTACCATTCTTTGTGAGGAGCTTGGCATGCTTGGCGTGCTGATCTTCATGACACTTGTTATTTTGCTGGTGTGGCGCGGCTATAAGATCGCGGCCAATGCTCCCGATCGCTTCTGCGCGCTGACCGTCTACGGTCTGACCACCAAGGTCGCACTGCAGACCCTGCTTAACATCGCGGTTGTGACCAATTCCATGCCCAACACGGGCATTTCCTTGCCGTTCTTCTCTTCGGGAGGTACGGCACTCGCCCTGCAGATCTTTGAGATGGGTATTATTCTCTCGATCTCGCGGTATTCTTATCAAAAAAAGTAATGGGAGAACGCTATGAATATTCTGATCACAGGCGGCGGCACGGCAGGACACGTCAATCCCGCCATTGCGATTGCCGATACAATCAAGAGTAAATATCCGGATGCAAACATTGCATTTGCCGCATCCACCGAGCGCTCGGATAAGGCCAAGGAGCTGATCTCGCGCACGCAGTACAAAGAGCTTTACAGCATCGACATCTGCGGCATGCGCTCTCCCATCTTCCATCCCGGTAACGTCCGCACGGCTGTGCTGATGGCAGTCTCGCAGCGCCAGGCCAAAAAGCTGATCGGGAAATTCCGCCCCGATATCATTATCGGCACGGGTGGTTATGCAAGCTGGCCGCTGCTGGCAGCAGGCTCGCGCATGGGTGTACCTACGTTGGTGCATGAATCAAACGCCCTGCCCGGAAAGGCGCTGATGCAGGTCAGGGACAAGGTGGATACCATCCTTGTCAACTTCCCGGATGCCGCGCAAAGGTTCGCAAGACCCGAAAAAACGCGCGTTGTGGGCAACCCTCTGCTGTCCGGCTTCCGCACCTGCGACGGGGCGAAGGCCAGAGAACAGCTCGGCGTTGCGGGCAAATACCGCAAGGCAGTGCTGGCTGTGGGCGGAAGCCGCGGTGCGATGATGGTCAACAGATACGTGTTCGAGATGATCTCTGCTATGGCTAAGGACAACCCCGACGTGCTCTTCGTGACTGCAACGGGTAAGAATTATTACGAGGAATACAAGCAGAAATATGCGCAGGCGGGCCTTGACAGCCTTGAAAACGTGCGCGTTTCGGAATACATATACGATATGCCCGAGCAGATGGCGGCGGCCGATATCGTCATTTCCCGCGCGGGAGCTATGACGGTCTCCGAGCTTGCGCTGATGCATAAGGCGGCTATCCTGATCCCGTCTCCCAACGTGGCAGACGACCATCAGTACAAGAATGCCAAGGCTCTGGGAGATGCCGGCGCGGCGGTATATGCCCGTGAAAGCGATTATGCGGATGGCGGTCTGCAGGCCCGTGTGACCGAGCTTTTGGAAAACGATGAAAAACGTATGTTCCTGCGTACCAATATTGCCAAATTCTCCTGCCCCGATGCCAACCGCGATATTCTGGAAGAGGTGGAAAAGCTTCTGCAAAAGAAGGGAACACGCGCATGATGGAGAAGCTGAAGCAATGGTGGGAGGCCGTTTTGGAGCGGTTGCCGCACAAGAATTATACGCCCGAGCAAAAGCAGACCGTGATCAAAAGGGTTGCCGTGCTTGGCGGTGTGCTGGCCGTGCTTGCACTGCTCTTGCTTGTGCTCGTGCTATTCCCGGTCTTGCGGGTGGAGGTTGAGCAAAACGATTCGCATTATACCAATGAAGAAATCGCAGACGCTCTGCAATCGCGTGCCCTCAATCCGATACTGCCTGCCGTGCTGGGACGCGGTGAGCAGCAGCTGCTGGACAAGCTGCTGTACTTGGAGAGTGCAGAGGTGCGCTATGCCTTCCCGGGCACGCTGCGCGTCAGCGTAAAGGAGCAAGCTCCGCTGTTTTATTTCCCGTATGAGACCGAGCTGAGCGGTAAGCCGCATGCAGGTTGGATGCTGGTGGCGGGGGATCTGCGCATTGTGGATGCAGGGCAGGACAGCACCCCTTATGCCGAGCGCGGATACGTCAGGCTCTCGTTGCCCGAGCCCGAGCTTTCCAAGACCCAACCGGGTAGAGCGAGCTCGCTGCGCTTTACCGATGAGGAGGACGAGGAGAGCACTAAAACCGAAGCCGACTTCGCTTATATCACCGAATTTCTCGGTTATCTGGCTCAGTCGGACTATGCCGACTCGCTGACAGCCGTTTCGCTGGAGAACAAGTTTGACGTGCGCGTGACGGTGAACAGCACGTGGCAGATCCGATTCGGACGCGTCAAAAATGCCACCGAGTTTGCGCAGAAAATGACGCTGGCCAAGCAGATGCTTGCCGAAAAGCCCACCGATGCAGGACAGAAATATATCGTGGACGTGGGTGCGAGCGTGCCTTACGTGCGCCCTGCAGACCAAATTGACCTGGACGAAATATGGGAATAACCGCTACGACATTGTCATACGACAATGTCGTAGTCTTTAGCGAGGGAAAAATGTGAATTTTTCATAAATTTTTGAAAGTTTTTTTGCGAAACCTCTTGAATTATTTGAAAGTTTGTTATATTATATATATAAAGCACATGTTGGGCTCATTTTGCCCACGGGACACAAGGTCTTGTGCTTTACGGCCAAAAAAATAAAAATACTGATATAAATTTCGGGAGGGCAAAACAAATGACTTTTGAACATGACGATACCTATGATTGTGGCGTAAATATTAAGGTTATCGGTGTTGGCGGCGGCGGAAATAACGCTGTTAACAGAATGATCTCCAGCCACATCCGCGGCGTAGAATTCGTGTCCATTAACACTGACAGACAGGCACTTCGCAGATCCGAAGCAGCAACCCAGCTGGTGATCGGCGAAAAGCTGACCAAGGGTTTCGGCGCAGGCTCCAATCCTCAGATCGGTGCACGTGCAGCAGAGGAATCCCTTGATGAGATTAAGAAGTTCCTGCAGGGCACCGACATGGTGTTCGTAACCGCAGGTATGGGCGGCGGTACCGGCACCGGTGCGGCTCCCGTTGTTGCACGTGTTGCACACGAGATGGACATTCTGACCATTGGTATCGTAACCAAGCCCTTCGCATTTGAGGGTGCTCGCAGAGCAGCACAGGCTGAGGCCGGTATTGCCGAGCTGAGCCAGTACGTTGACTCTCTGATCGTAATCCCCAACGAAAAGCTCAAGCAGGTTACCGACACCAGAATCACCCTTGCCAACGCATTCGAGATCGCCGATAACGTTCTGCACCGCGGTGTTAAGAGCGTTTCCGACCTTGTAAACGAGTCCCTGTTCATCAACCTTGACTTTGCTGACGTTACCTCCGTCATGAAGGGCGCAGGCTATGCACACATGGGTCTTGGCTCGGCTACCGGTAAGGATAAGGCAGAGCAGGCAGCTCGCGCTGCTATCTCCAGCCCGCTGCTCGAGTCCTCCATCAAGGGCGCTCGCGGCGTTCTGATCAGCATCATGGTATCTCCCGACGTAGGTCTGGAGGACGTGGATCTGGCTTCCACCATGATCGCCAACGAGGCACATCCCGACGCAAGCGTTATTTGGGGCGTAGGCTTCGATCCTGAACTGGAAGACGAGATGAAGATCACCATCATCGCTACCGGCTTCGATAAGAAGGATGACAACAAGAATCCCGGTAAGATCTCCCTGGAGCCCAAGAGAGAGGCTAAGGCAGTTCCTGCAAAGGAAGAGCCCAAGACCAGCACTCCCGACGATGATCTGGACGATATGCTGTCCATGTTCAAGTCCGGCACCAGAAAGTAATCCGAGTATAATCCGAGTATAATAAAACGATCCCCCCTCTGCCGCATGGCAGAGGGGGGATTCTGTTTACAGTGTTCGGTCTATCTCCAGCAAGATCTCGCGCTCCGAGAAGGGGAGATACTTGCCGCGGACAAGCTGGTAGGTCTCGTGTCCCTTGCCGGCCAGCACTACCACGTCGCCCTTTTTGGCGATCTTGGCGGCGTAGGCAATGGCCTCGCGGCGGTCGGGGATGCAGACGTAGCGATCGTGGGTAAAGGCCGCGGCAATGTCGGCAAGAATGGCACTCGGATCCTCGTTGCCGGGGTTGTCTGAGGTCAGGATCGAAAGATCACAAAGCTCGCTTGCCACCGCGCCCAGCTCGCCGCGGCGCATCTGCGTGCGGCCGCCCACCGAGCCAAACAGGCAGATCAGTCTGCGCGGCTTGTATTTCTTGAGTGAGGTCAGCACGGCGCGAAGCGAAGCGCCGTTGTGCGCGTAGTCAATGATAAACGTGGTGTCGGGTCGGCTTGCAAGGAAGACCGGCTCAAAGCGACCCGCAATGCGCACGTGCGCTAAGGAGGCGGCGCAGGCCTTGACGTCCAGTCCCAGCTTATCGCACACAGCCAGCGCGCAAAGCGCGTTGTAGACGCTGTAATCGCCCGGGAAGGGGATCTGCATGGGCAGGTCAATGCCGTCGGGGGTGTGTGCGCAAAAGGCCGTACCGGGCACGCGGTAGCAAAGCTGTGCAGACAAATTGTCGGCATGCCAATCGCATGCAGCCTGCAGGCCGTAGGTGGTGACGGGGGCACCCGTGTCGGCGGTCATATATCCAAAGGCGGGGTCGTCGCGGTTGGCAATGATGTGACGGATGTCGGGGAAGTCAAACAAGGCCTTTTTGCAAGCCATGTATTCTGCCATATCGGCATGCTCCACGCCGCCGATGTGGTCGGGATAGAGATTGGTAAACACGCAGATCTCAAAGGGAATGCCGTACACGCGCGACAGCTTGAGCGCCTGCGAGGACACCTCCATGACCACGTATCTGACGCCGCTTTCCACCATCTGCGCCATGTAATCGTGCAGATCCAGACTCTCGGGGGTGGAATTGACCGTGGCGTAGTGGCGGCCGCAGAAATCCACGCCGTTTGTGCCTATGTAACCGCCGGGCTGATCCATGGCGTCCAGCATGCGGTGGATCATGAGTGCGGTGCTGGTCTTTCCCTTGGTGCCGGTGATGCCGATGACGTGCAGCTTATCGGTGGGATGCCCGTAAATGGCGGCGGCCAGCGCGGCCAAGGCAATTCTGGTGTCGGGACAGCAGGCCACAAAGGCGTCGTCGGGCAGATCCAGCGGCTGCTCGGCCACAAAGGCGCGCGCGCCGTTCTGATAGGCCGCGGCGGCCCAGGCATGTCCGTCGCTGACGTAGCCGCGAATGCAAACGAACAGACAGTCGGGGCCCGCCTTGCGCGAGTCGTGGCAAATATAGGAGATATCCGCGTCGGGCACGGGATAGGGCTTGACGTAGGTCAGCTGTGTGCCGTCGACGTGCGGAATATGCTGTAACAGCTCTGAAAGCTTCATATAGGGAGCTCCTCCTTACAAAGATAGGGCAGGGTGTCGGCGCTCAGCTGCTCGGGCAGCACCGTCATATAGTAGGGCTCGATCTCGGTGGCATGTGCATAGCAGAAATGCCGAGCCGCATCGTCGCAGGGGATCAGACAAAACAAAAGATCGGGATATTGCTCGGCAAATTCGCGCAAATCGCACCAAAGCAACTCTCCCTGCATGTAGTCGGGCAGGCGCACTACGCGCACGTAGTGTAAAAGGTGGCACAGCCAGAAGGGGTGAGATGCAAACACGTGGGAGACCACGCGATATTTTCGCCAAAGACGGCGCGCAAGCAGAGGGGCTTGTATGGAATTTCCCAGCATGACAGGGACTAAAACGTTTTCCAGCTGATGCATCGCGTTCTCCTTTCGGTGATATCTCATCTATTATATCACAAACTTAGCCGCTTGTCATGCCCGTAGATAATATTTTCGGGAATTTTGCGAAAAAACTTGCAAAAGGCGGCGGTCTCCGTTATAATGAATACAATTACACATGGAGAAGGACGTATGAGAAAAGAGAGTATCTATCGCATATTTTCAAAGATTCCCACCTTGGAGACCGAGCGGCTGATCCTGCGCAAAATGCTGGTCAGCGATGCGGATGACGTATATGCATATTCCTGCCGCGAGGATGTGACCGAGTTTCTGACCTGGACGCCGCATCCTACCCCCGCCTTCACCGTGGATTATCTGCGCTATCTGGGGCAGAGATACAGCGTGGGGGATTATTTCAACTGGGCTGTCGTGGAGAAAAAGAGCGGGCGCGTGATCGGCTCTTGCGGCTTTACCAGATTTGATTTTCCCAATGATTCGGGTGAGATCGGCTACGTGTTCCATCCCGATTTCGGCGGCCAAGGCTATGCCACCGAGGCGGCGCGCGAGGTGCTGAGATTTGGCTTTGTCGCCCTGAAATTGCACCGCATCGAGGCCAAGTACCTGAAAGGGAACGAGCATTCAAAACTTTTGCTGGAGCGTCTTGGCATGAGCTTTGAGGGAGAGCGCCGCGAGGCCATGCTGGTCAAGGGCGCGTACCGCACCGTGGGCACGTATTCCATGCTGGCAAGGGAATACCAAAGGGCTTGATACAAATGACAAAACAGGATCGTGAACAACGGTCCTGTTTGTTTTGCTACTGTCAATTTGCTATTTGCAATTTCACCATCTGAGACTTGCAAAAAGCCTTGACACAAAATTTAAAAAGGTGTATAATTAAGATTGGTATTCTATGAGCATCCCCTATTTTTTTGCTGATCTGAAAGGGAAGGGACATGAAAAGAGATATTTTGAGACTGCTTGAAGATAACATGCAGGGCTTTTCCAAGGGACAGAAGCTGATCGCCAAATTTATTCTGAAGGAATACGACAAGGCGGCTTATATGACGGCCTCCAAGCTGGGGCAGGCTGTCGGTGTGTCCGAATCTACTGTGGTACGTTTTGTTATTGAGTTGGGCTACGAGGGATATCCCGAGTTCCAGAAATCGTTGCAGGAGCTGATCCGCACCAAGCTGACCTCCTTCCAGCGTATTGAAGTCACCAACAATCTGATCGGCAAGGGCGACGTGCTCTCCAAGGTGCTGGAATCCGATGCGGAAAAGATCCGCAAGACACTGGACGGCATTGACCGCGAGGCGTTTGACGCGGCTGTTTCGCACATCGTAGGCGCCGAGAATATTTACATTTTAGGTGTTCGCTCCTCCTCCTCGCTGGCAAGCTTTCTCGACCACTCCCTGCGCATGATCTTCGGCAACGTCAGATTTGTGCAGACCTCGTCGGGTGCGGAGGTATTTGAGCAAATGCTCAACATCAACCATAAGGACACGCTGATCGCCATCAGCTTCCCCAGATATTCCAAGAGAATCATCAAGGCCACCGAGTATGCGCACAAGCAGGGTGCGGACGTCATTTGTCTGACCGACAGCGTCGAGTCCCCCTTGGCCGTAAGTGCCGACCAGCTGCTGGTCGCACAGAGCGATATGGCCTCCTTTGTAGATTCGCTGGTCGCCCCTTTGAGCGTGATCAACGCGCTGGTGGTTGCGGTCTCCCGCGCCTGCCAGGATCAGGTCACCGAAAGACTGCGCCAGCTTGAGGTCATCTGGGACGAATACGATATTTACGACAAGACCCAGCAGTGAGTATGGAATATACCGATTATTCACCCATCCGCGTAGCGGTTGTGGGCGGCGGTGCCGCAGGTATGATGGCAGCCGTGTCTGCCGCCAATATGGGAGCTGCGGTCATGCTGTTTGAGCGTAACGACCGCCTTGGCAAAAAGCTCCGCATCACGGGCAAGGGAAGATGCAACGTCACCAACGATTGCGACCGTGACACCTTCCTTTCCAACGTGCCCACCAACCCACGCTTTCTCTATGCCGCGCTGGCTTCGTTTACCACGGCCGACACCAAGGCCTTTTTCGAGGATCTCGGCGTGCCGCTCAAAACCGAGCGAGGCAACCGCGTTTTCCCCGAGTCGGATAAGGCCATTGATATTGTGAACGCCATGAAGCGCGCCGTGCAGGACGCGGGCGTCAAGGTCGTCACCGAGCGCGTCAAGTCGCTCTTGATCGACGACGGCTGCGTTCACGGTCTGTATACCGACAAGCCTTATGAATTTGACCGCGTCATTGTGTGCACGGGCGGCAAGTCCTATCCCTTGACCGGCTCGGACGGCGACGGCTACAAGCTGGCCGCGCAGGCAGGGCACAAGGTCACCCGTCTACTCCCCTCACTCGTACCCATTACCTGCGAAGGGCACGTGTGTCGCGATATGCAGGGGCTGTCCCTGCGTAACGTGGGGCTGTCCGTCAAGGATAACGCCTCGGGTAAGGTGGTCTACCGTGACTTTGGCGAGATGATGTTCACGCATTTCGGGCTGACCGGCCCCATGATCCTGAGCGCCTCGGCACATCTGCCGGATATCGCACAGGGCAAATATACCGCATATATCGATCTCAAGCCCGCGCTCGACGAAAAAACGCTGGATGCGCGCCTGCTTTCGGATTTCGCAAAATATCAGAACAAGGATTTTCTTAACAGTCTTGGCGACCTTTTGCCGCAGAAGATGATCGAGACCGTGGTGTCCTGCTCGGGCATTGACCCGCGCAAGAAGGTCAATTCCGTCACAGCCGCCGAGAGGCATGCGCTGGGCGCATTGCTCAAGGCCTTTCCGATCAAGCTGTACGGATTCCGCCCCATCGACGAGGCCATCGTGACCAAGGGCGGTGTGGACGTCGGCCAGATCAATCCCGCGAGCATGCAGTCCAAGCTGGTGGGTGGCTTGTATTTTGCAGGCGAGGTGTTGGACGTGGACGCCTACACGGGCGGCTTTAATCTGCAGATCGCGTTTTCCACCGGGCACTTAGCAGGCCAGAGCGCCGCTACCGATTATTAATTTCAAGGAGCTTACTATGATTCAGATTGCTATAGACGGACCGGGCGGAGCCGGTAAGACCACACTTTCCAAGGCCATTGCCAAGAGGCTTGGCATCGTATACGTGGACACCGGTGCGATGTATCGCACGGTGGGGCTTTACGTCCGTGACCGCGGCTTTGCCGCCGAGGACACGGCGGCTGTGTGCGCGCTGTTGCCCGAGATCCACATCGAGGTCAGATTTGAGAATGGCGTGCAGAATATTTATCTCAACGGCGTCAATCCCGGTGATCGCATCCGCGAGCCCGAGATCTCCATGTACGCCTCCACCGTTTCCAAGATCCCCGAGGTCAGAGCATTTTTGCTGGAGACGCAGAAGGAGATCGCGCGCAAGAACAGCGTGATCATGGACGGCCGCGACATCGGTACAGTTATTCTGCCCAATGCAGACCTCAAGATCTTTATGACCGCATCTCCCGAGACCCGCGCCAAGCGCAGATATCTGGAGCTGCGAGAGAAGGGTCAGGACGTCACGCTGGAGCAGGTCATGGAGGAAATGATGGCACGCGACGCACAGGACGCAGGCCGCGATATTGCCCCCGCCGTTCCCGCAGAGGATGCCGTGATGTACGATAACTCGGGTCTGACCTTTGAAGAGAGCCTTGAGAGCCTGCTGGCGTTTATCAAGGAACGCCTTGGCGATAAGCTGGAGAACCTTTGATATGAAGAGCGGCTTTTACAGAGTGTTTCAGGGCACGTTGCGTAAGCCCTTTATGTGGCTGCTTCGCGTTCGCGTGCATGGGGCAGAGCATGAGCCTGCAGCGTCCGAAGGGCCTTATATTATCTGCAGCAACCATACCGTGTTTGCCGATCCCATCTTTCTTTGTGCCGCCACAAGCAAGCAGCAACCGCACTTTATGGCCAAAAAGGAGCTGTTCCGTGTACCTCTGTTGAACTGGCTGATCAAGGGGCTGGGAGCATTCCCGGTGGACCGCGGCGGCTTGGACGTATCTGCCATCAAGAAGAGCATTGCCCTGCTCAAGGAAGGGAAATGCGTGGGTATTTTTCCGCAGGGACACCGTAACGTGGGCGTCAACCCCAGAGAAACCGAGATCCACCACGGCATTGGCATGATCGCCTCGCGCACACGTGCGACGGTTTTGCCGTGCTATCTTTGCATGAAGGATTACAAATATAAGCTTGGCCACAGACTGGATATCGTGATCGGCAAGCCTATGACGTATGAGGAATACAGCGCAGGTCTTTCGGGCACGGCGGAATACACGGCCATTACCGAAAAGGTGTTTGACCGCATCTGCACGCTGGGCGAGCAATTCATGAGCGAGAAGAGGGACGAGGCATGAACAGAGAAGTGATCGTGGCCAAGCACGCGGGCTTTTGCTTTGGCGTGGGTCGCGCGGCCGAGGCCATTGAGCGCGAGATCGCCGAGCATGCGCCCGGTACGCGCATTTTCACGCTGGGAAGGCTGATCCATAACGATACCTATATCGCACGTCTGGAGGCGCAGGGCGTTCTTGTGGCGAGCGAACAGGATCTGGATCGACTTTGTACCGAGGCCTGCAAGAGTGCCCCCGTCAAGGTGTTCGTGCGCGCGCACGGTATGACAAAGCAGACCGAGCAAAGGCTGGCCGAGTGCCATGCGAAAAATCCCTGTTTTTCCTTTGTGGATTGCACCTGCTCGTTTGTGCGCAAGATCCATCATATCGTGGCGGAGCACAACTCCCCCGAGCACGTTCTGTACGTGCTGGGCGCGGCGGATCACCCCGAGGTGGTTGGCTTTCTCTCGCGCTTTGACGGCGAAAAAATCGTGTTTTCTGACCTTGAAGAGCTCGAGCGTATCCTGACTCCCGAAAAATGGCAAAACGTATGCGCAAAAGTACCAATTATGGTAGCTCAAACCACCCAAAAATTGGGCGAATGGTTGAAAACAAAAGAATTTATCAAAAAACTATATACAAATCCGATAATTTTTGATACAATATGTAGTATCACGGAAATTCGCCAGAAAGAGGTTGCAAGCCTTGCGAGCGCGTGTGATTGCATGATTGTGATAGGAAGTCGGAGCAGTTCAAATTCGACAAAACTGTACCATATCAGTAAGAGCGCGTGTCCCGATACCTATATGGTTGAAAGTGCCGCACAGCTTTCTGCGTATGGTCCGTTTACTCACCAAAGGGTGGGGATCGCGGCAGGTGCCTCAACACCGCGCGATATAATTGAGGAGGTAGAAAAAACCATGAGCGAAGTTGTAGAAAACTTTGAAGAGCTGTTGGAATCATCACTCAAAACTTTAAATACAGGAGATGTCGTTACCGGAACCGTTGAATACGTTACCGATGCAGAGATCCAGCTGGACCTCGGCGCAGGCGTTACGGGTTACATCAAGGCCGAGCAAGTTGATGATTCTCCCGAAAAGTTGACTGACAGATTCCACAGAGGTGACAAGGTAGATGCCTTTGTCATTCGTGTCAGCGACATCGAGGGAGTTGCTGAACTGTCCAAGAAGCGCGTTGATTCCGACAAGAGCTGGTACAAGATCGTAGCAGCTAAGGACACCGAGGAAGTGCTGGAAGGCATTGTCATCGAGGTCGTTAAGGGCGGCATCATCGTATCCGTTGAGGGCAACCGTGTATTCGTACACGCATCCCAGACCGGCGTTCCGAAGGAAGGCGACCTGAACACCCTTCTGAACACCACCGTTAAGCTGAGAATCATTGAGATCCGTGAGGGCAAGAGAGCTAAGGGCTCTATCCGCCTGGTACAGAGAGACGAGCGCAAGGCTCGTGAGGAAGCTTTCTGGAACGAGATCGAAGAGGGCAAGACCTACACCGGTACCGTTAAGAGCCTGACCTCTTACGGCGCGTTCATCGACCTTGGTGGCGTTGACGGTATGGTTCACCAGTCTGAGCTGTCCTGGAAGAGAATCAAGTCTCCTGCTGACGTTGTTGCAATCGGCGACGTGCTGACTGTTTACGTCAAGAGCTTTGATAAGGAAAAGAAGAGAATTGCTCTGGGCTACAAGACCGAGCAGACCAACCCCTGGTACATCTTCACACATACTTATGCAGTAGGTGACGTTGCATCCGTTAAGATCGTGAACATGATGCCCTTCGGCGCATTTGCAGAGATCGTTGACGGTGTAGACGGCCTGATCCACATTTCTCAGATCGCTATGACCAGAATCAACAAGCCTGAAGAGGTTCTGCAGATCGGTCAGACCGTTGATGCCAAGATCGTTGACATCGACAACGAGAAGCAGAAGGTCAACCTCTCCATCCGCGCACTGCTGGAGGAGGCAAAGGCTGAGCTGGAGGCTGAAGAGGAAGTAGTCGAGGCTACCGACGCTGAATAATTCAGTAAGAATAGTTTCCCGCACACCGCAAGGTGTGCGGGTATTCTTTTTTTCTTCGGGATATTTCGGAAGTCAATTGACAGAAGTCTGTAAAAATGATATAATAAAAAGACAGAATACCGGATAAGGAGGTAAGTATGAGAAAGACCGGCATTGTATCCCTTCTGCTTTGCGCAGTGCTGATGCTGGCACTTGTTGCCTGCGATCAGGGCAAGACCCCCGAACAGACCACCCCCGAACCCACCACCGAGGCGCCTACCGAAGCCCCGACCGAGACCCCGACCGAAACCCCCACCGAAACCGAGACCGAGACTCCCACCGAAGCCCCCACCGACTCCGGCGAGCAGGGAAATGATCAGCTTGGCCGCGACGATTTTGCGGATGACGATCCCAATAACCCCTATCTCAATCTGATCGAGGTTGGTACGTCGTATGACGGCATGACTAAGTGCTACGACGGCAGATATGACTTTGGCTATACCATTTGCCGTACGGATGACGGAGAGGAATTCTCCTGCGTGCAGGACGCTGTGGATTATCTGGCAGGCTGGGGCGGCTCGATCAGCATTTCCGAGGACATTGATATTTGTCTGAGGCTGACCATTCCCGAGGATGGCGAATTCTACCGCATCTACTACAACTGGAAAAACTGCGATTTCGTGTTCAATTACGGCGTGGTGTATGACGATCAGGCTCCCGTCAGCGAGATCATCGGCTATGCCTATTATTCCGATATTTACGAGCTGGACTATATCAGCGGGTTGGAGGACACCTACGTTTGGATCATGACCGAGCAAGAGGGCTTTGCCCCCGGCCGGTATCTGATGACTCCGAGCGATGACCCCAAGAGCGAGTTCTATTATCACTACGAGAAGGTTGAGGAGATCTTTGAGTGGCCCGGACTGCCCTTTGCCGAATATCTCCCCGAGTAACCGCCAAGAAAAAAGCCCTTTGCATGCGCAAAGGGCTTTTTTTCTATGATATATAAGGGATTTTTGCAAAACCCTATTGAGATTTTCTTCAAAATATGATATAATGGAAAAAACTATGCTTTTTTGACAGGAGAAGTTCATGAGTTATACCGAAGACGAAAAATTGCAGATATATCTCGACGCTACACAGCCTGAGCCCTGCGCGGTGCACGAGTATTACCGCTCGCTCTCGCTGCTTCAGAAGATTCACGGCTTCCGCGATGCGGACGAGCTGTTTGAACGGTATTCCAAGGAGATCGCGCGGCTTGAAAAAATGGCTGCCGAGAATGCCGATGCCAACAACAGCGAGGTGCAGGCGTACCGCGCACAGCAGCAGAAAAAGCGCAATATGGTCACCCTGGGGCTGGTCGCGCTGTTTGTGCTGTCGCTTCTGATCTTTGTGCTGGTGCTGTGTCTGACCACCAAGGGTTATATCGTGTGGCCATGTCTTTCGATCTGTGTCATGATCGGTGTGGTGCTGTTTACGCAGGTCATTCGTCCCGCGTTGGAAAAGCGCGCCGAGAAAAAGCGTAAGGAAAAAGAAAATTTTCAAAAATAATCAAATCAAGGGAACTTTTTGCATGTATTTGGCGTCTATATAGATAGATGCAAAATTCCCGTATATGGAGATGAATATGCCTGAACTGTTATCCCCGGCGGGGAATTTTGAAAAACTCAAGGCGGCGCTGCTGTACGGCGCGGACGCCGTATACTGCGCAGGACAGATGTTTGGTATGCGTTCTGCGGCAGATAACTTTACAAACGAGGAACTCAAAGAGGCTGTGGAGTACACCCACGCTCGCGGCAAAAAGCTGTATCTGACCGTCAACACAATGCCGCGCACGGCAGAATACCCCTTGCTTCGCAAGTTCTTTTCCGAGATCAGGGACTATGGCATCGACGCCATGATCGTGGCCGATATGGGTGTGCTGGCAACCGTCAAGGAAATGCTGCCCGATATGGAGATCCACGTCTCCACCCAGGCGAGCATCATCAGCCCCGCCGCGGCTTGCGCATGGGCGGCGTTGGGCGCCAAGAGACTGGTGCTGGCGCGCGAGCTGAGCTTTTCGGAGATCAGGGCCATCAGAGAGGCTCTGCCAGACGACGTAGAGCTGGAGGCATTTGTGCACGGCTCGATGTGCGTGTCGTACAGCGGCAGATGTCTGCTGGCCAACGCGCTCAACGGGCGCGACGGCAATCGCGGCACCTGCTCACAGCCCTGCAGATGGAACTACGTGCTGGTGGAGGAGAAGCGTCCCGAAATGCCCATTCCGATCGAGCAGAACGAGTACGGCACGTTTATCATGTCCTCCAAGGATATGTGCACCATCGATTGCATACCGCTCCTGATGCAGAGCGGCATTGATTCCTTCAAGATCGAGGGAAGAATGAAGAGCGCGTATTATACCGCCGTGGTCACCAACGTTTACCGCATGGCCATGGATGCTTACGCGGCAGACCCCGAGCATTACGAGTTCGATCCCGATTGGCTCTCGGAGCTG
Organism: Eubacteriales bacterium; assembly: GCA_045603085.1. Taxonomy (GTDB): domain Bacteria; phylum Bacillota; class Clostridia; order Oscillospirales; family CAG-272; genus SVQP01. Next base: position 34,439 of record JAZULL010000100.1, on the reverse strand, counting down.
GAGAGCGTCTCGCACCGCACCTACGGCACGGGATTTTACTTAGACGATCCCATGAACAATCCCCAGCTGCTGGGGGAATGCGGATATATGCGTGAGAAAGCATATTTCGCAACCGCAACGGAATATAATCAAGAAGAAGCAAGTGCGCTTGAAGCGGCGGGCGTAGCCATGCAGACAGAGCAGGGCAGGCTGTACCGCTTTGTGCAGAGAAACAAGGTCAGCGTGGGCGAGAGGGCAGAGGTCATCTCTCCCGGCAAGATCGGCAAGGGCTTTGAGGTTTGCGAGCTTTACGCCGCCGACGGTACGCCCGTGCCCTCGGCACCGCACCCTTCCATGATTTTCTGGTGCCGCGTACCCTTTGAAATACGCGAGGGTGACATCATGCGCGCGGGAAGCCCCAAGGGCTTTGACAAGCGCAGACCCGATTCACTCTGAGGAGCTTTGTGGGAATTTTACTGCTGAAATCGCTGATCTACGGCATACTTGAGGGCTTGACCGAATGGCTACCCGTCAGCTCAACGGGACATCTGATCCTGCTGGAGCAATTTCTGACGCTGAACGTGGGCGCGGACGTGCACGTGCAGTTCGCATCCGAATTCAGGGAGCTGTTTTTGGTGGCCATCCAGCTGGGCGCGGCTTTAGCGGTGGTGAGTACCTATCATAGCCGCCTGTTTCCCAAAATCGGGGATAGGGAATCGGCAAAGAAAACGCTTGCGCTTTGGGCGCGGGTGGTGGTTGGCTGTATTCCCGCAGGTCTTGCGGGTGTGCTGGCAGACCCGATCCTTGAGCGGCTGACCGGCAAGGATATGGACGGATTGCTGTATAATGGCCTTGTTGTGTCACTTGCACTGATTCTGTACGGCGTGCTGTTCATTGTGATCGAGCGCGTCCGCAAGGGAAAGGTGACTGCGCGCACCGATATCGGGCAGATGTCCTTTGGCAAGGCAATTGGTATAGGCGCATTTCAGATGCTTTCGCTGGTGCCGGGTACGTCGCGCTCCGGCTCCACCATACTTGGCGGTATGCTGCTGGGACTTGACCGCGCGGACGCCGCAGAGTTTTCCTTTTTCATGGCCATCCCCATTATGGCGGGTGCATGCGGTATCAAAACGTTGGGCTTTGCCGGGTTTATGCTGCAAAACGGCCTGCGCATGCCATACGAGGCTGCGGTGGCTTTGATGGTCGCAGGCACAGTCGCGTACGTGACCTCCCGCCTTGCAATCAGATTTTTAATGGATTTTTCCGCACGGCACGGCTTTGCGCCGTTTGGCGTGTACCGTATCATACTTGGACTTGCGGTGCTGTGCTACTATTTGTTTTAAGGAGTGCTTATGGCAGATAAGCTTGTCATTCCGTACCCCGTCATTGTGGAAGGGAAATATGATAAGATCAAGCTGGACTCGATCATAAAGGCGCAGATCATTTCCACCGAGGGGTTTGGTATATTTAAAAATCAGGATCTGGCAAAGCTGCTCCGCAAGCTTGCCGAGAGGAGCATGATCATTCTGCTGACCGACAGCGACGGCGGCGGCAAGGTCATTCGCTCGCATATCACGGGCATGATCCCCAAGGATCGGCTGATCCAGCTGTACGTGCCCCAGATCAAGGGCAAGGAACGCCGCAAGACCGCGCCGGGTGCGCAGGGGCTGCTTGGCGTGGAGGGCATGGATGCCGACCTGCTGCGTGGGCTGTTTGCCCCTTACGCGACAAATGATGCGGACGCGCGTTACCGCCAAAATCCGCTCTCCAAGACTGATTTTTACCGCGACGGCTTGTCGGGTGGTGACAACAGCCGTGCCCGCCGCGATGAGATCGCACTCGCCTGCGGATTGCCCGCGGGTATGAGTGCCAACGCGCTGTTGGACGCGCTTCGCATGCTGATGACCTATGAGGAATATCTCACCCTTGTGGGCAGAGAAGATAAGGACTGAACATGATACACAAACTGACCGATAAATTGGTGTGTCCCGTTTGCAAGAACGGCCTTGCCGTGGACGGCAACCGACTGCTTTGCCTTGGCGGCAAGCACAGCTTTGACTTGGCCAAGGAAGGCTACGTTAACCTCGCCGCAGGACATGCCCCCGGAGGCGACTCCAAGCAGGCGATAGCCGCGCGGACAAGCTTTCTGGAAAAGGACTATTACGCGCCCGCCGCCCAGGCGCTGGAACAGACGGTGCAGAAATATCTGCCCGCAGGCGCGACGCTGATCGACGCGGGCTGCGGACAGGGCTGGTATTCCAACCGCATAGCGGCCAAGGGATATCGCATGATCGGCTTTGACCTCTCCAAATTCGGCTGTGCGCGCGCCGCAAAGGATGCCGCAAGGCTGGGGCTGGACGCCGCCGCTTATGCCGTAGCCTCGGTGTACGCCATGCCGGTGGCAGATGCGAGCGTGCAGGGTGTGCTCAATATCTTCGCACCGTGTGCCGAGCAGGAATATGAGCGTGTGCTGACCGACGGCGGCTACCTCTTCCTTCTGGGAGCGGGACAGCGACACCTGATGGGGCTCAAGCAGGCGATGTATCAGAACACATACGAGAACGCCGAGCGTGCCGACCTGCCCACAGACCTTGTGCACGTCGAGACCTGCCGCATCACCTTTGAGATCACGGTCAAGGGGCAGAACGACATTCAGGCGCTGTTTTCCATGACCCCCTATTACTGGCGTACCGCCGCCCTTGACCGCGCCAAGCTGGACGGTCTTGAAAGCTTGACGACCCAAGTAGATATGCTGCTTTACGTATACAGAAAATAAAGAAAAATAAAAAGGATATTAACGTCATGAAATTTTCACTTTGCATTCCCATGTATAATGAGTCGAGCATCATTGAGGACACCGCAAGACAGCTGTCCGCATACATGCAGGCCAATTTTGAGGATTATGAGATCATTTTTGCCAACGACGGCTCCAAGGACGGCTGTGATAAGCTGGTAGAGCAGCTGCACCTGCCCTCGGTTCGTGTGGTTGGCTATGAGCAGAACCGCGGCAAGGGCTATGCTGTCCGCACCGCCATGCTGGCCGCCAAGGGCGATTACGTCATGTTCACCGATGCCGATCTGGCTTACGGCACAGACGTTATCGCGCGCGTCAGAGATGCATTCCTGGAGCACCCCGAGGCCGATATGGTGATCGGCTCGCGCAATCTCTCCAAGGACGGCTACGAGGGCTACACCTTTATCCGTAAGCTGGCCAGCAAGACCTATATCAAGGTGCTGTGTATTGCGGGTGGCTTTAAGCTGTCGGATTCCCAGTGCGGATGCAAGGCGTTCACGCAGGATGCCGTCAAGAAGATCTTCCCCAGATGCGAGGTGGATCGCTTCGCATTTGACTTTGAAGCCATTCTGTGGGCGGTCAAGTACGGCATGACCATTCATGAAATTCCCGTCAAGATCATCAACCACCGCGAATCCTCGGTCAACTTAGTGCGCGACACACTCAAGATGCTGCGCGATCTGACCAAGATGAAGAGAAGAATCAAAAAGGCTAAGATCTAAAAAACAAAAAATATTCTGTAAGGAGGCATTCTCATGAAAAGAGCATTGTGTATTTTCGCATCCACCGTACTTTGCCTGACCGTTTTGACCTCCTGTGACTTTTCAAGAGGACTGATTGGTGAGATGTTTGGCCAAAGCCTGGAGATCGATCCCCAGGTCGGCGAGATTTACACGACCGACGGTGGTTGGAACACCAAGTGCGAATGCACCGACCCCTATCACCATGAAGGCTATCCCGTGACCACCCCTGCATTGCCCGATGTCCATATCCAACAGCTTACGCCGAATGGAGAGGATCTGACGGATTGGAATGACGTGGAGAATGCATTTTCTCGCACGTTTGCAAAGGATGATTTGCTGGCAACCGAAGGAGAGCTGACCGATGAGGATGGCTTTACCGTGTATACGGTAACGGATAGTGAATACCTTTATTTTGGATTTGACGTTTCTGACCGTACCGTTGCAAATTCTGAAATAGGATCGTATGACGGAGATCATTTTGTGATCACGCTGGATCTGGGAGAGCTGTGTCAATCCGGCTCGGAGGCCTTGAAGCCGGTGTCGTACACGTTTGGGAAATGCGAAACCGGTTGCTTTGACGTGGCGGTACGTGCGCCGGGCGATATGCACGACGACGGGGAAAAATTCTATACATCCCGTGACGGCTCGGAAAATCAAAAAGCGGTCATTGGCGGTGTGCGCGTGAAGACCCAGATCGAGGGCGCGAAGATCGTGCAGATCGGCTGGACAGCAGAGTTTGGATTGAAATGGGATCTGTTGATCGCGGATCTGGAGCGAAACGTGGGCGCTACGCTTGCCGAGCTTGACTTGTCAAAAGAAAAGCTCTACGCCGTGATCGACATTACTTACGTAGATATGGATAAAAACGGAAACGAGATCAAGTCGTACAGTATTGATCCGTCCTTGGTGTTGATCCTGTACCCCTATGAGATGATCGCCGTTTCCCCCAATTAAACAAAGTAATCCCATGGCTAAGGAGATAAACGCCATGAAAAAACCGCGCTATATGTTGCTTTTGTCCGTTATCTGCGCACTTTTGTTGACCGGATGCCAAGCACTTGCGCCCCAAACGGGTGAGGAGCAGGATTCCACGGTGCACCTGACGGCAGATCCCAATCTGCCGGTGCCCAAGCTGGTGGCGTCCACCTACGTGTACGTCGAGGTGACCTACAAGGACGGACAGACCGAAATGCTTGTCACAGAGGAGCCGACACAGCCATGGGACTTGTACCTTACCTGTACGGATGCCGTCAGCTCACTTCACATTGTCGGATACGCGTTTTTCAATGAATCGGACAGCGTGAATTTTTACTACAGAACCCCCGACGGACAGGTTGACTATGATAACGTCACCTCCCGCAGAATCAACAAGGATGACGGAGAGGTGTCCGACGACGTGGAGGCGGACTTTATCGTCCGCTTTGACCTGACCGTGCCGACCGACGTGCTGATGATCGGCGAGAACGAGATCGCTCTGCATGCGGACGCCGTAGGCCACGCGTTGGACGGCTGGGTCATGTTTGACCGTATTCAGATCGAGATGAGTGCCGATCCGAGTACAACCCAAGAATCTTAAAAAGGAGGAGCTTATGAAGAAATTAGCCGGTTTTCTTGCAGTCGTACTGCTGTGTGTCATGCTGGCCTCCTGTGATTTGAGCGGAGGACTGATCGCAGAGCTTTTCGGAGAGCAATACAAGGAAGTTGATGCCGTGATCGAGATGCCCACCACAGATACCGACCGTTTTATCTGCGAGTGCACCGATCCCGATCACCATGGCGGGTACTACTATCCCGAGACCGAAATCGCGACCGAAACCGAAATTTGGACCGAGGGTGATGAGACAACGTGGGAAGACGATTGTTGCACCCTGCCACCCGTACAAGAGCCTATGGCTGTATACGTCGTGATCAACTGTATTGACGTACAATTTTTAGACGGTGGCGAAGGAATGACCGAAAATTATTATTATGATGATACCCGCGACGAGCCCGATCGGGCCGGCGTTGTGCTGGAGGGTGATCTTTCCATCTCCTACGGCGGATGGATCGCGATGGTAGGCGTGGACGACATGCAGTTCGGCTATTCCTTTGATAAGGATTCCGAGCCGGTTTACAGTGAGTCTTTCTCCGCCGAGGCAACACCCGGGATTACAGAACGGGTAGAGCAGGTGGGCGGTACGTATGCGGCCGCGTTCTACGTTTCGATTCCTGCCGAAGAGCTGGAGCTTGGTGCACAGCACATCTATCTCTGGGCGCACAATGAGCAAACAGGATTTACCTACCGCTTCTGCGAGCTGGAGGTTATCAAGGCCGAGGGAATCAGATAAAATACGATCAGAAAAGGAGCACTTATATGAAAAGAATTATTGCAGTATGTATTCTGACAGCTTTGTGTCTGACCTTTCTATGCAGCTGTGATATGGGCAATGGCCTGATCGCAGAGATCTTTGGAGACAACGTAGGGAACTACGTGCCCGGTGGAGACGTGTTGGTCGATCCGATCGAGCCCGCACCCATGCCTGTTGAAACCATACCCGAAACGTGGACCGAAATATGGACCGATATCGAATATGTGATCCCCAAGCTTTCCGAGATGGAATATCTGACTGCCTACGTGGCGTACGCAGACGGCAGTGTCAGAGAGCTGATGAGCTATGAGGATCTGCTTGATTGGAACGGATCGTTGTCGGTGCCTTATGCACCCGGTGCTACGCTGGTCATCAAGGCCTATGCGGCGTATTACTACTCCGAGGCCATCAGCTATGAATGTAACATTCCGGACAGCGCGTGCGGCAAGTATGATTTTTCATGGTCAGATCTTCCCGGGGGCCATGACCCGATCCAAGGCGACTACCTGCACAGCTTTTTCCTTGAAATTCCGTTGGATTCTCTGAGCGTTGGCTATAACGAGGTCTATCTGTACGTCAATGCGACAGAGGTACAGCTTGACGGCTGGGTCATGATGCAGTCGCTGACCGTGAATCTGGAGGCGGTTGAGGGGGATCTGACGGAGGGTGACATTGACGATATCTATCCCATGCCGCCCGAAACTCTGCCCGTCGAGGATATGACCGATGCACCTGCTGTTGAAGAGACCACCGAGGGATAACCCCCGGAAAGAAAGGAGCTTTGCATGAAAAAAATAGTTGCATTTGGAATATTTCTTGCGCTGTGCGCAACCTGCTTTGCGGGCTGTGATATGGGCAACGGGTTGATTGCGGAGATTTTTGGAAATTACGGTGTGGACGTTGATCATGGTGACGACGTGATCTTGGTTCCCCCCGTCGAGCCCTATCCGGACGTGCAGACCGACGTTGCGATCGACATCGAAACCTGGACAGAGATCGCGACCGAGCCGCCCGTTGATTATCCCGTTGACGACACGGTCGGCTGTGAAACCGACACCTACCCGCCCGATTGCATTGAACCTGCCCCCCAGCTTGTCTTGGACGGTGACCTGAGTGAGTGGTCATGGATCGATTGCTGGAAACAAGACTTTGATGCGAGCAATCTTGACCCTTGGATGGGTGAGATCGGTGAGAGCGACGGCTTTACCATGTACGTCAGCTGTGACACTCAGTATATGTATATTGCCTTTGACGTGCGCGACATAACCCCCGCGTACAGCGCAACCGATACGTACAACGGTGACGCCTTCCAGATTCAGCTGGATCTTGGCGGAGTTTTCGGCCAAAGCGGTGAGTATGAGCGCGCTGTATTCTATTCCTTTGGAGTGCAAGAGGACGGCTCTGTGAATCTGACCGCGCAGTGCATCAAAGACGATGCCGCGTCAACTGTCGATTATGTATTATCCTCCAAGGAGGGCGGCCTGAAGGGCGTGACCAAAGTCAAGCAAGACGGCACGGGCTGGATCGCCGAGCTTGCCATTCCGTGGGAAACCTTGGCGGGTGATGCACTTGCCAAGCTGGGAGTCAATAGCTTGGACGGCCTTGGAATTGATTCGGATAACCTCAAGGTTGTCATGCTGGTCTGTTACATTGACCGTCAGGAACAGGAAGGCAACGTTTTGGGTGCTTGGGGCACTCCCAAGGTTCCCGGATCGCTTACAAGCGGTGAGGGTTGGTACCCCGAAGGTGGCGGTATTGAACTGTGGTTTGATCCCGGCGACCTCCGCGTTGAGGATTATGATATTGAATCTGCATATTACGATCAATAAAATAGCGCACCTGCCACAAGGCAGGTGCGTTCTTTATACCTTATCAATGATGCCGTCGATTGCCGTGCGGACGGTTTGAGAATTTGTCCTTGATCTGTGCGGTCAGGATGGCCGCCGCGCAAAAGAGTGCAATCAGCCCCGCGCGAATGCCGAAGGACGCGCCAAGTCCAAGCCCCAGCGTCAAGGATTGGCGCAGATCGCTGCCAAAAAACATACTCAGCAAAAGGCTCAGCCCCACAAATGCACAGCCCGAAAGCAGGGAACTGACCAGCACGCCCGAGCGGCATCCAAGTCCCACGCCCAGCCCGCCCGCCAGACAGGACAGCACCATTGCGCCAAAGCCCAGCGGCAGGGTCAGCGCGTCGGGGTCGGGCGAGGCGTAGGCAATAGCCGCCGCGGCAAGCAAAGATGCCAAGGCGGTCACCGCGCAAAATGCCAGACCGTACAAAACGCCGCGCACAAGCCCGCCGCTTTCGGGGCGGGTTTTCTCGCGCGTGCGCGCCTGCATGGGTAAAAGGGAACGCCCCTTGCTGTTTGTATTCATAAAAAAACGCCTCCGTATCCATAATATTACCGTGTTTTGGTAATACTATATGAGTACGGAGCCGTTTTTATGTCACTTCTGTGCGTCCTCTGCCTTGACGTCAACCTTACTGATCGCGCTCTTGAGCAAACGGATCTTGGTGCGGTCATGGCTGGTCTCGATGACAACAGTTTCTTCTCTGATGCTGACGACCTTACCGATGATGCCGCCGATGGTGGTGATCTCGTCACCAACAGAGAGGCTGTTACGCATTTCATTGACTTCTTTTTCCTGCTTCTTCTGGGGGCGGATCATAAAGAAATAGAAAATTGCGATAAATGCTACCACCATGATGATGGTAATGATTATCTGACCGCTGCCGCCTTCACCGCCAAACAGGTTCAATAATGCCGAAAAATTCATTTTTTATCCTCCATTGAGAGTTTTCACATACGAAACTATTATATCCCAAAATCTTCCGAAAGTCAAGCAGAAAACGAAAAAGGTGCAAATAATTCATATCATGTTAATAAACGTATGCTATTATGTAACGTGATATATTATGTCATATTCCTTATTTGGAGGTAGATATATGAAAAAAGATAAATGTCCTCCTTGCAAAAAGACTTCCATCGGCGGCCAGGCCCTGATGGAGGGTATTATGATGCGAGGACCCAAAAAGACAGCCATGGCGGTGCGCAATCCCGAGGGTGAAATTGTACTTGAGATTAAGCAGAACGCCACCAATACCCCTCTGATCACCAAGATCCCCGTAGTGCGCGGCGTGTATAACTTCGCCATGTCCATGATCCAGGGCTACAAGTGCCTGATGCGCTCTGCCGAGATCGCAGGTCTTGAGGAGGCAGAGGAGGAGATGCGCCGCGAGGCCGAGGCCAAAAAGGCCGCTAAGGCCGCAAAAAAAGCCGCTCGAAAGGGCGAAGTGCCCGCCACAGAGCAAGAGCCTGTGCAGGAAGAAGCACCCGTAGCCGAGGAAATTTCCGCACCCGAGCCTACCCCCGCCGTAGAGGAAACTCCCACCGTAGAGGAGACTCCTGCCATCGAAGATCCCGTCACCGTACCCGAAGCCCCCAAGTCCGAGGGAGAGAAGGGCAAGAAGGAAAAGAAGGTGGACGGCGCGTCTTTGACCACCACGCTGGTCATGATCCTTGGCGTTGTACTGGGTCTGGGTTTGGCCATCGTGCTGTTCAAGTTCGTGCCCACCGCACTCTACGACCTGATCGTAGGTCTGATCCCCGCGCTCAAGCCCGAGAATATGATCCTTGAGTCCTTTATCCGCTCGCTGATCGAGGGTGTGTTCAAGATCGCCATCGTGGTTGGCTACATGGCGGCAGTTTCCTTGATGAAGGACATCCGCCGCACCTTCCAATACCACGGTGCAGAGCATAAGTCGATCTTCTGCTATGAGGCCGGCCTTGAGCTGACCGTGGAGAACGTGCGCAAGCAGAGAAGATTCCATCCTCGCTGCGGCACGTCCTTCCTGATTCTGATGGTGCTGGTCAACGTGTTCGTTTCCTTCTTTATCGAGCCCACCTTTGTTGCCGCTTTCGGCGGCACCATGAAAGAGATGCTGGCTCCCATTCATACCGTTCTTCCCACTCTGGTACGTACCGGCATATCCTTAGTATTGCTCCCCTTGGTTATGGGCATTGGCTACGAGCTGCTCAAGCTGGCAGGCAGATACGACAATTTCCTGACCCGTCTGATCTCTCTGCCCGGCGTCTGGCTGCAGCACATTACCGTGCTTGAGCCCGACGACAGCATGATCGAATGTGCCATCGCCGCCATCAAGGAGGTCATTCCCGAGGATGAGAGTGATCAGTGGTAAGCCGTAGATTTGGAGGATTGAATCATGAAAATTGTTTGCTGTAACGACTATTCCGAAATGTCCCGCGTCGCCGCCGATATCGTGGCTGACGTTGTCAAGAATAAGCCCAACTGTGTGCTGGGTCTGGCAACAGGATCCACCCCCGAGGGCATGTACGCCGAGCTGATTGCCAAATATCGGGGGGGCGAGCTGGATTTCTCGGCTGTGACCACGGTCAATCTGGATGAGTATTATCCCATCACACCCGATAACGAGCAGAGCTACCGCTACTTTATGAACACCAAGCTGTTTGACCATATCAACGTGGATAAGGCCAACACCCACGTGCCAAACGGCGACGCCGAGGATGCCGCCGCAGAGGCCGCAAGATACGAGGCATTTGTGCGCGAGCTGGGCGGTGCGGATATTCAGGTGCTGGGCATTGGCAGAAACGGTCATATCGCGTTCAACGAGCCCGCCGAGGCGCTGTATCCCGCAACCCACGTGACCGAGCTGACCGCCGACACGGTGGAGGCCAATGCACGTTTCTTCCAGAGCATTGATCAAGTGCCCACGCTGGCGCTGACCATGGGTATGGGCACCATCCTCTCGGCTAAGAAGATCATCATCCTGGCCAACGGCAAGGGCAAGCACGAGGCTGTCAAGGCCATGCTTTCGGGTATGGTCAGCACTTCCTGTCCCGCGTCCTTCCTGAATCTGCACGCCGACGTGACGCTGATCTGCGACACCGCCGCTTACGAGGGCTGATATGGAAATCGCACAGATCAGAAAAGAGGCGGAGCTGGCAGTTTGCGAGCTGCTGGACGCCGCAGGGGTAAAAGAGGGACAGATCCTTGTGGTCGGTTGCTCCTCGTCCGAGATCGCGGGAGGGCAGATCGGCCACGCATCCGCACCCGAGGTGGCCAATGCCGTATATGAGGCTGTTGCCAAGGCCTGCATGGAGCGCGGCGTGTATCTGGCCGCACAGTGCTGTGAGCATCTCAACCGCGCCCTGATCGTGGAGAGAGCATGCGCAGAGCGGTATGGGCTGGAGCAGGTTTGCGTCATCCCGCAACCCAAGGCGGGCGGATCGTTTGCCACAGCGGCATGGGCGGGCATGCAAGAGCCCGTTGCGGTCGAGTATATCAAGGCGCATGCGGGCATGGATATCGGCGGCACGCTGATCGGCATGCATCTGCGACACGTAGCCGTCCCCGTGCGCATCGCACAGAATACCGTAGGGGCTGCAAGCGTGCTTTGTGCGCGCACCCGTCCCAAATTCGTGGGCGGCAGCCGCGCGGTCTATCCCGAGAGTGACAGAAGATGAATTTTCTGTAAACAATGGGTCAAACCTATTGAAACTTTCCCAAGGTAAGATTGTAAAATGGGGTGACAGAACGTCATCCCATTTTGATTTGAAAGGACTTTGACCATGAAAATGAAAGAGATTTGCGCACGCTCGGGGCTGACCGAGCGTGCCGTGAGATTATATTGCGAGCGAGGCCTTGTGCATCCCGAAAGGTATTGGGAGCGCGGCAGGGAATATTTGGTGTTCTCGGATCATAATCTGCGCGAGCTGGCTGTGGTGTCCGAGCTGCGCCGCGCCGAGTTTACCTTGGACGAGATTGCACTCATGCTGGAGAATCCCGAGAAGTGTGGGGACGTGCTGGCAGGCTGGCGCGGTCGCGTGGCCGAGCAGAATTTGCGGCTGAGCAAGGCCAAGGATAAGCTTTCCGAGGCCTCCACCAACGACACGCTGTCGGCCGAGCGACTGGCCGAAATGCTGGGGGCTAAGATCACCTCGCACGGTGCCGCACCTTACAAGGGCGAGACCTTTGCCGAGTTTTGCGAGCGCGGACCCGAAAATACCGACTACAGCCCCGAGATGCTGGAGATTGCCCACAGGGAAGAGAAGCGGGAGCGGCTTGGCAAAACCTTTCTGATCTTTTACAGCGTCGTCATGGGCTTTATGGTTGTGCTGGATATGGGCTTGACCTACGTAAGCACGCAAATGCTTCTGCCGGGGCTGATCAACATTGCATTGTTTGTTGTGTTGACCGTGTATTTGTTCCGCGGTGCGGTCTGGTCGCGCGTGGTCAGTATTGTCCGCCACGTGCTCAGCGCGGCTCTGGTGGCGTTGCAGATTCCGAATTATCTGCCGGGCACTCGGCTTGGCTTTGAACACGTAACCAACATGGACGGCTCAATCACGGTTGTCGAGCGCTTCATGCCCACCGAGGCGGGCATATTCGTAACGGGCGCGTTGGTGGTAGCCATCCTGCTGGATCTGTTTTGCGTGTATATGCTGTGGTTTCACCGCGGCGTCAAGGATTATCTGTACGAGCGGTCGTTGTGAGGTGTCGTTGCCTTACAAACGTGCCGATCATGATATAACAAAAAAGACCGAACCCATGGGTCTGATAGATTAACGGAAGAACAACTGAATAATAAAAATTACGGAGTCTGTTTGATATAGCAGACTCCGTTTTTTTACATAGGACGCTCCGGCACGTCTTATGATATGAAAAAGCAGAAGCCACGAAAGACTTCTGCTTTTGTAATATTTGGTTTTGTCGCTAATTCATCAGCCCCGTGGGTTCGGTCTTTTTCTATTAAATCACCATCGCCACGATGCACAGCACCGTAATGGCAACCGAGCAGGCCAGCCACAGGCAGGAAACGGCGACAAGGCCGCCCCAGCGCTTTCTGCCGGGAATCTTTTTGATCGAGCACATCACAATGCCCAGCACTAAGAACAGCAGGGGAGCGACGTATAAGAACGGCGAGAGCATCAGCGCAAACAGAATCAGCGCAGGGGTCTGATCTATGTCGAGGTCGTCGTCCTCAAAGTCGTTTGCCGAGTACACCCGAGGGCTGACATTCTTGCAGTTTTGTGCCTGCACGATCAGGTCTCCGACCATTGCGGCATCCAATGTGTATGCGGGCACCTCACCCCCACGGTAGGACAACGTACCGTCGGCGTCCAGCATATTGCTCTCAAGAGCATCGTAGTCTACGTAAACGTAGCCGTGACCGTCCACGGTCTGATAAACCGCGCCCATGATGTGCGCGAAGTTTCCGGTTGCATCAATGCCCAGGATCTTGTATTTGGTCGCATTGCGAAGCGTTCTGACGTCCAGTGTCAGGTTTGGCTCGCGGTTTTCAATATCCGTTATGAAATCTTTTGAGAGATCCACTCTCTGGGATTTATACTCTGCAAACTGATAAGACGTGTATTGTCCGTTTTCAAAGGCATCCATGACTGCCTTACCCTCGGGTGTGACGAATATGCGCAAGTCACCGTCACCGGAATAGGCGGAGTAACTGACAAACGCAATGTCGGAGCGTACGGAGGGCACTGTGGCATCGGGGATGAACTGCGATACGGTATGATCCTGGAGATTGTAGAGCTCCATGTAGACCGTTTCCTTGTATCTGTATCGGTCACCGATCACCCAGAAGCCCGAGGAGATAAAATATTCCTCGTATACCACCTCGCCGTGAGTCAGCTCGCCCGTGGTCTCGTCGTACGACCAAACAACGGCTTCGTCAATTTCCTCGGTGGGGTAATCTGCCGCAAGCACGGGCAGACAAAGCGAGAGGATCATGAAAAGAGCGATGAGAAGCGCGGATAATTTCTTGAAGTTTTTCATATCTGCACCTCCTTTACGCAAGATTGAGCTTCTTGTCCAGGCGCCAGATTGAGAAGAACGCCATGGCAAGACCGATGGTGACAAACATAACCGCCATGATCGCAAGGATCAGATAGATCACGCTCATGCCGATATGCACGTTTTCAAACAGCTGGGGAATGGCAATCGTGCCAAGCATGCCTGCAAACATGAAATAGTACGTGCCGAAATACACGGCGGGAACAGCCAGCACGTTGTTGACCACGTAGTAGCAGACCAGAGCGCTCAGCAGCTTGAGCTTGCGGAACAGCGTCGCACCGATGGTGATGCAGAAATAACCGGTCATGATCGAAGCGAAATCTGCCGCCAGATATACGATACCCAGCAACAGCGAAATAAACAAGATGCGGAAAACGTTGATCAAGCCGAGATCGTTGAGGATCCAGTTCTTGATAACGTTCCAGATCTCCACGAAATCTGCCCAATCAAAGGTCTGCAGCAGCTCGAGCAGCGTCATACCGGTCTGCATCATGCCAACGTAGAACACGCCCGCCACAATGCCGCATGCTACGCCAAGTGCCGACAGAATGCCCATGATCGAGGTGACCGTGATCGCACCGAGATTATAGAGGTACGCGCTGACCGTCTTGGACCAGAAAATGGTGGAGCGCTTGACGGGCAGGGTAAAGGTGAGGTATCCTTGGTCGGTAAAGAGGTGGGTGTAATAGCGCACGTAGTTGGCAATGCTTGTGCCCAGCACCATGACCAGCGAGCCTGCGGTCATCAGCATGGCGCATATCGCGCCTAAAAACATTTGGGTATAGAACAGCAGGCCGGGGGTATATGAATCAACGAGCGATGACGTGTAGACTTCATAGATGAGCGAGAAGGAGAAGAGACCGACGCCCAGCGAGCAGATCACACCAAGCAACAGGGCAATGCCCGCCGCCATCAGCCAGATCTTGCCAAAGGCACGCAGATCGTATTTTAAGCATTTCTTGAACATCTGAACACCTCCCTGAAAAGCTCATCCAAGGTCTTGCCGTGTTGCTCACGCGCCTCGTCGGCGTCGCCGCACATGGCGATCTTTCCGCCGTCCACAAAGGCGAAATCGTCCAGCACGCTCTCCACGTCCGCAATCAGGTGCGTGGTGATGATGGCCGAGGCCTCGGGGTTATAGTTACCAATGATGGTTTTGAGAATGTAATCGCGTGCCGCGGGGTCAACGCCGCCGATCGGCTCGTCCAACAGGTAAAGCTTTGCGCGGCGCGCCATGACAAGGATCAGCTGTACCTTTTCCTTGGTGCCCTTGGAGAGCGTGCGCATGCGCGCCCTCGGGTCAATGCCAAGATCGGAGAGCATGGTCAGCGCCAGCTCGCGGTCAAAGTCCTCGTAAAAGTCGCCGAAATAGTCCATCATGGCATTGACAGACATAGACGACGAGAAATAGGGACGCTCGGGCAGAAAAGAAACCAGGGAATTGGTTTTCTCGCTGCGCTCCTGCCCGCAGATCAGAATACTGCCGCTGTCCTGCTGCAACAGTCCCGCCACCAGCTTGAGCAGGGTGGATTTTCCGCAACCGTTGGGGCCGAGAAGTCCCACGATCTTGCCGGGCTGGACAACAAATTCCAGCTCGTTGAGCACAGGCTTGCCCCGTTTATAGCTCTTGGTGAGCTTTTCGCACACTAAAATCGGTTGGCTCATACGTCTATGTCCTCACTTTCTTCTAAAAATTGCATAAATTGCTGCTTGGTAATGCCAAGCTGTCGCGCGCTCTCTCTGACTCTTTGCAGATAATCGTTCTGCAAAAGAAGTCTTACGTGCGCGATGACGGCTGTGTCCTCGGTGACAAATCTGCCCTTGGTGCCGTGGCTGATCAGTAAGGCGTCCTGCTCGAGTAGGGTCAGCACCTTTTGCATGGTGTTGGGATTGACCGATTCCTCGTAAGCCAGCGCGCGCACCGTGGGGAATTGACTTCCGGGCGGATATTTCCCGTTTGTAATGTCCAGTCGGTATTTGTAAAGCAGCTGCTGCGATACGGACGACTGGGGGGTGAGATTGATCACGGTTGTGTCCCTCCGTTTCTTGTACTATTGTACTAATACAATAATACAACATATCAAACTGTTTGTCAAGAGGGTAGAGAAATAATTTTCCTACCGTTGGTTGTATTACCCTCTATCTATATAGTCGGATTTTTTTGCAAAAAGTTCTAGGTTTTGAGAAATTTTTCCGAAAAATTTTGCGTAGTCACAAAAAAGCCACGGAAATAAGTCCTCCCTATTAAAAGCAGAAAGAGAGAACAAATCGGAAAACCGAAATGTCCTCTCTTTTTTCTGTCAGACGATATATTCGCTTTGCGAATGCGATATAACCTCGCTATACTCGGTTGCGATATGCCTCGCTATGCTCGGCGCGATATGATATAAATCCCCTGACGCCCCGCAGGGCATATCGCATCGAAGATATATCGCACGCGTCAGCGTATATCGCAAATCCTGCAAGGGATTTATATCGTGGCGTGATACTCCTGTGGAGCATCACGCCATCCGTGGTGGTTTAGGTTATTAAAGGGAATTAATCTCTCCTCTTAGTAACGGCACATGCACCAAGCGCGATGATGGCCAGAACGCCAGCACCCACGATGCCGCCGCAAGCCTTTTCGGTCTTGGGAGCCTCGGTTGTTCCTTCACCTGAGGGAGCCTCGGTGGTGACGTCGTCAGTCTCGGTGGGTTGTTCGCCTATGGGAGGAGCCTCGGTGGTTTCCTCGGGAGTGGTATCCTCGGTGGGATCCTCGGTGGTCTCTTCTTGGGACACGTCGGTCTGCTGGAATGCGTCGAGCACTGCAACCTGTGCATCCAGAGCAGCCTGCGCCTCGGCGGTCAGGGGAGCTGCATAGATGGTGTTGTAGGGCATGGAGTCAGCGCCTGCGCCGCAAACGTACAGGGTGTCGTTGATTACGCGGATACGGGTAACGCGGTCTGCATCGGGAATCTCAATGGTTGCTACCTGCTCCATAGTGGAATCGTCCAGCACGTTGATGGCCGTGCCGTTCTTAAGACCAACAAGCAGGAAGTTGCCGTAGTGAGAAATGCAGTAAGCACTTTCGTGCTCGGTGTAGCCAAGGCAGGTGATACCGGTAGCATCGATCTTGATAATGCCGGTGCCGCCTTCCTTAAGGGAGGCGCACAGCCAAACGGTACCGTCAGTATCTACCTCGAGGTACTGACCCTCGTCCAGATGCTTGCCGTCAATGTCGATGGTGCAGTCTGCATCGTTGAAATCGATCACGCCGTCAATACCGAAGTCCTTGTTGAGAACGGGAGCGGCAGGATCGGTTACGTCGAAGCAGTACAGAGCGTCGTGCTGGTAGTTGGACATCACGAAGCAGTAGTACTTGTCGCCGATCTTGGCAACCTCAACGCCATTCACGCCAACCTTGGTGCCGGCGGAGTCACCGGGAACCTGACCGTTGTCATAAACAGCACCGTAGTAAACCTCTTCCAGCTTGCCGTTTTCCAGCTGCTTGGCAATGCCGAGGTTGAGCAGGTTGTAGTTGTTGGAGAAAGCAAATCCGGTGTAAACGTAGCCGCGATCGTCTGCATCAATGCCCTTGGCATAAGAGAAAGCAGAGCCTGCAAGGCCGTTTTCGCCGTCATACTTGTAGTAGAGGTCGGTAATACAACCGGTAGCGGTGTTGAGAACGACAACGCCGCGAACGCCGGTACCGCCGTTCAGAGTGCCCATGTAGGCAAACTTGCCGTCAGCGGACATTGCAAAGCCGCGCATGTTGACGTAAGCGGCAATGGGATATTCGTCGATTTCTTCAACGTAGTCCTCCCACCACCAAGCTTCATAATTTTCGGCAAGGTCAGAGTAGATGTACTCTCCGTCCTGGAAGAACAAGCCCTTGAGCTCGGCGTTTGCCCAGGTGTCAGCGGTGTATTCGGTGTCCTCGGCCGAAATACCGACGCACAGGCAACCGATGCAAAGGGTTGCGAACAGAATAAGAGCTAAAAGTTTTTTCATGGTCTGTCTCCTTTTAGGTTTGATAAATGATACGAAATATCGAAATATGTACCATCGCTATTAACATGATACTATATATTCATTATATTGTCAATAGATAAAAAGAAAAACAAAATTTTATTGGAGAAAATATACAAGAGAAAGCGCCCGGGAATAGAAAAAGCCAAACCCACAAGGATTTGGCTTTTTGGTTATTCTTTTCTTTTGAATGCCAGATTCATAACGAACACAACCGCGACAAACGCTAAGTTGATGCCGGCCAGAATACAGCAGAACAGCACTGCAGACTGAGAGAGCCCGAATATTAAGCAAACGAGAGGGGAAAAGAGTGCGAGAATGGCGATGACAGCGGGAACGTAGCAGATGCATTGAAGCAGAATTCTCGCTTTTTTGGAGCGCTCCTTTTTCGGGAAAAGCGGGTAAAGCGAGAGATGTGGGAAGAAAAACTCAAACAGAAATTCTGCCACGATCTCAAATACGACTTCCAAAATGCCACCCAATATGTCTTCCATATCGTTCTCCTTATTTCAAAGTCTTGACAAACGCCTCGATCTTCTCCAGCGCCTGCGTGATGTGCTTGACGCTGTACGCATAGGAAATACGGGCAAAGCCCTCTCCGCATTCACCGAATGCCGTGCCGGGAACGATGGCACATTTCTGCTCCAGCAAAAGTCTTGAACAGAATTCCTCGCTGGAAAGTCCGAATTTGCCGATGTAGGGATAGATGTAGAACGCGCCCTCGGGCTCAAAGCACTCAATGCCGATGTTGGCCAGCCCCGCATAGATGTATCTGCGGCGGCGGTTGTATTCCTCGGCCATGTATTCAATATCGGCGTCGCCGTTGCGAAGTGCCTCCTCGGCGGCAAACTGTGCCGTGGTGGGTGCGCACATAATGGCGTACTGGTGGATCTTGAGCATCTGCTTTGCCAAGGGTGCGGGCGCACAGAGGTAGCCCAGTCGCCAGCCGGTCATGGCGTATGCCTTGGAAAATCCGCTGACAAGCACGGTACGCTCCCACATACCGGGCAACGTCGCGATCGAAACGTGCTTTTGGTCATAGGTCAGCTCGGCGTAGATCTCATCCGACAGAATGGCAATATTGGTGCCGCGCAGTACAGCCGCGATGGCTTCAAGATCATCCCGATCCATGATCGCGCCCGTGGGGTTGTTGGGATAGGGGAGCACCAGCAGCTTGGTCTTTTCGCTGATGGCAGCCTTCAGCTCGGCGGCGGTCAGCTTGAATTTGTTTTCGTAGGTGGTGTTGATGATGACCGGTACGCCGCCTGCCATGCGCACGATCGGCTCGTAGCACACAAAGGACGGCATGGGGATAATGACCTCGTCGCCCGGCTCCACGATGGCGCGGATGGCAATGTCAATGGCTTCGCTGCCGCCAACCGTGACCACGATCTCATCCTTGGGAGCATAGTCAAGGTCAAATCTTCTTTTCAGATATCTGCTGATCTCGGCGCGCAGGGAAAGGTTACCTGCGTTGGAGGTGTAATAGGTCTTGCCGCGCTCCAGGCTCTCAATACCTGCTTCACGGATATGCCACGGCGTGACAAAGTCCGGCTGACCTACCGTCAGAGCGGTCACGTCGGTCATTTCTCCGACAAGGTCGAAGAATTTACGGATGCCCGACGGCTTTAGCTCCGAAACTGTGCGGGAAAGTAGCTTGTCGTAGTTCATATATCGCTGATGCCTCTCTCGTCGATCTCCTCTGCGCCGTAAATGACACCCTTGTCCTTGTACTTACGCAGTACGAAATGGGTTGCGGTGGAAATGACGTACTCAATGGGCGCAAGCTTCTGCGCCACAAAGTAGGCCACCTCCTTCATGGTTCTGCCTTCGATGACCAGACAAAGATCGTAGCCGCCCGACATCAGGTAAAGGCTCTGCACCTCGGGGTAGTTGTAGATCTTTTCTGCCACACGGTCAAAGCCGCGGTCGCGCTGGGGGGTCATTTTGACCTCGATGAGTGCGGTCACGTACTCGCGGTCGGTCTTGTCCCAGTCGATCATGGCCTTGTAGCCGAGAATGACGCCGTCAGCCTCATACTTGCGGATCAGATCCTTGATCTCGCCCTGCTCCTTATCAAACATGACAGCCAGCTGCTCGGGGGTCAGCGTGGCGTTATCTTCCAATGCTTTCAAAATCTTATCCATGGTGTACTCCTTACTTACTGATTTTTTCCAAGATGCTGTCAAAGGTCAGACCGTAACGCTGCGCGATGTCACGCGCGTAGGACTTTCCGTCGGGCTTGGCGCGCACGATCTTGAAGGATCTCTTGCCCTCTCCCTCAATACCCGCAACCAGCGTGTCAATGCGCGAGCCGCCTGCGGCAATCGACTCTGCGTTGAGTCGGTCGATCTCAGCCGCCAGCTCATGCAGGTGGGTGGAGAACAGACAGCGACAGCCGACGCGTGCAAGACCTGCCAGCACCTCTGCGGCGATATACGACGCCTCGTAAGAGCCGGTCGAGGACAGGGATTCGTCAAGCAGGACAAGGGAATCGGCACTGACGTTGTCAAATATCTCGCCAAGTCTTGCACATTCCTCGCCAAGACGACCCTTGTCAATGGTGTCGTCCGCACCGGTGGGAAAGTGGGTGTAGATGGCGTCACAGGGGCTGATACGCGCATGCTGTGCGGGCACGTACATGCCCAGCTGCATCATGACCTGCGCAAGACCGATGGCGCAGGTGATAACCGATTTACCGCCGCGGTTGGGGCCGGTCAGTACCCAGATCATCACGCCGTCCTTGTCAAATTCCACGTCGTTGGGCACGACCGTCTCATCCTTGCTAAGCTTTAGCGCCACGCAGGGGTTATAGAGGTCGGAGGCCACAAAGGTGCGCTCGGACATGGGACGGATCTCGGGCACGGTCAGCACGCATCCGCGCTCGGAAAGTGCCTTTTGCATGGCCGATGCCTTGGTCACAAATTCGATCTCGGGCATCAGTCCCAGCAAAAAGTCGGCGTTTTCCAGAACGTAGGACTGCACGATCTTTTTCCAGGAGCGCAGCGAGTCGCTGTAAACGTCGTTGATGGCGGAGTTGAATGCCAGCGAGAGTGCCATTTTCTGGTTCTCGGATTGCTTCTTGCCAAAGGGAACGAGGTTGGCAATGCAGGTGTACCGGTCATTCTTGAAGTTCAGGCGCAGGATCTTGTCGATCACGTCGCCCGATTTAAAGGGCTCGGGGTTGATGGACAGAACGCCCGCATGCACGGGGCGAAGCTGGGCGTCCAGATTGACGCCGATGGTCACCGATTTGATGTCGCGCACGCGCTTTGTCAGCTCGGCAAGGCGGGCGTTGAGCTCGCGGTAGTAATCCGAATCCGCAAGCTCCGCGATGCGGTCTGCAAGCGTGGTAAAGGCCGCGCCCTTGATGTAGGGACGCGCCGCGCTCAAGCCCTGGTGTAAAAGCTCGATGCAGGAGATGTAAAGCTCGATCTCGGTCATGCTGGAAAGGTAATCGCTGGTGTCGCCGCTGTCGCTCTCCAGACGGCGAAGCTCCATGATATCCGAAAGAATGGGTATGAGTGCATTCAGGGTCTCACCCAGCGCGGGACAGCGAAGCATGTCGGCAAACATTTCGTTGCGGTAGCGCATGACGGCGGGATCGATGGTGAAATACTCCTCCACACGGCTGTTTTTGAGATCAAAGGCCTCCAAAAGACCCAGCTCAGAGAGCGTATACGTATCAATATCGGGCAGGTATTTGCCGGAAAAATGATCCTTTTGAGATTGCTCGCTCGGGTAGAGCAGAGAAAAGAAAGTCAGTTCCATGATAAAACCTCTTTTATTGAATAGGAATTTGAATTTGTCCGTTTCGGCACTTGACCCGGATGCGGTCAAATCCGCACTCGGCAAGCAGGGCATAGCCGTCGGCGATGCTGCGACCCACGTTTTCTGGCGCATGCGCGTCGGAGCCGACCGTGACCATAGAGCAGCCGACCGATCTGTAAAGCTCGAGCACGCGGCGGTCGGGCATGGCAAAGCCCAGCCCCTTCCACAGCGTGGAAACGTTGACCTCCAAGGCCACGTCCAGCTTTCCCATGCGCTCAAAAAGGCGGGTCAGCTTGGGCACGTGCTCGGTGATGTCAAAGTCCGCACCCGCCTTGCCCATGTAACGGCAGGGGTAGGTCAGATGTGCCAGCGTGCTGATGCCGGGAAAATCCACTGAGCGTAGTATTTCGTCCAGCATGCGGTCAAACAGCTGATGCTGCTGACGCGCGGACATCAGATCCATGCGCAAAAGATAGAAATCGGGAACGGCGGGCAGATTGTGTACCGAGAGGATAACGAAATCATAGTCGTGTGCCGCAAGCGCCTGCTCGGCCTCCTTTGGATATTGCATGGGCTGTCCCAGCTCAATGCCGCGAAGCAGAGTCAGCTTACCTGCATAAGCATCGCGCGCCGCGTTTACCTCGTCAAAGGACGCCTTTTGGTCAAAATATTCGTAAATACCCTCCACCTGGCCATTGACCTCGCAATGGTCGGTCAGAGCAAGCACTCCCACGCCCGCATCC
This sequence comes from Eubacteriales bacterium, assembly GCA_045603085.1. Taxonomy (GTDB): domain Bacteria; phylum Bacillota; class Clostridia; order Oscillospirales; family CAG-272; genus SVQP01. The sequence goes on along the minus strand of JAZULL010000100.1, from coordinate 12,205 downwards.
AGCGCGGCCTTGGCCATGGCGTGTGCCGTGGCGGCAGGGTCGCCGTCAAACGAGTGGCGTGTGTGCGTGTGTAAATCACAAAGCATATACTTCTCCATATTATATAGATAGTATAACTATATCACAATTTTCGGAATTTGTATAGAGATGTGGGCAATATTTTCGGAAAAATTCACATTTTAACGCCCAAAACTTGCAAATTCGGGCGCGGTATGATACAATAAGGGTCAGGAAGGAGGGATGTGCATGCGTAAGCCGACAAATATCTGGCAGCTGCTGATGCAGACCGCGGACAGAACGCCGCTCATGATCGCCTGCGGCGTGCCGCAAAATTTGCTTGACGTGGGCTCGGACTATGATAGATTTTATGCGTACGCCTCTTGCATGCCGCTGTGTAAGGGACATCCCGTCCTCAAATCCGATGCCGACTTGATCGGGGAGCTGCTGGGGCGCGAGATCCCGATCTGCCCCGAGAGCTGTGACGGTCTCTGGCACGCCGTGGCATACGCGCTGACGGGGCAGGGGGAAGCCCCAAGCCTTCCGGCGGTTTGTGAGATCGCATTTATCCCCCCCGCGCGAGAGCAGCTTTGCACGTTGCATCTGGGGCGAGCCTATTATGCCACTCCCACAACCGAGCTGATGATGCGGCTGTTGCATGCACCGGTGCAGGCAATTGGCGTGACGGTGCAGATCGAAAGCTTTGTCAGACCCAACCCATATACGGCAAAACGGCTTTGCGAAGTCGAAAGGGAGACGCTGACAGCCGTTGAGCATGACCATCTGAGCGCGCAGACCCTGCGCGTGCTGGGTAAGCTGTGCGCCGAGCGCGGCTCGGTTTTGTACGTGGAATCGGATTTTACCCACGTCGATGCGTGGCGCGCCCTGCTTGCATATCTGCAACAGAGCGGATGTCTTACACAGATCGTGCTGACAGTGCGCAATGCGCGCGCCTTGCGCGCCGCCGCGACGCTCGCGAGCTGCTTGCCAAATCCTGCCGCCCTTCCCACCGTGCGCGTGGGCATTGCCAACGTTCAAGAAAGGGAAGCCCTGCTTGATCTTTATCAAACGCTTTTGCCCATCGGCGTTTTGCCGATGTAGCATGCCGTGCATGATTGTGAAACGGACCGTCGAGGACGTCGATCCCTACAACAGAAATGAATTGCCGTATAGATGGCAACACTTTTTTCTGTAGGGACCGGCGTCCTCGACGGTCCTTTTATTATGATTTTGTCAAGCCAACTCAATCGCCTCTCCGAGTGTCAGCGAGAATACGTATGCGCGGTCGGGCTCGCGGCCGAACAGCTCGCGGACGGCGCGGGCATAGTGCGTCAGCTGGTCCTTGTGGGTCTGTATCATACGATCGCGATACAGCGCGTGGTCGCGGCGCTCCTCGGGGGTGGGGCGGTCGGTCTTGTAATCGCACAGCGTAATACTGCCGTCCTGCCCGATCAAGAGCAGGTCGATCGAGCCCTGCACGTGCAAGTGCTTGCCCGCAACCACCGATCTGATCTCGGGATTGTTGGTGAAATCCTCCAGCGGCACAAAGCTGTTGAAGTGCACCTCGCGCATGACCTTTTTCGCGTCCTTGACGTGCGCAAAGAATGCGCTGTCAAAGAAGGTCTGCAGGGCGCGCAGGTCGATAATTTTCGATGCGCGCGGTGTGATGAATCTCTCGCGCACAAGCCGTTCCATTTCCTCGGCAATGCCGTGCTCGGCCACGCGGGCAAAGTCGCAGTATTGCAGGAAAAGGTGCGCCGCCGTGCCGCGCTCGGCGGCCGTGGGCTTGGTGTTCTCGGCCATCAGCGCAAAGAAATCCGGCTTTTCGGAGTGCATCTGCGCAAGTCTGCGCTCCAGCGCCTCCCGGGATTGCACCTCGGCGCGATCTGCTCCCCCCTCTTCGGTAAAGCAGAAGTCGGTGTCCAGCATGTTGGGGGAGAGCTTGGAGGCTGCGGCCTTGGCGGGAATGCGCCAGAGCAGCGAGGTGTGCTCACTCTGCATGCGGGCAAGCTCCATCAGCGCAGCATATTTATCGGTGCTGTGTCGCTCCTGCTTTGCGGCAAGCTCGGTCACGGTATGGGTGTAATGATCAAGAGTAACCTGCCCCTTGTCAAAGAGCTCCACGGTAGCGCACTCCTTTGCCTTGTCCGAGGTGGCCATGGCGCAAAGCACCCAGGTCAGATTGTCAGGCGCTTGCAGGATATCGGCAGGGCTGCTCATGCAGCATTCGCGCCACGTCTTTTCGTAGCTTTTGCCGATCTTACCGGTCACGTACAGTCGCTCACGCGCACGCGTCAGCGCAACGTAAAGTGTTCTCATTTCTTCCTCGGTGCCGGTGTGAATCTTACCCAGCGACATGGCGCGGCGCAGAAGTGTGTTCTTCTTGCCGCCCCCGTCGGTCAGCTTGATGCCGATTCCCATATCCTTGTCGTAGATCAGTACCTTCTGGCTGTCCTTACGGTTGAATTGCTTACCGCACTTGACCATAAAGCACACGGGGAACTCCAGTCCCTTGGAATGGTGCACCGTCATAATGGCAACACCGCCGCCCGCCAAGGAGGCCTCGGACGAGCCTCCGTCGGAGGATGCCGCGCGATGCTGTGCGCGAACAAAGCCGTAAAGTCCGTTCCAGTTCTTTTTGGTGAACTGTCGGGCACTTTCATAAAGCGAGAGGAAGATCTCTCCGTCCGCTAAGGGCGCAAGATACGTGTCCTGCGCAAGATAGGTCAAAAGGGCATCCGCGCCAAGCCTTGCGGACATATCGCGCAGGGCTTGCAGCCAGGTGCAGAAGGTCTTGCAGGTCGCGGCGAGCGCGCCGTCCTCGCCGTCCTCGGCGTAAAGCTCCAGCGCACCGTAAAGCGAGTGCCCTGCGGGGGCGTGCTGTCGCACGCGGGCCAGCTGCTCGGGCGCAAAGGGCGCAGGGGCGTCGGTCTGCGGCTCGGTCAGCAGATAAGCCAGCGGAATATCCTGCGAGGGATTGTCGATGACGTCCAGGAGCGAGAGCCAGAATTTATAGCGTCTTTTTCCGTAAAGCTGACCGCCCGATTGCATGGATACGGGAACGCCCGCGTCACCCAGCGCCTTGGCAAATACGGTCAAGGGCGCCTTGGTACGGGAAAGAATGGCAATATCTGAGGGGAGAATGGGGGTGCCGTCAGCCTTTTTTTCTTCGCGCAAAAGACGAATGATCTCATTGACCGCCGCTACCGTTTCGGTATCAAGGTCGCCCGTGTCGGCGTCGTCCTCGTCCTCGTCGTGCTCGTCGGCATCTGTGGGCTGTGTGATCATAACGCGCACAAGCGGACTGCGATAGCCCTCGGGCGTCTGCTTTCTGTGGATCAGATCGTCGTCGGCGCGGTAGCCGATGGTCTCGGGGCAGGCCGAAAAGATATAGCTGCACACCATGTTGGTGAAATCGATCACGTTTTTGTCGCAGCGGAAGTTTTCGGACATAAACAGCACGCAGCCAAGATCGGTCGCGGGGGGATTGTCCAGATCCTTTGGCGTCAGCGTGGCAAAGGCACGGCGGTAGCCCGAAAAGATCGAGGGATCGGCCTCACGGAAGCCGTAAATGCTCTGCTTGATGTCGCCCACCATAAAGCGGTGGTCGCCGCCTATGATGGCAAAGATCTTGTCCTGCAGCTGGTTGACGTCCTGATATTCGTCAATATAGACCCAGTCGAATTTTTCCTGATAGGACTTGGCAAGGTCGGTGTACGAGCCGTCGGGGTTTTGCAAAAGCCTGAGCATAAAGCGCGGCATATCCGCAAATTCGCAAATGCCAAGGCGCTTTTTCTCCTCTGCATACCGCACCTCGAATTCCGACATAATACGGTGGAGCGTGTGGCAGATATCAGCCGTGGCCAGCAGCTGTGCACGGATCTCGGCGGGATCGACCGTGAAATCCTCGGTCATTTTCCTGATCTTTTCGTTCAGCTTTTTACGGAAGGCCTCAAATTCCTCGCAAAGCGGGGTCTTCTGATCCTTCTTGACGGTTGGCTTTTTAACGGGGGGATGTGCGGCAAAGACCTGTGTCGCATCGGTATATTTGCCGTTTTGCAGGCCATGCGCGATCATACCGCAGCGTGCGGCGTCGGCTTCAAACATCATGGCAAAGGAGGCTCCGCAGACGGGATCATCGACGATCTGCTCCCCGGCCTTGAGGAATTTCTGCTCCAGCGCCAGCAGGGAATTGACCGTGTGATCGCGCAGCTGCTTGCCCCAAAGGGATTCGAAGAAATCGTTCTCGGCCTCAGCCCGGAGTCGCTCGGCCATCTCCAGGATGCGCTCCACGCCGGCCTCAGAGGTAACCAGCTTGCCGTAAAGTGAGATCAGCGTGGGCAAGAGAGCAGAGAAATCACGCGAGGAGACCAGCGTTTCCACAAAGCGCAGGAAGGTGCTCTCGCGGGACAGTCCCAGCACACCGTCCTTTGTGTCACGGCAGTCCTCGTAAAACGACTCCATGACCTCCTCCATGATGGCGGTAGCCACCGCGCCCGCCTCGCCGTCGTCCGCCATGCGCAGGCTTGCATTGAGCCCCAGGCGCTCGAAATTGGCGCGTACCGGCTCGCCGAAAAAGGCGTCGATGGTATGAATGTGTGCGCCCGGTAAAAGCAGAAGCTGACTGTTGAGGTGGCGGTTGGAGGGATCGCGCGCAATGGCCTCGGTCAGTGCAGAGGCAATGCGGGAACGAAGCTCTGCGGCTGCCGCGCGGGTGAAGGGGACGATCAGCATACGCTCCAGCGTGCAGCTCTCGTCATTGGTGATCTGATTGATGATGCGTTGCGTCAGAGTCGCGGTCTTGCCCGAGCCTGCCGCGGCGGAGACCAGGAGCGAGGTGTCTTGATACTGCATAGCGGCGCTTTGCGCCGGTGTCCAGGTGCGTGCCATACTGATCTCCTTTCCTTAAAAGTTGTTTTTGACAGCCACGTCACAGCTGTCCTTGATGCGGCAAAAGCCGCAGGCCTGCTTGCAGGGGCGCTTTTCGATGATGCCGCTATACATCTGCGCGGCGATATCGCGCACCGTATTCTGAATATTTCTGTTGATCTCGGCAAACTCCTCTGCAGTGCAGTAGAGTGTGCCGGCCTTTTTCTTGGTGGGGTCTGCCTCGGGGTCAATGGCGGTGGGCACACCGTCCTCTGCAAGAATGATGCCGCTGGAAAATGGCTGTGGAACGCCGTTTTCCTCGGATGCCGAAAAATAGAGTGCCGCAGAGGGCACGACCTGCCCATCCTTGTCGTACAGCCGCGCGTTTTCGGGCGCGCAGACGGTAAAGAGGTAGAGAGGAAGCTGAATGTCGCTGCCGTTGTAGGCATCCTCCAGCTTGAATTTGTTAGAGCCGGTCTTATAGTCCACGATGCGCAGGTAGGTTTTACCCTCGTGCCGCCACAGGTCCACGCGGTCGACCGTGCCGCCGATGCACACCACGGGCAGGGGGGAATCGCCCACGGGCAGCAGCATGGGAGAGGGAGAGGCGGGATCGTATTCCGAGATCTTTTGCTCAAATGCCACGGGGATAAACAGACCCTGCGTAAACTCACTCATCAGGGTCTTGAGCAAAGCCAGAGCCAGCTCGCGGAGCTTGCAAAAGCGATGCATGAGCGATGCGGGGACAGCCTCTGTGTCGCTGTGACAGACAGCGCGGATATAAACCGCAATAATGCTGTCAGCCAAGGCTTCGGTTTCAGCCTCGTCAAGCGGGTGCACGCGGCCGTCCTCACCCATGCAGGCCTTGATAAAGTGCTCCAGCACGTAGTGGATAAACGAGCCCGCGTCGGCATAGCTGACGGTTGCGGGAGCACGCTCGCGCAGATTCAGAATATTTTCCGAGAAAAAGCGGTAAGGACAGCTTGCAAACACCTGAATTTTGGATTTGCTTAAGTAAAGCTTGTCGCCAAGCAGAGCACGTGCGGCCTCGGGAGAGAGCGCGGGCAGGTGTACGGGCGCGTCGCCATCCGCCATTGCGGGACGGGACGTGGGCAGGTGCACGTGCACGGGTGCGCAATCGGGGAAGAGATACAGAACACGTTGCCATGCCACCGAGGGTGAGTTATCCTTACCGCCCGTGTTTTTCTCACAGCGTGACAGATAGAGCAGTCGCTCGGGCTTGGTCATGGCGCGGTAAACGTAGAAGAGCTCGGCCGCAGAGCGGATCTCCTTGGTGTTGTGCATCGCAAGACCCAGCTCGCCCAGCGTCAGCTTGTCGTGCTCGGAAAGCAGACCGGAGTCGGTCACGGCGGCGGGGAATTCCCCCTCGTTCAGACCAAGCAAAAGCGAGACCTTGACGCGGTCAACGCGCATGGTGGCAGCTGAGCCGATCATAACGCAATCCTGCACCGAGGGCACCGAGCCCATATCGCTTTTGGCCATCATGACCGAGAGCGCCTGCGAGAATTCGGCAGGAGTCAGCGTTTCGTCTTGCATCAGGGTTGCCAGCTCGGCAAGTATTTCGGAGATGAAATCGTAAATGCGAACCGTGTCGCCGGCCTCGCGCACGTGATCCAGCGAGAGCTGAGTGGCGGCAAGATCGGCAAGCTTTTCAGGTACCTGCAGGGCTTGCAGGTATTCCCACACCGCGGCACACATGTCCGGCACGACGCGCGCGGCACGGAGTCTGATCTCCAGCGTCTGCAAGGGGAGAATGACTGCATGGCGTACGCGGTTGGCCGCGGCCAGAATTTCCACGGCGCGCGGGGACATAGCTTCGGCGTAACCGTCGGGATTCATAGTCCAGACGTCGGCGAAAAAGCGAGAGCCGCCAATGTTCCAGGTCTCGCAGTAGTCCTCAAAGCGATCCATGTCGGCGTTTTCCACACCGCAAAGACCCGTGTGCAGAAGTGTCATGACGTCGGCGCGGCGGTAGCCCGTGCAAACACAGCGCAAAGCACTTTGCAAAAGCCTTGCCACGGGGTAGCTGCAAACGTCGGTGCGGCGCGAGAGAAAGTAGGGGACGTGATATTGCTCCATCGCGCGATCCAGAATGCCGCGCCAAGCCTCAACGTCACGCACGACCACAGCAATCTCACCGGGGGCATAGCCCCCGTTCATCAGCTCCACGATATGCAGAGCGGCGGCATCGGCCTCGGCGTAGGGGGTGTCGCAGACAAACATCGAAACGGGCATCTGCTCGCCCGTCTTTTCCATAGGATCGGCAGAAAAATTCCAAAGCTTTTGCTCCAGCGCAACCAATGCGGGGTGCGCGGCGCGGATGTTTTGATAAAGCGTGACGTGATCGGTGGGGACGTCCAGCTCGCGGCAGGCGCGGGCAAGACGCAGATAGGTCTGACGGATCTCTTCCATGTGAGGCGGCGCACTCTTGGCGTCGGGCAGGCAGAGCGTCACGGTCGCGCCCTCGGCGGTGGCAAAGATCTGCCGCAGGACACGGTATTCGGGCGCGGTAAAGCTGGTAAACGAATCGATATAGACGTGGCATCCCGCAAAGAAGTCAAATCTCTCCAGGGCGTCTGCCAATAAGGAAAGCTTGTCTGCGGGGTCACCGCCAAAGCCCTGCTCCAGGGAAAGCTCAAAGCAGGACCACACAAGGGAAATATCGCGCATTTTCTTATAGAGCGGAGAGCTCTTATCCATTTTCTCAAGCGTCTGCTCCAGCTCGGCAGGGGTGATGCCTGTCGCGCGAAGCTCCTCGGTCGCGCCCAGCATCAGCGCGGGGAGAGAGACGTCCTCGGTGTTTCTGTATTGCTCCAGCATACCCGAGAGAGAGCGAAGCGTTTTCCACATGTAGAGTGAGCGGGCCGCTGCGCTCATGGGCTCGGCAGCTACGCCGCCGCAAATGCCGAATACCTTCTCGGCAAGGCGGGAAAAGCTGAGAATTTCAAAGCGCAAGCCTGCGCCGGCAGGCAGAGTAGAGAGCAGGCGGTGCTCGGCTGAGTAGACCTCCTGCTCGGGCACGATCAGGATGGCGCGCTGACCGTTTGCCGCACCGTCGCGGATGCATTGCTCAATATAATCGGATTTACCGCAGCCCGAATGGCCGAATACAAACGTGATCATTGACGCTCCTCCTTGATCAGAATATTTCTTCGAATGGTATCGCGACCGCGCCAGGCATACGCGCGGGCAGAGAATTGCTCGTCCGACATGCCGTCAATGGCGGCGATATCAGGGCAGGGCAGCAGATCCTCCTTAAAATACGGAACGGTGGTGTAAAGCGTTCCGGCATTTTTGGCCGCCTTGGTGTAGGGGCAGACCTCTTGGCAGATATCGCATCCCCAGACGTAGGGGTGATCCTGCAGGCGGGCACGCGCGGCGTCGTCAAGTGCGCCTTTTTTCTGGGTCAGCTCGGACAGGCACAGCCGCTTGTCAAGCCCCACGGGGCAGGCGCGGCGGCATGCACCGCACCCTTGACAGCCTGCCACCTCGCAGGGGAGATTGTCGGTGGGAATCGTGGTGATGATCTCACCAAGGAACACGTAGGAGCTGTGCTCGCGCGTCAGCAAAAGACCGTGCTCGCCCATCACGCCAAGCCCCGAGACGCAGGCGGCGTGCACCTCGTCAATGGGGGAGTGATCGGCAAAGCCCGCAAAGACGTGATCGGGAAAATCCGCGCGCAGCTTGGCCAGTACCTCTGTAAACAGCGATGCAAAATAGGAGTGGTAGTCCTTTGCCACCGCATAGCATGACACGGTCTGCCTCTCCAGCGGCACGGCATAGGGCACGGCCAGCATGACCACCGAGCCGGTGTTGACTCCGTCAACTGTAATGCCCGCGCGCTCCAGAAGATAAGGGCGCAGCACGCGGCAGACCGAGAGCGGCACGGGTCTTGCAACCGGAATGCCGTCAGGAAAATATTGCTTGAAATCCACCACGTCAGCGTCCTCCTTATATTTATTGGTTCTATTATATCAAATAACCGTGAAAAACACAAGTAAAAACGTCCCGTCTTTTGACGGATTTTTTTGAATTCAACGACAATTTATGATATCTTCATGAAACTGTCACAAAGATTCTTTATAATGAAGATGAAATGTGGACAGGAGGGACGTTATATGTATCATATTTTAGTTGTGGACGACGAGTCCAGAATCCGCGCCATTATCCGCAAGTATGCAGAATTTGAAGGGCACAAGGTCACCGAGGCGGCTGACGGCATGGACGCCGTTTACCAGTGCCGCGAAAAGACCTTTGATATGATCATCATGGACATCATGATGCCCGAGCTGGACGGCTTTTCGGCGTGCCGCGAGATCCGTAAGATCACACAGACGCCCATCATCATGCTGTCCGCAAGAGGAGAAGAATACGACAAGATCAACGGCTTTGAGCTGGGGATTGACGACTACGTTGTCAAGCCGTTCTCGCCCAAGGAGCTCATGCTCCGTATCGAGGCGGTCATGAAGCGCGTGGGCAGAAATACCGAGACTGCGGCAAGACCGCAAAATCAGATCATTGAGCTGGACGGCGGCGGACTGCGCGCCGATCTGACCGCGCGCATCGTATATATCGACGGCCAGCGCGTGGATATGTCTCCCAAGGAATACGATCTGTTCTTTTACATGCTGGAAAACCGCAACATCGCGCTGTCGCGTGAAAAGCTGATCAGCGAGGTCTGGGGCTATGATTTTTACGGCGATGCCAGAACGCTGGACACCCATATCAAGCTGCTGCGCAAGAGCCTTGGCAGATACAGCGCCTACATTGTCACCCTGCGCGGCATGGGCTACCGCTTTGAAGAAGTCAAATGAGTGAGAAGCCACATCAGAAACGCTCTTATCCGGGCGTAACCATCAAGCTGCTTTTGTATTTTCTGATCTTTATGACCATGATGCTGGCGGTGCTATGGGTCTTTCAGGTCATGCTGCTCAATTTCTTTTACCGCACTGCCAAAATGAACGAGATGCAGAATCTGACCGAGGTCATTGAGCAAAGTCTCCACAAGGACGAAAACGAGCTGGACGGGCTGGTGTATCAATACGCGGCCGAGCACGGCGTGTGCATCCGCGTGTTCCGCATCGAGTCCACCAACCGCGCGGTTGAGATTGCCAACGCCGACGTGGCCGAGGGCTGCTACCTGCACCATATCAACGGCGCAACGTTATCCGAGCTGTATAATAAATCGGTCGCTTCAAACGGGAGCTATACCACCGTCATTCCGCTGTCGGGCGGCAGGATCGAGATCTCGGACAGCCTCGGGGCGCACAAGCCCGTCAGTCCCCGGGGAGAGGCCCAGCGTATGAGTATGGTGCGCGTGGACGTTTGCCGCGAGGGAGAGACGCCGTACGTCATCATGCTCAACAGCGAGCTGACGCCGCTCAGTGCCACAGTGGATACCCTGAAAACGCAGTTTTTCTGGATCGCCCTGATCCTTATTTTGCTGGCATTGCTGCTGGCTGTGACGTTTGCGCGCAGTATCATATCTCCCATTGTGCGCATGAACCAGTCTGCCAAGCAGCTGGCACAGGGGAATTACGACGTCAGATTTGAGGGCGAGGGCTACCGCGAGACGCGCGAGCTTGCCGAAACCCTGAACTACGCCTCCAAGGAGCTTTCCAAAAACGATCGCCTGCAAAAGGAGCTGATCGCCAATATTTCGCATGATCTGCGCACACCGCTGACCATGATCAAGGGATACGGCGAGGTCATGCGCGACATTCCCGGAGAGAATACCCCCGAGAATATGCAGATGATCATTGATGAGACCGAGCGGCTTTCCGAGCTGGTCAGCGCGCTGCTGGATATCTCGCGCCTGCAGGCAGATGCGGGCGAGCCTGCCAAGGAGATCTTTGATCTGACCGCCATGGTACAGAATACCGCCGAGCGATATACCAAGCTTCGCGCATGTGACGGCTACGTTGTCAGCTTTGAAGTGGATGCACCGCAGGTCTATGTCAATGCGGACAAGACCATGATGCTGCAGGTGCTTTACAACCTGATCAACAACGGCATCAACTATGCGGGTGAGGACAAGACCGTGACCGTGCGACAGACCTGCGCGGACGGCAAGGTGCGCATCAGCGTCATTGACCACGGCGTGGGCATTGCCGCCGATCAGATCCCGCTGATCTGGGACAGATATTACAAGGTAGACCGCGTGCACAAGCGCGCCGTGGTGGGTACAGGCCTTGGACTTTCCATCGTTAAGACCGTGCTGGAGCGGCACGGCGCACTCTACGGAGTGGACAGCCGCCCGGGAGAGGGCTCAACCTTCTGGTTTGAGCTGCCGATTGAATAAAATAAAAGAACGGATGCGATCGCATCCGTTCTTTGTGTTTTGCGGAAATTACTCAGCAGCCTCGGTGGTTTCCTCAGCGGTGGTATCAGCGGTGGTTTCCTCGGGCTTGGTGGTGGAAACGTAATTTTCGTTAGCCGAAATGAAACCGAATACGGGGTTGCCCTCAGCGTCGTCGGACAACTGGATCTTGTACCAACCGTCGCCCTTGGCGATTGCGGTAACCTCGTCGCCCTGCTTGAGAGTGCACATCAGGTTATCTGCGTCCTCAAAGTCATAGTAAGATCTGACGTTGAGTGCGTAAGCGATGATGTAGAGGGTGATGGGTTCTTCAAGAACGACCTCGGTGGTGTCCTTGACGCATACAGTGGACTCGTGCAGATAGCAGGTCAGAGTCTCGGACTCGCCGTTTTCATTCTCGGTTACGTATTCGATCTTGTACCAAGAGGAGTTGTAAGCAACGCTCTTGAATTCTGCATCCTTGGATGCATAAGCTACAAAGGTGGATTCGCTGACGTATGTATCGGAACGGATGTTGGCAACGTCTGCTACGACGAATACGGTCTGTTCCTTTTCAATAAATTCTTCCGTGCTGGGGGCGGACAGATCCTCGGTGGTCACCTCATCGGTAGTGCCGGCGGGGTCTTCGCCGTTCTGGTCGGTGGTGCCGTTGGGGTCGAGATCAATGATGCCGTCGCCGGTGTCGGTTTCGGGGCCTTTGTTGTCGTTGCATGCTACCAGAGCAAGTGCCATCATAAGTGCGAGTGCGATGACGAGAAACTTTTTCATCGTGTTTTTTTCCTCCGTGTGTATATTCTTGTGAGCTGGGATATTTCCCGATTTTTATTCATAGAATCATTATAGCATAAGGGGCGTATCTTGTCAATAAAAAATCGGTATTTTCAGCAAATAATTTTCGATAAAAATCGCCGAAAATCGCAAAATACTGTGCTGTGGGTCGCAAACCCATACAATATGCAGTATCAGGGAACAAAAACGGGACAAGTGGGGAGAATACGG
>JAZULL010000099.1:0-28322 GCA_045603085.1 Eubacteriales bacterium | reverse complement strand
CTTCAGTGATATTCTATTCGCCCTAAACTCGCGTAGCGAATAACACTTGGCGTAGCCAAATAACACTGCCAAAGGCAATATCACTCGCCGAAGGCGAATAGAACCGGGGAGATACTCCGCTTGGAGTATCTCCCCATCGGGATGTCATTTTTGTTGCTTGGATGAAATCAGTCCTTCTTCTTGATACAAGCTGCACCCAGAGCGATCAGGGAAACGGTTGCAAGGCCTGCGCCGATCATGCCGCCGCATCCGTCGTCATCCTCGGTTGCGGGAGGAGCGGTTGCGATCTCAGAGGAGCCTTCGGGCTCGGTGGGAGCATCGGTCTCGGCTTCGGTAGGCGCTTCGGTGGTTTCTTCATCCTCGGAATAGCCGCACCAATCCAGTGCTTCCTCCTCGCTTGTAAGGAAAATCATATCGGTCAGGTACATCAGCGCACCCTCCTCGGCACCGTTGATGTCAATACGGATATTGCGTATCTCGCCTTCGGCATCGCTCAGATCGAAAATGAAGTACAGTGTGCCGTCTCCCATGTCAATGGCGTAGTCGCTAGCGATTCTGGCGTCCTCGGTGTAGGTGAGAACGTCGCCAATGCAGTAGTAGATCTCGAAATCGTCAAATGCGATCTCCTCGGCCAAGACCTTGAGTACCATGTAAGGATTGTTCTCAATGTACTGCTTTTCGTTACCGGACTTTTTGATGTAGCCGGCGTAGTTGATGGATACGTGGGGGTCGCCGGAGTCCTTGACCTCAAGCTTGACGCCGTCCCATTCATTGGTCTTGGAAACGCCGCTGCCCTTTTCCATGCCGTTGATGCTTTCCAAAACATTCATCTTACCGGTCAGGGAAGAGTTAAAGACGATGTGAAGGGCGTCAAATGCGGGAGCGGTATCCTCGGTGGTTGCTTCGGTGGTCTCCTCTGCGGCGTGAATGCCCAACATCATGCAGGAAGTCAGCATAATGGCGCAGAGAATAAGGATCAGTGTTCTTTTCATGATGATTTCTCCTGTTTTTTGTCGTTTTTTGTATATAGCAAAGCTTGAACGCTTTATCATTCGTGCTTACATTGGCAGGGTTGGGTGAAAAATCCGGTCAGATCCATCTCCCAAACGCCGCTGTCGTTCTTTTTGAAGCCGATGGCCTTGACCAGTACCTCGTCCTGCACCTCGCCCTTGAAATATGCAAGATGCACGTCGCAAAGGTCAATGAAATTCAGCGCGGCTCTGCCTGCGGTGAACATGGCCGCAAATGCATCGGCATCGGGCAGGGAGACCAGCGTGTGGATCTCGCCGCGGTCTGCGTAGATATTGAACTGGCAAACGCCTGCAAATTTTCCTTCGTCCCAGACGCTGTAGCAAAAATCGTCGGGCAGGTATTCCACACCGCACTTGCGGCAGAATTGCTCCTGCGTGGGCTTGTCCTGAATGGGTAATACCTCAAACATGCGATCTCTCTCCTTTCAGATAAGCGACCTGCTCTGCGGTCAGCTTTTTGTATTTGCCCTCGGGCAGCTCGCCAAGCTCGATCTCGCCGATGGCGATGCGTACAAGCTGCTTGACGCGCAGATTCTGCATCTCGCAGATGCGGCGGATCTGTCTGTTTCGCCCCTCATAAAGCGTCATCTCCAGAAGGGTATCGACGTCACTCTCAGCCAGCTTGCGTACGCGGATAGGCTGGGTCATATAGCCGTCCAGATCGGCGGGGGAGGCAAGAGCGGTCAGCTGAGCGGTGGTGGTGTGTCCCGCAACGAGGACGTGATAGATCTTGGGGATATCGTGACGCGGGTGGGTCAGGCGGTTGGTCAGGTCGCCGTCGTTGGTCATGATCAGAAGGCCGGAGGAATCCATATCCAGCCTGCCGACGGGGTAGACGCGCGCGCCTGCACTGCGGGTCAGGTCAGCCACGGTGGGGCGACCCTTCTCGTCTGACATGGTGGTCACAAAGCCGCGGGGCTTATTGAGCATGAGATATACCTTTGCAGCCCCCTTGGGCGGCAGGATCCGTTTGCCGCCGTACTCCACAACGTCCACACCCGGGGTGATCTTCTGACCAAGCTCGGCAACCGCGCCGTTGACCTTGACGCGACCTTTTTTGATCTCCTCCTCGGCGGCACGGCGCGAGAGCACGTTGCAGTCAGTAAAATATTTGGCAAGTCTAACTTGTTCGATCATAGTAAATCCTTTAATGTATTTATTAAAGCCAGTATGCGGTCAAGCAGGGTACGCCTGACCTTTTTTTGCGGCACACCGTACATAGCGTACAGCGGTGCGCGCGCGATCTCCTCGCCGTCCAGCATCCAGATCGCCTCGCCCAGATATTGACCGGGAGAGATAGGGGCGTAGACCAGATGGTGGGCGACAATCTTGCAGGCAATCTCGCCCCGCTCGCGCGGCAAGGTAACCGACACGGCCGCGTCGGTCTGCAGATAGATCTGTGTCTGCGCTCCCCCCACCACGGGCAGGCAAGCCATATAGGCGTTTGCGTCAGCCAGATCTACGCGCTCGTAGGTTGCAAAGCCCATATCCAGCAGTTCTTTGTGCGTGCGCCAGTCGTCGGGACAGTCCAATGTCACACAAACAAGACGAACACCGTCCCGCTCGGCCGCGCTGACCAGACACCGCCCGCTCTTTTTGGTAAAGCCGGTCTTGACGCCAATGCAGCCCTGATATGCGGCCAACAGCTTGTTGTGATTGCGCAGCACGCGCGCCCCCTGCTGCTCGCGCAAGGGGATGACCTTTTTCTGTGTAGAGACAATGCGTAAAAAATCCTCGTTTTGCAACGCGTATGCAGTGATCACAGCTAAATCGTATGCGGTGGTGTAGTGCCCGTCCGCGTCCAATCCGTGGGGATTCTGAAAGTGCGTGTTGCGGACGCCGATCTCAGCCGCCTTCCGGTTCATCAGCGCGGCAAAGCCCTCGATGCTGCCCGCTACCTCGTAAGCCAGCGCCGCCGCGGCGTCGTTGGCAGAGGATAACAGCACGGCGTATAAGAGCTGTTCCACGGTCAGAAGCTCCCCCGGATACAGATAGACCGAGGAGCCCTCCACGCCCACGGCGCGCTCATCCACCGCAACCGTGGCTCTCAGATCGCATTGCTCCAGCACCACAAGGGCCGTCATGATCTTGGTGGTGGATGCCATGGGCAGGCGCGTGTGCGCATGCTGCTCGTACAGTACGCGCCCACTGTCTGCTTCAAGCAGCACCGCCGCCTTGGCATTGACTTCGGCAGCCGCAGGCGTCAGAACAAACGTCTGCGCGCAAAAAACCAGGCAGAAAAACAGACAAATGACTTGGGAAACGGGAATTTTTCGCATAATACCCCCATGCAAGTAAAGATATTACAATATACTTACATGCAGGGAAAAGTATGTCTTATTCTTCGCTGCTCTCGGGCAGGGTTGCGGGCAGAGGCTCGCCGTCCTCCTTGATCTCGCTTACCTTGTCGAAGATCTTCTTCATGCGGTAAACGATATCGGGGGTGCGCTCCAGCAGATCTGCAATCTGCTCCACAACGTCCTTGGGCGCCTTCTGGCCTACGTTGATCATTTCCACATGGCCCTCGTGCGAGATGACCAAAAAGCCCACGGGTTGAACAGACATGCCGGTGCCGCCACCGCCACCGAAGTTCTTTTCGGGATTGTGCTCGGGGTGCTTGCCGTCAAAGTCAATACCGCCCGAGGCAAAGCCCATGGTGATCTTGGACACGGGCACGATGGTCACGCCGTTGGAGGTCTCCATGGGAGTACCGATGACCGTGTTGGCGTCGATGATGGAGCGGATGTTTTCAAGGGATTCCTTGATGATCTCTTGGATCTTGTTGCTTTCGGTAGACATACTGTGAATTCCTTTCCTATATGTATATTAAAAATTTACGCGGTTTTGGGGGATTGCGCGGGCTTTTTGAACAGCCCGTCTTTATGTTTTAAGAAAACGGGAATGAGCGGGAGCACGATGCCAAGCGCACTCCAAAGATTGCAGGACATGGCAAGGCTGAATTCTGCGCGGGTTTTCTCGCCGGTGTAATCGGGAATGATCGATACGTCGGCACTGCCTACGCGCAGGCGTGTCAGTCTGTCCAGCACGCCCAGCAGATTGGATAGTGTCGCCCACAGCGAGCCTGTGATGATGGCGGTCGATGCCGCATCCTTGCCAACCACGTCCACGTGCAGCTTGCACAGGTGTACGTGCACACCCTTGTGTGTGCCGTCCAAGATCACCTCCAGCATATCGGCAAGCAAGGTCATCAGGATCTCCACGTCAAGCGAGTCCTCCTGCTTCTTTTGCTTGGGCTTTGCGGTGGTATCGGCTCCGGCCTTGGGCTTTTTGGCCTTGCTTTGGGCATATTTCTGCATCAATGCCTTGTAAATGGGATGGCTTCGCACACTCTCCAGGTGGTCCTCAATGTGCTTGGACTGCTTGGCGGCGGCCTTCATGGCGCGCTTTTTGGTATAGGTGCGCAGGCGGCGAAGCTTTTTGGGCGGTCGGGGCAGGGACAGCACGCGCACTCCGCCAAGGTACATACGAAGCGTGATCTTGTCCTTAAGGCCGATCTTGATTTTGACGCGCAGAAACAGCACCAGATTGACCGCTAAGATCAACAGCACCGCGATCGCGACAAGCACAAGCAGAAAAATTTTCAGTCCGAGTGGCATGGTCTCCTCCTTTCCACCGGATTTTTATTTCGGAAGCTTAGATCTCCCCGCGGGGATCCCCTTCGGGAACCTCTGAATATTCACCCTGCGGCTCGGCTTGGTCCTCGGCAATCGCCTCGGTATCTGCCTCGGGCTGATTTTCAGCATCCGCCTGTGCGGCGGCAATGCTCAGCGCCTCGGTCTCGGGCAGCTCGGAGAGCGAATTCAGACCGAATACGCGCAGGAATTTATCGGTCGTGACGTACAGCATGGGACGGCCGGGGGCATCCAATCTGCCGCAGGCCTCGATCAGATTCTTGTCCAGAAGGGAGCCGACGGCATAAGAGCTGTCCACGCCGCGCACGGCGTCAATGTAGGCACGGGTGACGGGTTGGTTGTAAGCCACGACGGCCAGCACCTCCAGCGAGGAAGCCGAAAGGTTACCGCCGCGCTTAATACCAAGCGCCTCGCGGATATAGGGCATGTATTGCTCCTTGGTGGTCAGCTGGCAGGTCTCGGGCAGACAGAGCAGTAAAATGCCTCTGCCGGCCTTTTGATATTCTTCTGCCATGTGCTCGCAAAACAGCTTGACGTCCGAGGGAGAGAGTCCCAGCACCTCTGCAAGCTTTTCGTATTTGACGGGATAGCCGGCGGCAAACAGGATGGCCTCAATGGCCTCGCCGATATCCGAAATGGTGGGCATTTGTTCATTCTGCATCTGTATGTTCCTCACTGTCTTGTTTTTGCGGTTGTCTTCGGTCTGCGGGAATGGGGTTGACGCGCACTCTTGCATTGGATCTGTAGAGAGAATGCTCGTCGGCATCCTCGTCGTCAAGCAGGATATCGCGCACCTTGAGCAGCTCAAGCACACCCAAGAAAATGGCAATCATATCGGCATGCGATACCGAATCCGAGAGCAGCTCCTCCACAGGCGTCCACTCCTTTTTCTTCATGCGGTGCAAGATTCCGACGATCTTGGCCTCGACCGGCACGATGGGCTTGGAGATCATGGGCGAGAAGACCACCTTCTCGGAGTTCTGATTGGCCTCGTTGTAGGCAATGATACGGCGCACGGCCGCGCACAGGCTTGTGACTTGCTGATCGTCCACAAAGGTCTTGTCGATCGAAATTTCGTCGGTATCCTTGACCATACGACCCACGTATTTCTCATAGCGCAGCTTGAGCTTGCCCGCAGCCTCCTTAGCCTGCTGATATTTCTGCAGGGCGTCGGCCAGCTCGGCGCGGGGGTCCTTTTCGTCGGATTTTTCGTCGCGGGGCAAGAGCATCTTGGTCTTGATCAAGATCAGCTCGCTGGCCATGACCAAAAACTCGGATGCGACCTCCAGATCCAGCTTCTGCGCCTGCGAGATGTAGGCCAGATACTGATCGCAGATCAGCGCGATCGGGATATCTTCAATGCTGACCTTGTTTTTTTGGATCAGCGTCAGAAGCAGATCCAGGGGACCGTCAAAGTCAAAGGATTCGATTTTGTATTTCAGTTCGTTCATATATCACCCTAAGATTGCAGTTAATAGAAAATAGATGGGAACCTGAAGAGCCGATAGGATCAGATCGATCAAAAACTGTACCACGATTGAAATGGGATTGATGCCGAAATGCGAGAGGACCAGCAGGATGCCGATCAGCACAAGGCCTGTGTATCTTTCGTATTTCATGACCTTGAAATACCATTTGGTGGGCAGGAAAATATAGATGAATCTGGAGCCGTCGAACGGCGGAACGGGGATGAGATTGAAGATAGCCAGCGAGAAATTGATCACCGCGCCGACAAAGAACAGCATCTGCACGATCTCCAGCATGCCGACGGCAGGGCTGTCGCCCACAATGACCGTCACCGTCCACGTAACGGCATACAGAAGAATGCAGATAAAGCCCATGAGCAGATTGGAAATGGGGCCTGCAATGCCCGAAAGTGCCATGCCCACGCGGGGATTGCTGAAATTGCGGGCATTGATCGGGACGGGCTTTGCCCAGCCGATGCCAATGGTCATCATGGCAAGGAAGCCCAAAAGATCCAGATGCTTGAGCGGATTGAGCGAAAGACGCCCCAGATTGCGGGCGGTCGGGTCGCCCAGCTTATAAGCCACCCAGCCGTGTGCGGTCTCGTGCACGCACAAAGCAAGGATGATCATGGGCAGGCTGAGCAGAACCTGAATGAGCAGACTCCGATCAAAGCCCGATTGTATCAGATCAAGTAACATGAGAGTAACCTCGGTTTAAAAAATATCGTAAGCAAGCAGATCCTCGTATGTTTCGCGGCGTACGACCACGCGCGCCTTGCCGTCCCTGACCATGACCAGCGGAGGACGGGGGATCTTGTTGTAGTTAGATGCCATGGAGTGATGGTAAGCACCCGTGACCAGCATAGCCAGAATATCGCCGCGCACGGGGCGCTGCAGCATCAGATCCTCGCCAAGCAGGTCACCCGATTCACAGCATCTGCCCGCAACCGTGGCACAGAAATCCGCGGGGGTGTCAGCCTTGTTCGCGATCAGCGCGGTGTAGGGAGACTGATAGAGTGCATAACGGGGGTTGTCGGTCATGCCGCCGTCCACCGAAACGTAGTTTTTCAGTTCGGGGATCTCCTTGACGGAGCCAACGGTATACAGCGTCACGCCTGCGGCGGCCACCAGCGAGCGGCCGGGCTCCAGGATGACGCGCGGCATATCAATGCCATGTTCGGTGCAAAGAGCCTTGACCTTGTCCGCAATGCTCTGAACGGTGCGGGGAATATCCAAGGTGGGCTGCTCGGCGGTATAGCGAACACCGAGTCCGCCGCCTAAGTTGAGCTCGCGCAGGGGGGCACCGTGCTTATGGATCATGTCGGCCATAAAGGCGACCATGATCTCGGCGGCGTCGGTAAAGGGCTGTGCATCAAAGATCTGCGAGCCGATATGGCAATGCAGACCCTGCAGATCCACACCGGGGCGGTTCAGCGCGGCTACCACGATGCGCTCGGCTTGTCCCGTATGAATGGCGGAGCCGAACTTGGAATCCACGCCGCCGGTTGAGATGGCCTTGTGGGTATGGGGGTCGATGCCGGGGGTGATGCGGAGCAGAATGCGTGCGCGCATGCCGCGCTCCTGCGCCTGCTCGCTCAGCGAGTCCAGCTCCTCAAAGTTGTCCACCACAAACGTACCAACACCCATGTCAAGCGCGTCGGCAATGTCGCGGTCGGTTTTGTTGTTGCCGTGAAAATAGATGCGCTCTGCGGGAAATCCCACGCGGCGCGCGATGAAAAGCTCACCGGGGGAAACACAGTCAATGCCCATACCTTCCTGGGCCGCGATGCGGTAGATCTCGGCACAGCAAAGCGACTTGGAGGCAAAGAGCGGCAGAGCATTCTCGCCAAAGGATTCCTTGGCGCATTTGATATACAGCCGCATCTGCGCGCGGACGTAGTCCTCACAGAGAATATTGACCGGCGTGCCGAACTCGGCGGCAAGAGCTACGGTGTCAAGACCGTCCACGGTCAGGTGACCCTGCCCGTTGATATCAAAATGGGGATAAAGTAACATGGTAAAATACCTCGAAAAATACGTAAATACGATATATTGAAATTTGCTTTCGGCAAATTTCTACCGCAACGTTCCGCATCTGCGGAACATTTCACTTGCGCAAAGCGCAAATTTCACGTTTGCCCATGGGCAAACATTTCACATTTCGCCCTTTTGGCGAAATATTTCACTCCAACGTCAGTTGGGAGTCGGCAGATCCGCGTGCGCACAGATGACCTTCCATACCTCGTTTTTACCTTCGCCCTTGAGGGAGGAGAAGGGGATGATGGGAGTTCCGAGCTTGATGAGCTTGTGGGACGCCAGCGCGGCGAGATTTTTCTCGCGCTCGGTTTTGTTGAGCTTGTCCACCTTGGTGGCCACGATGGCGTAGGGGATCTGGCTCTGGTTGAGAAAATCCACCATCATCTCGTCGTCGCGGGTCAGGCCTACGCGGCTGTCCACCAGCTGAAGCACCAGACAAAGCAGGTCAACGTTGGGGTTGTTGGTGAAATATCCGTCGGTCAGTGCCGACCATTTTTCCTTGTCAGCGGGATTGCGCGCGGCAAAGCCGTAGCCGGGCAGGTCAACAAGGAACAGCTTCTTATCTACGTTGTAAAAGTTGACCGTGATGGTCTTGCCGGGCGCGGAGGAAACGCGCGCTAGAGATTTTCTGCCCAAGAGAGTATTGAGCAAAGAGCTCTTGCCCACGTTGGAGCGCCCCGAAAATGCGACCTGCGGAATGGGATTGGTGGGGAATTGCTTGGCAAGTCCCGCGCTGATCTGCAGCTGGGAATTCTGAGTTTGCAGTGCCATTATTTTACCTCTTTGAATGACGTGGCGGGTGCACGGCGTGCGCTGTCCGCCAGCGGAATGTAATCGGGAACGTCGGATCTGACCTTGGCGGCCTTGGTCTCGGTGGGTCTTGCCAGCGCTGTGGCCAGCACATCCTCCATGCGATTGCAGGGAACAAAGGTGACGTGCTCTCTGACCTCGGGATCGATCTCATGCAAGTCACGCAGGTTGTCCGCGGGAATGCAGACGGTATCCGCCCCCGCGGCGTATGCGGCAAGGGATTTTTCCTTCAGCCCGCCAATGGCAAGCACTCTGCCGCGCAGGGTGATCTCACCCGTCATGGCGACCGTGCGCTTGACGGGAATGCCCGCAAGTGCGCTGATCATGGCGGTGGCCATGGTCACGCCCGCGCTGGGGCCGTCCTTGGGAACGGCGCCCTCGGGTACGTGGATATGAATGTCCTTTTTGGTATAGAAATCGGTGGGAATGCCGTATTCGGATGCAACCGAGCGTACCCACGTCAGGGCGGCCTTGGCACTCTCCTTCATGACGTCGCCAAGCGAGCCGGTCAGCTCCAGCTTGCCGGTGCCGTCGGTCACGGCAACCTCCACACGAAGCATATCGCCGCCCACCTCGGTCCATGCAAGGCCATTCACCTCGCCGATCTGATCGGTGGGGGCAATGGCGTCGGGCAGACGCTTGCGCGGGCCGAGATAGCTCTTGACGTCGGACGCGTCGATGACCACGCGCTTGATCTGCTCCTCCACCAGCTTTTTGGCACATTTGCGGCAGAGATCCGCAATGGTGCGCTCTAAGTTACGCACGCCGGCCTCGCGAGTATAATACTCGATCAGCTCGTCCAGCGCGGCGTCGGTGATCTTCATCACGCGTCCCGAAAGACCGTGGCGCTTTTGCTGCTTGGGAATGAGGTGGTTCTTTGCAATCGAGCGCTTTTCGCTCTTGGTATAGGTTTTCAGCTCAATGATCTCCATACGGTCGATCAAGGGACGCGGCACGGTTTCGAGCGTGTTGGCGGTCGCAATGAACAGGCAGTCGGAAAGATCGAAGGGAAGCTCCACAAAATGGTCGCGGAAGAACTTGTTCTGCTCGGGGTCGAGCACCTCCAGGAGTGCCGAGGAGGGATCTCCGTGTGCGCTGATCGACAGCTTGTCGATCTCGTCCAGTAAGATCAGCGGATTGCGCACGCCTGCGCGGGAGACGGCGTCGATGATTCTGCCGGGCATAGCGCCGATGTAGGTTTTGCGGTGACCGCGGATGTCAGCCTCGTCGCGCACACCGCCCAGAGAAACACGGACGTACTTGCGCTTCATGGCACGCGCCACCGATGCGGCGATCGAGGTCTTGCCCACGCCGGGAGGGCCGACAAGACAGATGATCTGATTTTTCAGCTCGGGAGAGAGCTGCTTGACTGCAAGAAATTCCAGAATTCTTTCCTTGACCTTTTCAAGACCGTCGTGATCGGCATCGAGAATCTTGCGAGCGGCCGCGATGCTCAGGCGATCCTTGGTAGTTTTGTTCCAGGGGAGCGAGAGGCAGACGTCCAGATAATTTTCCAGCACGTTAGCCTCAGCCGAGCCGTAGGGAGTGCGGGAGAGGCGGTCGTTTTCCTTGATCAGCTTTTTCTCAACCTCTTCGGGCAGGTGCGCCTGGGCAATACGGCGTTTGTTTTCATAAATTTCGTTGTCACCCTCGCCAAGCTCCTCCTGCAGGGTGCGGATCTGCTCGCGCATGTAATATTCCTTCTGATGTCTGGCAATGCGCTCGCGCACGCGCGAGTTGATCATGGCGTCGCATTCCAGGATCTCGGCCTCGTGATCCAGCATCAGGGTCACGGTTTCAATACGAACCATGGGGTCAAAGCATTCCAGCACGGTTTGCTTGTCCTCGGGGCGGAGCAGTACGTTGGCCGCGATCATATCGGCCAGCACGCCGGGGTCGCGTACCGCGCGTGCGGCGAACATGATCTCCTGGCTCGAGGCGGGGAGGTGGTGTACCACGCGCTCCATACCCTCCAGCGCACGGCGCATATATGCCTCGGCACGGATGCCGCCCATGTCCTTGAGTGCATAAGATTTGCACAGCACGTCGGCGGTAAAGAAGCCGTCGGCGGGCTCGAGCTGTGTGATCATGCCGCGCGACATGCCGACCGCGATGACGCGGGTCTGGCCGTCTCCCGACTTGACCAGCTGTCTGATCTGTGCAACCGTACCGACGCGGTACAGCTTGGAAAGAGAGGGAACGCCACCGTCCGGCTCTGCGGGATCGCGAAGAGATACCAGCAGCACGCGACGGCCGCCCTGTGCGGCGAATTTGGCCGCATCGGTCGAGCAGAAGCTGTCCTCTGCGACCTCAAAGTTGATGGTAGCGCCGGGGAAGGCGACAATGCCGCGCAGTGCGATGACCGGCAGCGTCAGCTTCTCGGCTGTTTCTATATATCCTGACATGTGTGAATTTCCTTTCGTTACGTGGGATTGCGATATATATAATACTAATAAATATAAATTAGACAGAATAATACTATATCAACTTAACATTATAGCACAAGCCTTTCAAAAAAGCCATACCTTTCAAGGTTTATTTACAATTAATATATAATCGCTTCACCTTTTGCCCTGTCCTCGGGGACGTTTTTGTAAACAATCTGTAAATGCTTGGCAATATGCGGAACATATTGGGATCCGGCATCGTCTTAAAACGTAATTACTGTTATACGAGGAGTTATGTATGAATCCCTTTATCCGTTGCACCTGCTGTCTTTTGTCGGCGATTTTTGTGCTTGCGGCATTTGCCGGATGTCAGGCAGAGAACGTGCCGCAAGAGCCGGGGCGGGATCTGCAGGATGAGTCGCCGGATGCGTTGATCACTATCCCTCTCGAGGAGCTGCCCGAGGCGGAGCAGTCGGATCTGCCGATTCTGAGCATCGTGACCGAGGACGGCCTGCCGATCAATTCCAAGACCAAATACAAGGCTGCAGGTCTTTCTGTCAGCTGTCCGAGCAATTCGTTTTTTGACGTAGAGGTCACGGCGCAGATCCGCGGCAGGGGACATTCGTCGTTTTCTGCGGACGCACCCGAGGATGAATATAACAGCAAGAACTCCTACCGACTCAAGCTGGATCGGGCGGTCAATCTGCTGGGCGTCGGCAAAAGCAAGGATAAGGATTGGGTGCTGATCTCGGGCAAATTCGATGCCTCGGCGCTGCGGAATTATCTGGTGTGGGATCTGGCTGCGCGCATGGGGAGTATTCCGTACGTGCCGTCCTGCACGTGGGTCAATCTTTGGGTCAACGGGGATTATCGCGGCTTGTATACCTTGGTCGAGATGATCGAGGTGGAGTCCGACCGTGTGGACATTGACGACGGTCCTGCGGCAGATGCGGATGCGGTGGGATATTTGCTGGAATACGACCTGCGCGGTGCTTCACAGGCGGGGGCTGTGCGCGATCTGACATATTTTTATCTGCCCGATGCGGATACGGAGCACGAGTGGGTGATCAAAAGCCGCGTGCATGACGTGCAGACCACCGCCGCCATCCGAGCGCATCTGACGGCGTGCAACGATGCGATCCTGAGTGGGGATCGGACGCGGATGGAGCAATACGTGGACGTTGCCTCCTTTGTGGATATGTTTATTCTGCAGGAGCTTTCCAAGAACGTGGATGCGGGCTGCTCCAGCTTTTACGTGCAAAGAGACGCGGGCGGAAAGCTGTATCTGACCGCGCCGTGGGATTTTGATTTTGCCTTTGGCACGTATAGGGATTCCGTTTCCTATGAGGGACTGATGGCAGACGGGGAGGGCGTGGCATCGCATCCTTGGTTTGAGTTTCTTGCCACGCAGCCTTGGTTTATGCAGCTGGTCGTTTCGCGCATGGAGCAGGTAGAGCCCATGCTGAAAAAGACGTTGGAAAAGCTTGCGCAAATGATCCCGAAATTAAAAAATGCCGCCGATCAGAACCATGAGCGGTGGCATATATATGGAGAAAAATTCAATATTTATCCCTCGGATCAGGTGTCCGTGCATCTCAAAAGCTATCCGGAGCACGTGGAATTTCTGATCAGCTGGACCAAAAAACGGTGGAAAAAGCTCGAAAAAGAGGTACTCTTCCGCGCACAGTAAAAAAAGAAAACGGAATCGGCTGTAAACCGATCCCGCTCATACCCACACCGCAAGGACTCGAAAAGGATGTGGGCAAGTACAACGTTTGGCGTCTTTGCACGCTTGATATCATGAGATTGATATTCCGCAAAGGCCGGCTTGAGCTGTACCTCTCGCGACGGAACAACGTTGCTTCCGTCGAGCAAGATTATTATACCGCATTCGCCGCGTTTTGTAAATTAGCAAAGTTGACGATTTTTGACGAGATAATTCGTGAAAAGCACTACGGTTGAGAATTTCGCTGCGAATTTTCCAAAGCATTTTGGCTATTTTCCCGATAGACACGCATGTCGTACCGAACAGCTGTTCTTAAAACGCATCACGCGGGGCGTTTTGAGAACGAAATGCGAAGTGCGGAGTGCAAAATGAGGGTTTTTGAAATTGCGAAAATATTTTTGCAAAACCTATTGACAAACCGGGGCGTCTGTGGTAAAATAGCACGGTAAATGAAGTGAAGCCCCTCGGTTTCCACCCTGCCGCAAAGGGCGCGCATGGGTTGATATTCTCTTATCTTGTGCCGATTTTGTCGGCGCAGTGGGCGTACGGGGGCAGCTTGCTTCTGTACGATTTTTATTTTTCGGAGGTGCAGTCCTATCGCTACCAATCAAAAAGACACGCTTATCAATGAGGAAATCAACTGTGCACAGATCCGCGTGATCGGCAATGACGGTGCTATGCTGGGCATTATGAGCTCTGATCAGGCACTCCAGTTGGCTTACGACAAGTCCCTGGACCTTGTGATGATGTCTCCCGACGCCAACCCGCCCGTGTGCAAGATCATGGACTACGGCAAGTATCGCTTCGAAAAGGATAAGCGAGAGAAGGAAGCAAAGAAGAAGCAGCAGGTCATCGAGATCAAGGAGATCCAGCTGTCCTGCCGTATCGACACCCACGACTACGAAACCAAGATGAAGCGCGGCCGTAAGTTCCTGGAGCAGGGCAATAAGGTCAAGGTCGTTCTGGTATTCCATGGCCGTGAGATGAGCCATCAGCAGCTGGGTAAGGATATGATCGAAAGATTTATCGCAGACGTTGCCGACCTGGGTACGACCGACAAAAAGCCGGTGCTCAACGGTAAGCTGCTCAGCGTTGTGATTTCGCCCATCAAGAAGAAGTAATATCGTTCATTTTATTCACCCGAAGGTGCGTCCTTTCCATTGCGCCCCGAGGGGAAAATGATAGTGCCATGAGCACGCCAATCAAAATTGAAAAGGAGAAAGTAAAAATGGGAAAGGTTAAGACACATAAGGCTTCGGCTAAGAGATTTTCCGTTACCGGAACCGGCAAGGTTAAGATGAACCACAGCCACCACCGCCACAAGCTCGGCATTAAGGATCAGAAGAGAAAGAGACATCTGCGCACCGGTGCAACCATCGCAAGCGCAAAGGTCGCTGCAAACATCAGAGAGCTGATTCAGAAGTAATCGGAAGAAATCGTAGAAGGAGGATAAGAGAAAATGGCAAGAGTTAAGGGCGCTATGATGGCGCGCAAGAGAAGAAATAAAGTTCTGAAGGCTGCTAAGGGCTACTGGGGTGCTAAGTCCAAGCACTTCAAGATGGCTAAGCAAGCCGTAATGAAGTCCGGCAACTATGCATTCGCCGGCAGAAAGATGAAGAAGAGAGACTTCCGTCGTCTGTGGATCACCAGAATTTCCGCAGCATGCAAGGCAAACGGTATGAACTACTCCACCTTCATGAACGGTCTGAAGAAGGCTAACGTAACCCTGAACAGAAAGATGCTGTCCGAGATCGCTATCAGCGACCCCGCTGCATTCACCGCTCTGTGCGAGCAGGCTAAGGCTGCTCTCTAATTGAATATCGGGGATGCCTACACGTGTGTGCGGGCATCCCCGGTTGCGTTTTTTGGTATAAGCAATTGCCTTGAAAATCAAGGGAAATTGCCGTCAATATGGGCTGTGTGCACCTCGGTGCGACAGCCCGTTTTCCCCATAATGACCCATGTCGGGCAGGGCCAAAACATCACGAAAACGGAGGAAAATCGTATGGATCAGGCACGCGAGATCATCACGTCCAGACAAAATAAATACGTCAGCCTTGCCGCCAAGCTGCAGGACAGGAAGCACCGCCAAAGTGAAGGAATGTTCCGCTTTGACGGCGTCAAGCTGTATGCCGAGGCGATCACGCGCGGCGTAGAGCTTTCGTTTTTGCTGACCGACGACAGCCGATTTGACGCTGCCGACGCCAAGGCGCGTGCACTTTGCGGCACGGGACTTGCCGATGCGCCCTGCCGCGTGCTGCGTCTGTCAAGCGACCTTTTCTCGAAAATTTCCGAGGAAAATGCGCCCGAAGGTGTGATATGTGTGGCAAAATATATTGACAAATTCCATAAAATCGCTACAATATATAGTAGTACTCCCGATCTGGAGGCACTTTCCGAGCCGGATGGCGGCCGCATTCTTTTGTGCGAGTCGCTGCGCGATCCGGGAAATCTGGGAACCGTTATCCGTACCGCCTACGCCTTTGGCATCGATTGCCTGATCTGCAGCCGCGACTGCGCCGATCTGTATAATCCCAAGACGCTGCGCGGCGCGATGGGAACGCTGTTTTCCCAGCGTGTCATCACGGTGGACGATCTGCCCGCCGCGATCAAAATTCTGCAGAGCAAGGGCAGGCGCGTATACGCCGCCGCGCTGGACCCTGTGGCCAAGCAGCTTGGCAGCTTCGCGTTTGGCAAGGGGGACTGTGCCGTGATCGGCAACGAGGGTCACGGTCTCTCGGCCGAGGTGATATCGGCATGCGCACAAAAGGTATATATTCCCATGGCAGGGGACGCCGAGTCGCTCAACGCGTCGGTTGCGGCCTCGGTGCTGATGTGGGAGATGTGCCGCGAGCAGTAAACCAAGTTGGAAAGGAATTTTTGAAAGGAGTCGGATCATGGATCATCAGGAACAGCTTTTCTCGGTGTGGTTCTCACTTTGCACGGGAGTCGCCAATTCGGAATTTCCTCGTGTGCTCTCGCAGTTCGGCTCTGCATACGCTGTGTTCAGGGCAGAGGAGAGCGAGATCGAGGCGCTGGATATCAGCGAAAGATTTAAAAGCGCTCTTCAGAATAAGTCCTTGGACGAGGCGTATGGCATTGTGGATTTCTGCAAGCAGAACGGCATCGGTATCTTAGCCTATACCGACAAATCCTATCCTGCCACTCTGCGCGCTCTGCATGCACCGCCCTCGCTTCTTTACTACAAGGGACAGCTTCCCGATTTTGAGCACCGGCTGTTTATCAGCACGGTGGGCACGAGAAGTATGAGTGAATACGGCAAGGAGATGGCGTATAGAATAGGCTATGAGCTGGCGAGCACGGGTACCGTGGTGGTCAGCGGCATGGCACTTGGCGTGGATGCAGCTTGCGCCGTGGGCGCGCTGGCGGCCAAGGGCACGACCGTGGCCGTGCTGGGCTGCGGCATTGACGTATGCTACCCTAAGCAGCATGCAAGGCTGATGCGCGCTATCGAGCAAAACGGTCTGGTCCTGAGCGAATACCCACCCTCCACACCGCCCAGAGGCTATCATTTTCCCGTTCGTAACCGCATCATCAGCGGTCTTGGCGCGGGAACTCTGATCGTGGAGGCTAACCTGACCAGCGGTGCCATGATCACCGCAAGAGAAGCCATCTTGCAGGGAAAGGACATTTATGCCATTCCCGGTAACGTTGGCGATGACAATACCTCGGGCACCAATCAGCTTATCCGCGACGGCGCGGCCGTTGTGCTGAGTGCTCGTGATATTCTGCAAAACTACGCGTTTCTGTACCGCGACAGCGTGGATATGGCACGGCTTTTGCGCGCGCAGGAGCGCTCTGACCCCGATCCCGCGGTGTTTGCCCGCTACGGCGTGGGTCTGCCTGTTCAGTCTGCAACGCCCGCCAAGAGTGTTGGCGAGGTCAGACGCGAGCAAAACATCCAAGCCCCCATAGCCCCCAAAAAGCCTAAGGCTGATGCAAAGCCGGCAGAGAAAGCACCCGAGGCAACCACAGCGCAGCCGCGTGAGGATGATTCGGCCACCGTGCTTGCACAGTTCTCACAAAGACAGCGCGACATGTTCGCGCAGATCCCGCTGGATAAGGCCATCTCGGCCGACTGGCTGGTCAGATGCGGATACCCGACCCACGAGGTCATGACCGCCCTGACCATGTTCGAGATCAAAGGATTGATTTCTGCGCTGCCCGGCGGACTTTACACTCGCAAATGAATTTGAAAATTTTTACCGTTTACGGAAAGGACAATAGATAAACACTATGGCAAATCTGGTAATTGTGGAGTCACCCTCCAAAGCAACAACCATCAAGAGCTACCTTGGCTCTAACTACAAGGTCATCGCCTCCAAGGGACACGTGCGCGATCTTCCCAAGAGTACGCTGGCCGTGGATATTGAAAACGGCTTTGACGCGCACTATATCAACGTGCGTGGCAAGGGCGATCTGATCAAGGAGATCCGTAAGGAGGCCAAGCACGCCACCAAGGTCTTTCTTGCGACCGACCCTGACCGCGAGGGCGAAGCCATCTCGTGGCATCTGGCCGCGGTCCTGGGCATCCCCGTGGAAAAGACCCAGCGCGTAACCTTTAACGAAATCACCAAAACCGCTGTCAAGGCCGCCATCAAGCAGCCAAGACAAATCGATATGGATCTGGTGGACTCCCAAAGAGCCAGACGCATCGTGGACAGAATCGTGGGCTATAAGATCAGCCCGCTGCTCTGGAAGAACGTCAAGCCCGGTCTTTCCGCAGGCCGCGTGCAGTCGGTTGCCACCAGAATGATCGTGGAAAGAGAGCAGGAGATCAGAGCATTCGTGCCCGAGGAATATTGGACCATTGCGGTTCAGCTTTGCACCGAGGAGGGCGCGCACGTTCTGGCTCGCTTCTGGGGCGATGAGAACGGCAAGGTCAAGCTGACCTGCCGTGAGCAGGCCGAGGCCGTGGTCAATGCCGTCAGGGGGCAGACCTTTACGGTTGCAGACGTCAGACGCGCGACAAGACACAAGGCACCCGCACCGCCCTTTACCACCTCCACCATGCAGCAGGAGGCGTCCCGCAAGCTGGGCTTCCAGTCCCAGAGAATCATGCGCGTGGCGCAGGAGCTTTACGAGGGTATCAACGTCGGCTCCGAGAATGGCGGCGTGCAGGGTCTGATCACCTATATGCGTACCGACTCTCTCCGTATTTCGGACGAGGCTCAAAAGTCTGCGCTGGACTATATTGCAGGCAAATACGGTGAGCAGTACTGTCCCGCAACCCCCAGAACCTATAAGGTCAAGGCAGGTGCCCAGGATGCGCACGAGGCCATCCGTCCCACCAAGACCGAGCTGGAGCCCACCAAGATCCGCAAGTATCTCTCGCCCGACCAGTACCGTCTTTACAAGCTGATCTGGGAGAGATTCGTGGCAAGCCAGATGCAGTCGGCAGAGCTGGCGACCCTGACCGTGGACTTTGCAAGCGCGGGCTATCTGTTCCGCACCGGCGGCTATACCGTCACTTTCCCCGGCTATATGGTCATGTATGAGGAATCCACCGACGAAAAGGCGGACGAGAACGACCCCGATCAGATGAACGATATCCGTCTGCCCGATATGAAGAAGGGACAGAGCTGGACGAGCAACGAGATCACGCCCGCATGCCACTTTACCGAGCCGCCCGCACGATACACCGAGGCGACTCTGATCAAGAATCTGGAGGAGAAGGGAATCGGCCGTCCCTCCACCTACACCACCATTATCACCAATATCTCCAAGAACTACGTGTCCCGCGACGGCAAGTCGCTCTATCCCACCGCTTACGGTGAGGTTACCACCAAGCTCATGGAGGAAAACTTTGATTCCATCGTGGACTATCGCTTTACCGCACGTATGGAGAGCGATCTGGACTCGATCGAAAAGGGAACGGTTGAGATGAACAGCGTGCTGGAAAAGTTCTGGAGCAGCTTCTCCTGCCAGCTGGAAAAGGCTGAGCAGACGCTGGCTAAGGAAAGCTACGAGCTTCCCGTGGAAAAGACCGACATGATCTGCGACAAGTGCGGTGCTACCATGATCGTCAAGAACGGCCGCTTTGGCAAGTTTGCCGCATGTCCCAACTACCCCACCTGCAAGAGCACCAAGCCCCTGACCTCGGGCAAGCCCGAAAAGGAGGAGGGTGCACAGCAGACCGAAAAGAAGCTGATCGTGGCTGATTTCAAGTGCGAAAAGTGTGGCGGCGATATGGTGCTGCGCAGCGGCAGATACGGAAGCTTCTACGCATGCGCAAATTATCCCACCTGCGCCTTCACTAAGCCCAGAACCAAGGATATCGGTGTGGCTTGTCCCAAGTGCGGCGGCAAGGTGGTGATGAAATACGGCAAGAACAAGACCGTGTTCTACAGCTGTGAAAAATATCCTAACTGTGATTTTTCGTCCTGGGATATGCCCGTGGGCCAGTCCTGTCCCGATTGCGGCGGCATGCTGTTCCGCAAGAAGGGTAAGGCGATGATCGTGTGCCACGATAAGGCATGCGGCTATTCCCGTCAGGCAACCGAGACCGAGATGGCCGGCGAGGGTGAAGCATAATGGCACAGCACGTTTCGATCCTGGGAGCAGGACTTGCGGGCTGTGAGGCCGCCTGGCAGATCGCCGAGCGCGGCGTTAAGGTTCGTCTGTACGAAATGAAGCCGCACAAGTATACCCCCGCGCACCACGCGCCCGGATTTGGCGAGCTGGTGTGCTCCAACTCGCTTCGCTCGGATGCAACCTCCAATGCCATCGGCCTGCTCAAGGAAGAGATGAGAGCCATGAACTCGCTGATCATGCAGGCGGCCGACGCTACCCGCGTGCCCGCGGGTTCTGCACTGGCGGTGGACAGAGTGCTGTTTTCCGAGTATATCACCGAGCATATCCGCAATCATGAAAATATTGAGGTCATCGAAGAGGAGTGCACCTGCCTGCCCGACGACGGCGTGACCGTCATCGCCACGGGTCCTCTTACCAGCGACCCCATGGCCGATTTTATCCGTGACGGTCTTGGTTGCGGCGGCCTGCACTTCTTTGATGCGGCCGCGCCCATCGTGGATGCGGACAGCATCAATATGGACATTGCGTTCTTCGCCTCCCGCTACGATAAGGGAGATGCCGATTATATCAACTGCCCCATGACGCGCGAGCAGTACGACGCCTTCTATCAGGCGCTGGTTTCTGCCGAGGAGGCGGCGCTCAAGGAATTTGACCGCGAGACCCAGAAGGATCTCAAGGTGTTCGAGGGGTGTATGCCGGTCGAGGTCATGGCGCGTCGCGGCTATGACACCCTGCGCTACGGCCCTCTCAAGCCCGTGGGTCTGATCGACCCGCGCGTGGGCAAGGAGTCTTATGCCGTGGTACAGCTGCGCAAGGAAAACAAAGAGGGAACGATGTATAATCTGGTCGGCTTCCAGACCCACCTGACCTTCCCCGAGCAGCGCCGCGTGTTCCGCATGATCCCCGGCCTTGAGAACGCCGAATTCCTTCGCTACGGTGTCATGCACCGCAATACGTATCTGTCGTCTCCCGGTCTGCTTGGCGCAGATTACGCCATGCTGGAAAGACCGAACATATATTTTGCCGGTCAGATGACCGGTGTGGAGGGCTACGTGGAATCCGCCGGCTCGGGACTTGTTGCAGGCATCAACGCCGCGCGACGCGCCCGCGGATTGGACCCGCTGATCTTCCCGCGCACCACCATGATCGGTGCCATGGCACTTTACGTGCAAAACGGCGGCGTGGGTCCCTTTGTGCCCATGAATGCCAATTTCGGCATCATTCAGATGCCCGAAAAAAGAGTCAAAGGAGGCAAGGCGGCCAGAAATCAGGTCATTGCCGATACCGCTATTGCCACCGTTAAGGAAATGCTGTCCGAGATCAATGCCTGATCCGCTCGGACAGGGAAAGGACAATGCATGAATCCGAGTGTGAACAGATATCCCAGACCGATCTCGGGACTTGAGGAGATCTTAGGATACCGTTTTACCGATACTACTTATCTGCAAAGAGCGCTGACGCATTCCTCTTACTCCAATGAGCTGGGGGACAAGCATCACCATCTGCTTTGTAACGAGCGTCTGGAATTTTTGGGCGACTCGGTGCTTTCTCTGGTGGTCAGCCGCTATTTGTTCTCCGCCTATCCCGACAGCGCCGAGGGCGAGCTGACAAGACTTCGCGCCGAGATCGTTTGTGAGCGCGCGCTGTCCTCGTTTGCCATGGAGATCAGTCTTGGCGACTACCTTTTGTTGGGTGTGGGTGAGGAGAAAAACCGCGGCAGAGAGCGCAGATCCATTCTGGCAGACGCCTTTGAAGCAGTGCTTGCCGCCGTGTATCTGGATGCGGGCGAGCAGGGCATGGCCAAGGTGACCGAGATCCTTTTGCCCTTTGTGCAAAGAGAGATCGCGCGCGCGGACGCTTCGGGCTCGCACGACTATAAAACGCTCTTACAGCAGTTCGTTCAGCAGACCGAGGGCGATTTTCTGGAATACGTCACGGTCGGTGAGAGCGGCCCCGATCACCAAAAGACCTTTACGGTTGAGGCAAGACTCAATTCTAACGTGATCGGCCGTGGAACAGGACAGTCCAAGCGTCGCGCAGAGCAGGACGCCGCGCGTCAGGCGTTGGCGCTGTTCGGTGTGCGTCCATGAGCCGACACTTAAATATCCCGATCTTTATTCCGCATCTGGGGTGCCCGCATACCTGCGTGTTCTGCAATCAACGCTCGATCTCGGGCAAGCCCGGCTTTGACCCTGCGGGTGTGGCGGAGCAGATCGAAACAGCACTTTCCACCACAAAAGAGCAAGATACGGCCGAGATCGCCTATTTCGGCGGCTCGTTTACCGGCATTGACCGCGATCTGATGATCTATCTGTTGGAGGTCGCCGAGCTGTACGTGCAAAACCCGATTGCGGGTCGCGCACGCGTGCGCGGCATCCGACTTTCCACCAGACCCGACTATATCTCGGACGAGATCGTGGAGATTCTCTCCCGATACAGCGTCAGGACGGTTGAGCTGGGACTGCAGAGCATGGACGACGCCGTGCTGGCGGCCTCGGAGCGCGGACACAGCGCCCTTGACGCCGAGCAGGCCTGCAGGCTGTTGACCGATGCGGGTTTCGAGGTGGTCGGGCAGATGATGATCGGCCTGCCGGGCAGTACACCCGAGAGCGAGATCGCAACTGCACAGCGTATATGTGAGCTGGGAGCGAGCGGTGCCCGTATCTATCCCACCGTGGTGTTTGCCGATACCGCGCTGTGCGATATGATGCAGGCAGGGCGCTATCGGCCGCTGACACCTCACGAGGCCGTTGGCCGCAGTGCAGAGGTGCTTGCCGTATTCGAGAAAAATGGCGTTCAGGTCATTCGCATCGGCCTTTGCGCGTCGGACAATCTGACCGATCCCGCGTGTGCCGTGGCAGGGGCCAATCACCCCGCACTTGGCGAGCTGGTGCGGTCCGAGCTGTATTATCGGAATCTGAGAAATTTACTGCTGGGAGCAAAAGCCCCCGTGCAGACCGTATATATCCCCGCCCGTGAGCTGTCGGTAGCCATCGGACAGCACAGGCAAAATCTTTTGCGACTCCAAGGGGAGTTCGGCGCACAGCTGCGATTGGTCGCAGGTGAATGTCAATTTCCCGAAATCCAAGAAAAGGAGACGGAACATTGTACTTAAAGTCGATTGAATTGCAAGGCTTCAAATCCTTCCCGGACAGAACCAAGCTGGTCTTTGATAACGGCATGGTTGGCGAGCAGGCAGGTGTGACGGTCATCGTCGGCCCTAACGGAAGCGGTAAGTCCAATATCGCGGACGCCATGCGTTGGGTGCTGGGTGAGATCTCGTCCAAGTCCCTGCGCGGCACCAAGATGGAGGACGTTATCTTCGGCGGCGCGGACAGCCGCCGTCCCATGGGATATGCCGAGGTATCTGTAACCTTTGATAACACCGGAGAATTTGCCAAGCTTGATTGCCCCTATGACGAGGTAACGGTCACAAGACGCTACTTCCGTCAGGGTGAGAGTGAATATTTCATCAACCGCCGCGCGGTCAGACTGCGCGACATTTACGAGCTGTTTATGAATACGGGTATCGGCCGAGACGGTTATTCCATCATCGGTCAGGGCCGTATTGCGGAAATGGTCTCGCGTAAGAGTGACGAGCGCCGCAGTACCTTCGAGGACGCCTCGGGTATTGCCAAGTTCCGCCACAAGAAGAACGAGGCCGAGAGAAAGCTGGCCAAGGCCGAGGAGAACATGGTTCGTATCATGGACGTGTTTGCCGAGGTGCAGGCGCAGGTCGGACCTCTTGAAAAGGAAGCGGGTAAGGCCAAGCGCGCCATTGAGCTCATGGAGTCCAAAAAGCGCGCTGACGTCAGCCTGTGGCTGTACGATACCGAGAGATTCCGTAATGAGATCAGCGTGGCAGAGGATGCACTTCGACACTCGGCCTTTGATCTGCAGAATGCGGAGGACTCCCTGCAGGCCATGGAAATGCAGAACAACCGTCTGTTTGAGGCTTCTCAGTCCAATAAGATGGCGTCCGAGCAGCTGTTGACGCAGATTCGCGAGCAGACGCAGGAAAACCACACGCTGGACAGCGAATTCCGCGTTACCGAAAGTAATATTGCACATACCAAGGAGCTGATTGAGGCAGCCACCTGTGCCATGTCGCTCTCTCAGAAGAATATGGAGCAGGAGCAGGCCGCTTGCGGCGAGCACTCCGCACGCATTCTGGAGCTGACCGAGCAGACCCGCTCGCTGGAAGCCGAGCAGGCAAGCATTGCAGACGAGATCCGCACCACCCGATCCAAGATCGCGGTGCTGGAGGCCGATATTGCCACCGCGCTTGCCGATATCCGTCAGGCTGAGGCAGACGCTACCGATATCCGCGTCCGCATCTCTGTGCTGGAGAGCGCAAGAAACAGCGGAAGCGACCGCAACAGCGATATCCTTGCCGATATGGAAACCTACGAGCGCGCCTGCGAGGCGCTTCGTAAGCAGAGTGCCGACAAACAAAAGACGGTTGCGGAGTATCAGAACGCCATCGCCGAGGCAACCGCCGAGATCGAGGGATACAACAGACGTCTGACCGCACTCAACAGCGAATACGGCGAGCTGATCGAGCAGCTGGGCACGACCAGATTGCGTCGCGATTCGGCACAGCAGAGAATTCAGACCTTCAAGCACATGGAGGAGAATTTCGAGGGCTATGCCAACAGCGTCAAGTACGTCATGAGCCGCTATGCTGAGGGCAGGATCACCACGCCCGGCGGGGGAGTTTGCGGCAAGATCTACGGCCCGCTTTCCAAGGTGGTGTCGGTAGATGAAAAATACGTCACCGCCATTGAGACCGCGCTGGGAGCCAATCTGCAGCACATCGTGGTGGACGACGAGGAGACCGCCAAGGCGGCCATGTATGCGCTCAAAAAGGGCGAGGCGGGCCGCGCTACCTTCTTCCCGCTGACCTCCATGAGACCCTCCGCCGAGACGCCCGAGATGCGCGATGCATCCGGCTTCCGCGGCTATATCGCGGTTGCGGATACGCTGGTCAACTGCGATGCCAAGTTCAAGAACGTGGTATCCTCGCTGATCGGCAGAACCGTGATCTTTGATAATATCGACAACGCCACCGCTATGGCCAAGGCACTTCGTTACCGTGTGCGCGTGGTCACGCTGGACGGTCAGCAGATCAATATGGGCGGCTCGTTTACGGGCGGCTCGGTTCGCCAGGGATCGAGCGTGCTGGGCAGAGCGGCCGAGATCAAGAAGCTGGAGGAGCAGCTGGCCGCATGCAATGCGTCGATTGCCGAGCAGCAGAAGGCGGCAGACGCAAAGAAGCGCGAGATCGAGGAGACCACCGAGGACAAGACCTCGTGTGAAGACCGCCGCGAGCTGCTTGGTGTGCTGATGAACACCGAAAACGCACAGCTTGAGCAGATCAATGCCAAGCTGGATGCCAATAATACCCTGCTTGCAAAGATGCGCGAGGACTACGAGCAGATCATCGCCATGAGCGAAAGATACGAGGAGGACCTTGCCATTCTGCAGGCTGATGAACGAGACGCCGTGCGCATTGTGAACGAGATCACCGCGCTCAGACAGAAAAAGGACGAGCAGCGTCTTGATCTGGAGGATCATGTCGTTGATCTCAACGAGCGCATGACCGCCGTGATCATCAGGATCAGCGAGACCGCCAAGGACATCGAGACCGAGCATACGCTGCTGTCTGTCAGCCGTACCCGCGTTGAGATGTATGCCGAGGAGATCCGCGCAAGCCGCGAGCGTATCCTTTCTCTGGAGGATATGATCGAGGGCTACACCGTCTTCCAGGCAGACAACAGAAGTAAATATCAGGCGGGTCAGGAAAGACTGCGCGAGCTCAACGATAAGCGTAGTGCGATCGAGAGCGACAGCATGGACTTTGAGAGAAAGCTCAATGAAATGAATGCCCGCATGCGAGAGAAGATGAGCCAGAAGGAGATCATCTTCCGCGAATACACCAAGTGTGAGGCCAAGCTGGCCAACCTGCGCGAGGAGCTGGATAAGCTCTCGGGTAAGCTGTGGGATGAATATGAAATGACCCGTGCCGATGCCATTGCGCTGGGTTATCCCGCCATCACGCCCGAAAACCGCCGCGAAATGGTGGCTCTGCAGACCGACTGCCGTAACAAGCTGCGTGCCATCGGTCACGTAGACCTGGGCGCGGTGGAAAAGTACCGGGACGTCAAGAAGAGATACGACGAGATGAACGAGCAGATCACCGATCTGGAGAAATCCAAGGCCGAGACGCTCAAGATCATTGCCGAGCTGGAGGCTGAGATGAAGGCTGTGTTCGTCGAGTCGTTCAATCAGATCAACGAGAACTTCGGCAAAGTGTTTGCCGAGCTGTTCGGCGGCGGCTCTGCCGAGCTGTCCCTGTCCGATCCCGAAAATATTCTGGAATCGGGCATCGAGATCAAGGCGGCACCTCCCGGAAAGATCATCAAGAATCTGATGCAGCTTTCGGGTGGCGAGCAGGCGTTTATCGGCGTTGCGCTGTTCTTTGCGATCCTGAAGGTCAACCCCACGCCGTTCTGTATTCTGGACGAGATCGAGGCCGCGCTTGATGAGGTCAACGTGGAAAGACTTGCACAGTACATCAAGAAGTACACCGACGGTACGCAGTTTATTATGATCACCCACCGTCGCGGTACTATGGCGGCGGCGACCAGACTGTACGGTGTCACCATGCCCGAGCACGGCATTTCCAAGGTGCTGACGCTGGACGTCAACGATATCGAGAAACAAAAGGAGAGTAACTGGGATGGCATTTTTGGATAAACTCAAGGCCGGACTCAAAAAGACCAAGGACGCGCTGTTCGGCAAGGTCCATAACGTGCTTTCGAATTTCGTCCGCGTGGACGAGGATCTGCTGGATGAGCTGGAGGAGCTTCTGATCGAGGCGGACGTTGGTGTAGGTGCGACCGAGGAGATCATCGACGAGCTCCGCGAGCGCATCAAGGACGGCAGAATCAAAGAAAAAGAGGACGTCATGCAGGCTCTGCAGGAGCTGCTGACCGATATGATCGGAGAGGGTGGCGCGCTCAACCTCTCCACCACCCCCTCTGTGATCTTAGTCATAGGCGTCAACGGCGCAGGAAAGACTACCTCTATCGGTAAGATCTCCAACCGCCTGAGAGCCGAGGGCAAAAAGGTCGTGGTGGCGGCGGCAGACACCTTCCGTGCGGCGGCAATTGACCAGTTGCAGGTGTGGTGTGACCGCGCGGGCGTGGAAATGGTGCGCCAGAACGAGGGCAGCGATCCCGCGGCCGTGGTGTTCGACGCCATCAACTACGCCAAGAAAAAGCAGGCTGACGTGCTGATCATCGACACGGCAGGCAGACTGCACAACAAGACCAACCTGATGAACGAGCTGGCCAAGATCAACCGCGTGATCGACCGCGAGCTGCCAGGTGCGGCAAGAGAAAACCTCTTGGTGCTGGATGCGACCACCGGTCAGAACGCCATCATGCAGGCCAAGGAATTCGGCAAGGCCGCCAACATCACCGGCCTGACGCTCAACAAGCTGGACGGCACCGCCAAGGGCGGTATCGTGCTCTCGATCAAGAGAGAGCTTGGCATTCCCGTCAAGTTCATCGGCGTGGGCGAGAAGATCGACGACATGCAGGAATTTGTTGCCGCTGATTTCATCAAGGCACTTTTTGAACAGTAATTTATGAAAATCGTACTTGCATCACACAATAAAAAGAAGCTTCGCGAGCTTTACGACATTCTCTCGGGCTATATCCCGGACGTTGAGATCCTTTCTCTTGACGACGTCGGACTGACTGACGAGATCGTCGAGGACGGCACCACCTTTGCCGAGAACGCCTATATCAAGGCGCGCGCGGCCGCAGAGAGCGGATATATCGGCGTGGGTGACGACTCGGGACTTGAGGTCTATGCGCTGGATCGTGCGCCCGGCATTTACAGCGCGCGCTATGCAGGCGGACACGGCGACGACGAGGCAAATAATCAACTGCTGCTGAAAAATCTGGCCGACAAGGCCGACCGAAGCGGCGCATTTGTGTCCTGCATTGCCTGCGTTTTCCCCGAGGAGCCTGATAAAGGCTATTACTTTGAAGGCAGAACCGAGGGAGAGATCACGCATGAATACAGGGGTGAGGGCGGCTTTGGTTACGACCCGCTGTTCTACTATCCCCCCATGAACAAGACCTATGCCGAAATGACGGCAGAGGAGAAAAACGGCATCAGCCACCGTGGCAAGGCAATGAAGCTCCTGGTGGATTTCCTGGTGCAGCACACAGGAGACAATTAACATGATTACATCCAAACAAAGAGCATATCTTCGCTCTCTGGCAACCGACCTGCCCACCATTATGCAGATCGGTAAGAACGGACTTGGCGATAATATGATCAAGACCTTTTCCGACGCGCTTGAGGCCAAGGAGCTGATCAAGCTGGCGGTGCTGGAAAACTGCGAATATACCCCCAGGGAGGCAGCCGATGCGCTTGGCGAGGCGCTGGGTGCCGAGGTTTGCGGCGTGATCGGCAGAAAGATCATTCTGTACCGCCGCTCCGAGAAAAAGAAAAATCGCATTGAACTGCCCTGATATGCTGAGAATAGGCATTTACGGCGGCACGTTTTCTCCCGTGCATCTGGGGCACGTGCAGGCGGCACGGGCATTTATGGAGCAGATGTGGCTGGACGTGCTGTA
>JAZULL010000098.1:0-12234 GCA_045603085.1 Eubacteriales bacterium | reverse complement strand
AGGGCAAGCCCCTGCTGCCTTCCGCACTTGTTACCAACGGTTCCGGTTGGGGTTGGGATTCCACTATTGTCCGTATGACTCAGGTTGACTCTTACGGCGGAATGAATGTCTTCAAGGCCGCTTCTAATGCACAGGATAAGTTTGTTACTGTCGAGAACACCGGCAAGACCGATGCTTATATCCGTACTCTCGTTGCCATTGAGATCGGTTCTGCAGACGGTTCTCTGATCGGAACCTCTTATCACAGCACTTGGAACAAAACCGAAATCGGTGAGATTACCATCGATGGCAATACATACGTATTGATCGAGTATGCTTACGAAGGTGGTGAACTGACCGATGGCACTTGGAGACATCAGAACGGCATCTTGCCCGCAGGCGATACCTCTTACCCAAATCTGTCTCAGGTTTATATCTCCGCTGCAGCTACCAACGAGGACATGGTAAAGCTCGACGGTAACGGCAACGGCACCCTCGATATCCTCGTCCTCTCTCAGGCTGTCCAGGCTGCCGGTTTTGCTGATGCTGAAACCGCTCTGAACGCAGGCTTCGGTGACATCACCACCACCAACCATCCTTGGGCTAATACCACCATTTCTTCTGAGGTTGGCATTACCGAAGCAGGTACTTACAATCTCAACGGTGACGTATACACCATTGACTCCGCATACTTCCACACTCAGAAGGTTACCGCTCCTGTTACTATTAACGGCAACGGTGCTACTGTAGAAGGTATCGCTACCTCTGTCGATGCATTCCAGTGGGAAGGCGGCACAATTCCCGCAATGTCTGCTATTTTCTCTTCCAAAGACGGTAGCTTGGTTACTGTAAACGATCTTAAGTTTACTGGCACGATGTCTGCTATTATGCTTGGACACTATGTAGACTCCAGTTCCAACTGGTACAATACCGAGCTCAACAACGTTGATGTTATTGGCACCGAGGTTGTTTCCTTCTCTGCCGGTGTTTCCCCTGCAGTTGCAGTTTACGGCAAAGCTGTTCTTAACAACTGCAACGTTTACGGCACGACTCTCTCCGAACTTGACACCGATCCCATGTGGCCCGTATATGACATTGCTGCTGTTAACTATTCGGATCTTACCGTAAATAACAGCAATATCGGATCCCTCTACATGTGGAATCAGGCAAAGGTTACTGTTGCTGATGGTTCCGATGTTGAAACTGTCATTGTTCGCGGAAACATGAATACCTCCAAGTATGGCCTTACTATCGAAGCCGGTGCTACCGTTGATGAGATTGATCTTTCCGCTATTGCCAACAAGACAAAGATCAACATTACCATTGAAGATGGCGCAACTGTTGGCAAGATCATTGCTAACGGCGTTGAGTATGCAACCATCACTGATTGGCAGAACGCTTAATAATTGTTATTTCACAGTCCGTTCTATCCCCTTCGGGGGATAGACGGCAAATACCAAAAGGAGGCATACATATATGTCAAAACTCAAAAAGGTACTCTTGATGTGTACCGCATACGTGCTTGTTGCCGCACTTGCTATCGGCGGCACTGTTGCGTATCTTCAGGACGAAGATAGCGCAGTCAACGTAATGACTCTCGGTAACGTTTATATTGAGCAGATCGAGCTTCAGCGTGCTGAAGGCGTTGCTTACAACGCAGGTGAAGCAGGAAATGGAAACGGCGTTAAGGACGGCGCTCTCGTAAAGTTCGTTCAGAATCAGCCGCTTTATCCCGCAGTTCCCAAGAACAATGCGGCGACAGACTATACCGCAGAAGCAACCGACTTGTTCTTCTGGGGCGACTACGTTTATTCAGGAACCGCAGGTAACGGTCTTTGGAACGATAACAAGCTTTCGAACGCAATGGATAAGTTTGTATTCGTAAAGAATACCGGCAATACGGAAGCTTACTTCCGTACCCTCATCGCTTTTGAGTGTCCCGAGGGAATGGAATTCAGTGAAGGTCCTGACAAGGAACTCATGATGAACATCAATGGTTCTGAAACTCTCTATGAGTGGGAAGAAATCGGCTATATTACCGTAGACGAAACTCGTTATCTTGTGATGGAAGCAACCTATCTCAACCCCCTCGCTCCCGGCAACACCTCTCATCCTTCGCTTCTTCAGGTTGTTCTTACTCACAATGCAACCAATGAAGATATGGAGCTTCTCGGTGGTACTTACGAAATACTCGTTCTCTCTCAGGCTGTTCAGGCTGCTGGTTTTGATAACGCCGCTATCGCTCTTAATACTGCTTTTGGTGAATCCGAAGTATACGCTCCCGAGTGGTTCGGCGGCGTACTCGCAGATTACGCTGTTGACACTTGGGACGGTACTGTCGATACCTCTTGGTATGACCCGGCTTCCCCTGCTACCGAATATAATATCACCACAGCGGAACAGCTTGCAGGTCTTGCTGAGCTTGTTTCCGGTGATACTACATTTAAGGGTGTTACCTTCACATTGATGAACGACCTTGATCTTTATTGTGAAGATACCACTGCAAGTGCTGACGGCGATCCTTTGACGTTTAGACCGATCGGTGATCATTCAAAGAAGGGTACTTTTGAAGGAACTTTTGATGGTAATGGAAAGGTTATTTACAATCTTTATCAAAATGGTTGGGATCTCGGTTATCAGTGGGGAGTATATGGTTCCTACGGTCTGTTCGGCAATCTGAACGATGCTACCGTAAAGAACTTGACCCTCTCCGGTGGCGAAAGCTATATCGAAGGTGGCGACGTATCCTTTGTTGCCGGTAGTGCTACCGGTACTTGCGTATTTGAGAACATTACGATAGAAGACAGCGT
The DNA here is from genome assembly GCA_045603085.1 of Eubacteriales bacterium. Classification (GTDB taxonomy): domain Bacteria; phylum Bacillota; class Clostridia; order Oscillospirales; family CAG-272; genus SVQP01. The sequence goes on along the minus strand of JAZULL010000098.1, from coordinate 9,445 downwards.
TGCAGCGACCTACAACAACGGTTGCGGCGGTATTATCGGTTGGTCCGGTGCCGGCAATTATACTTTCAAAAACATTACCATCGCTGAGGATGCGGTTCTTGGCGGTCTTTGGGGCTCCTTCGATAGCTCTATCGGTGGTATTGTCGGACAGGGCGAGCCCGGTGCAACCTACAACTTTGAAAATGTAGATATCGCTTGCCGTCTTGACGTTTACAATGACGTTACCGCTGCATATAAGTATTACATTTATCGTATGTCCGGTATGCTGATTGGACGTCTTGAAGAAACGACTACGATCGATGGCACCAATTATCCGGATATGAGCAAGTACAAGATCACCTGTACTGATGTAACAGTTACCTACAACGACTGGGCAAATTATCACTACTGTGTTGTAGCAGGTAAGACTGCATGGCGCGTAGAACCCGGATATGCTTATGGCGGAATCCCTGCAGATCACGATCATAGCACGTGTGCAGTTTGTTGTAATGAGCTTCTCGTATTTGATTCACTCTTCGGTGGAGCTCAGTACGGCGTTAGAGGTATTACGACTCACGACGGCGTAACCGTTATTTACAATAACAAGTAATAATAAGTTCTGTCTTGTCTTCATAAAGTCCGTCTATCCCCTTCGGGGGATGGGCGGCGATCAAAGGGCATAAGTCTCGTGTTTATGCCTTTTGATTGCCGAACAATTTATATAGTTCCTTAATACAGGAGGCAGATGATTTTGAGAACCGGTAAAATAATAAGAAGGCTTGCGATGCTGCTGTCGCTTGTGATGTTGACTACGTCTGCTATAGGAACCACCTACGGCTTCATCGTGACCTCGACAGATAGCATCACCAACACTTTCATTCCCGATGACGTGAAGGCGAGCTGTTTGGCAATCAGTAAGGTTGTGGAGCATCCTTTGGGCAAGGATTACAAGATCCCGAATAACGTCAGCTTCGACTTCAAGATAGAGCTTGGCTCCTATTACGCCAATGCGAAGTTGAACACAACTGTCGGAAAAATGACAGCTGATGCGAACGGAGTGCTGAACGTATCTGTCAAGCCCGGTGTGAGCCTTGGAATCGAAGGGCTCGAAGAAGGAACCACCATTAAGGTAACCGAGCAGACGACTACTCTCGCGGGCTTTACTGTGAAAGGCGATGCTACAAAGACCGTAACCGTCAGTGCAGACGGCGTGGCAAACGTCGGCTTTGTGAACGTCTATACGCCCGATGCGGTAAAACCGAATAATGTAACCGTCAGCGGTGTCAAGATTTTGGAAGGCCGCCAGTGGCAGACCGGCGATAGCTTTACGTTCATTTTGGAACAGAAGAACGGTGATAATTGGACTAAGCTTGGCGAACAGACCGTGACCTACGATGCGGAAAAGGCAGATTTCAATAAATTTGATTTCAACGAGGTGTTCCAAGCGCTTATCTTCGATAGAGTTGGTACATACAAGTATCGCATCAGTGAGGTGATCGGTAATCTCGAAAACGTTGATTACGACAAAACTGTCAACCACTTCACTGTACTTGTCACCGACGTGGACATGGACGGTAAGCTTGAGATCAACAGCGTTACAGGCACCGAGAACGCAAAAGTTGCCGAAGCTAATGGCGGTTGCGACGTAGTCGTGACCTTTAACAACACCTTTGTTCCCCCCGCTGTACCGGATCTCGATCCTATTACGGTTCAGATCAGCGTTGACAAGAAATTGGAGGTCAAGGGCAAACTCAGCCACGGTCTTGGCGGATTTGAATTCGTTCTGGAAAACACTGCAACTTCTGCAAAAATCGCAGCCGCTTCCGATGACAGGGGTAAAGCATCTTTTGCACTAATTTTTGACAAGGACGATATCGGCAAGACTTATACCTACAAGCTTTCCGAAACGGATCACGGCTGCTATGGAATGACCTACGATACGGAAGTCTATGAGATTGCCGTTAGCGTGACGTTGAGTGAGGATAACAAATTGATTGCGTCCTATATGATGAACGGCAAGTCAGTCGATACACTGAATGTCGCTTTCCAAAACATTTATGACGCTGATAGCACGACGTCGCCTCCAACGGATGATACAGGCTATCTGACCTTCTGGTTCGTTATTATGATCGTCAGCGCTTTGACTTTAATTGCACTTGTAGTATACGACAGAAAGCGCTGTCAAATTTAATATAAATACGGCACACCCTTACCGGCGGGCTGTTATACACGAAACACAAGAGATGGGAAGAAGCGAAACGCAAATGGCTAAAAACAATATCTTTACCAAAATATACCGTTTTTTTAAGACATCATCCTGTCAAAAAGAGACTGATTGTGTGGAAGCGTGTGTCTCCGTTGAAGAGGAATATGAGAAATGTATTATATGCGGGGTGACGACTAATATCCCGATTTCTATGCCGATAGATTGGCGTGAAAATTATGAGATCGGTCTTGGCCAAATCTGCGCTGAATGTGCGAAGAAACAACGAGAGGATGCGGTAGTATATTATATCTCAAATAATAGATGACATTGTTTAACGCAAAATTACAATGGTGCATTTGATATTATGATTATTCGATATAAATTGACTTTTAAAGTATTGCTGACATGGCGAATCCGATTGGGAGGACGCTCCTGCGGAGGACGGCACTACAATGCATCCGAGAAAGGAACGCAATAAATATAACTGCCTCGTTATAGGCGAAATAAAAGAGCGTGAGAAATTTACAACTCACGCTCTGTTTTATTACAAATATTACGTTGTGAAAACCGTCCGTGCTGCTCAAAGATACCGGCTTATGCAAGATATTCCTATGACAACTTGCGCAAAGCAGTTATATGCTCCAAACAACTGCTTATGGGATAACATCCTTATTCGTATCCGCCTGATGCGTTTTTTTATTATCTTACCGTTACAAGCACCTTTACTGTTTGCACGTCGGTATCATTCTTGAAATGTCCCCAGTCGATCTGGCCGTAGCCGTCGATATACTTTGAGTAATCAACTCCGTTGTAGAAGAGCTTATAGGACACCTTATCGTCGCGTCCGAGGGCAGAGGTTTTTATCAGGATCCTGCCTGCGGTGTTTTTGAAATCAAACTCGTTCGTTCCGTAAATGAGCGATCCGTCGGCATCGATATGTGATATCAAAACGCCATTCTTGTTATATATCTTTATTCCGTCATACGCGTTTGTTTCACCGAGGCCGAGGCGCGAATAGAGATTGTTTGCCATATCCACACCCATATCGTTGAATACCTTTTGAGTATAATGGGTGGAATTTCCTTGGTCCATCATATCGCGGCTGCACGTCTCGGAGAGTGTCGAAATCATATAAAGATTATCAATATCGTTGCAGAGCTTATACTGAGCATAACGTGCTCTGGTGTAGGACGTGCTTGCTTCCTTAGTGTCGCCCGCGCGGTCTGCACGGACAACGGAAATACCGCCGAAATCGAGGTCGAGAATCTTCATGAACGACTCGTGCATGCTCTTATATGCATCATAGTAGGTCTGGTCGTCATGGACTGTCGCGCCCGATCTCTTCACTTCGTCGTGCTCGCCTTGATTCCAAATGTAGCCCGTATGTACTATATTATAGCTTTCGGAGAGAGACGTATATGCTTTCTTGTAGGTTAATGCAGCGTTTGAGAAGCAGACACCTTTGCCGTAATTGTCGCAGTTGCACGTATAATTCTGCGGGTCTGACACCCATTCGTGGATTCCGGTTGCTTCAACTGCCGCTTGAATGAATACGACCTTTGTTCCCGTCAGTTCATTCCATCTTACCGCAAACGGCGGCGTCACTCCGCCGACACAGTCGTTCTTTTTTTCGGGAGCTGAGCTGTAATACATATCGCTTGCATCATTCAGCTGGAAGGTTTGCGCGCCGGCAAAGAAGGAATATGCCGTTCCGGGCTTCGGAAGAGTCGGCGGTGTCGGCTCGACGGAGCTTATATGCTTGATGTAGTAATGACTGTATTCCCATGCATATCCCGCCTTGCGGGTGAAATTTGACTGACCTATCACAAGAATGAGAGAGATGTCCTCCTTCGTTTCATCGTAAGGACGGGAATTTTCCTGCTTCTTTATTTCATTTTGATCTACGAATATTCTTAATACTGCTCCGGGCTCCGTTTCAACGTAATTATCCTCGGGGAGCGTCGGCTCCTGGGGATCGTCTTTTTCGCCGTTGCCGTCATTTGATGCACATGAGAAAAGCATTTGCAAAAGGAGAAGAGCGATTAGAAAAAAGCTTGTGATACGTTTCATTTCATACCTCTTTATATTTAAAATTTTTATATTTTAATTATAACCCTTTATCCGTTCTTTGTCAATTCAAAATGTGTATCAAGAACGTCAATACGAAAAATCGGGCGTAGATCTCCGTCCGATCATTTATTTTTTTTGGTACAAAGCTTTTTCAAATTTGCTTTGAAGCTGTCGCTGTACACGAACGGATAGACGAGTGCGCAGACGAGCAGCGCCCACGGCATATCAATTATCGAGTGTTGCTTTAAGAACACGGTCGAAAGTGCGATCAGCACCGTCATTACAGTGAATGCGATACGCCAGATGCGTTTTCCGAAAAGCTTGCTGTGCCAGGCGGCGACCGATACTGCAACCGCGCCCGTTACATGAAGCGACGGGCAGACGTTCGTGTTTGTGTCGAAATCATAAAAATCAGCCATGAAGCGCGTGAGGAAATTACTTCTTCCGAGACCGTCAAGGTCGGGGCGAAGCTCCTGCATCGTCGGGAATATAAGATATATGATAATTGTTACCGTATAGGTTCCGATTATGAAATACATATATTTTTTATATGCTTCGGTATCGAAAAGTATCGTGTAGACGTACATTCCGACTATGTAGCCGAACCATATCATATACGGTATCACGAAAAGCTCGCAGAACGGTATTACGTCGTCAAGCGGCGAATAAACGACGTAGTGCTTACAGTTCTCAACAGTTCTGTAAACCTCAAGTGACGAGAAGCAGATTCCGAATATCGGCCAGAAAAGGAGCAGAAGCAGGTATCTGTACTCGCCGCATATAAGTGTTTTCGGTGAAAGACGACGAAAGTCGACAAGCGTCAGCTTTTCGCTTTCGTTTGACTTTTTGTTCATAAGGGAGTTACTTCCTTAAAGTTTGTTTTTCATGAATGAAGCCGACGATCTCGCGCGCCGAACGGTGTGTGAATTCCGCCTTCATTTTTTCTCGCATATCGTGGAGCAGCGGTTCGGAGCCGAGAACGGTGTTAATAACGTCGGAGATGTCCTCCGGCTTTTCGCCGTAAAAGGCGAAGCCGCGGCTTACGAAGTAATCACGGTTATGGATCTCAAGACCGGGAATTGCATCAATAAAGACGATGGGGAGATGCTTTACACCAGCTTCGGTGGACGATAATCCTCCCGCTTTCGTGATGATAAGCTCGGAAGCATCCATATAGGTCGGGATTTCCTTAGTGAAGCCGACGGGAATGACGTTCTTTCTGATTTTTGAAAGAGAATTGAGGGCGGAAAGCAGCTTTTCGTTTTTTCCGCAGACGGCAACTATCAGACAATCGTCAGGCAGCGTCTCTGATACCGCGGCAACGGTCTTTTCTATCGGGCCGCAGCCCATGCTTCCGCTCATGAGCAGTACTATCCTCTTATCAAGCGGCAGACCGAGCTTGCTTTTTGCTTCGTTTTTGTCTGTTTTCGTATAAAAGTCCTCGCGAACGGGTATGCCGACGGGGACGATGATCTCTTTTTTCGTTCCGAGTGACAAAAACTCCTCCGTCAAGCCCTCGGACGGCGTGAAGCACGCCTCGACGTCGGAAAAGCTTGCGCCGGGAGAGCAGGTGTAATCGGTAACGACGAGATAGGTGGGTTGCTCTTTGCCGCAGGTCTTGCGATATTCGCTTACCATGAGTGAAGCGAATATATGGGTGCAGATAACTACGTCATATCTGCCTGCCGATACTGCTTTGTGAAGCTTCTCCGACGGCTTTTTTGCAAGCGGAGAAATATGCTGAGAGGTATTTTTGCGTTTTTCTCGCATTTCGTTTTTTATTTCGGTTACCTTTTCAAAAAAGCGGTAACCAAGCCCGAAAAGCTCGGGGATATTGTTATACAAGAATACGTGGCCCTCTACGATGAGCTTGCTCGTCGCCTTCGGCCAAAAGGACATAGCATCCCATATATCGACCGTGTCGCCGCGCCTTTCGGCTTCCTCGCGGATCGCGCGTGCGGCAGAATTATGTCCTTCGCCTGTGTTACAGGATAGGATCAGAATTTTCATTTACGAAGTCGCTCCTCTCGACGCATCAGCCTTTCTTCGGCAATGATATACTGCGGACGGTTATAGCGCTGGATCATAATGAATGGCAAATTTCCGAGGAAGCAGAAGATATATAGAATTGCTCCGAGCTTTCCCGGGCAGATAAACAGAACGCCGAGCGAGAGGATAATGAGTGCAATATGCACTATTTCCGCTACACAGGTTTCCTTGACAAGCGCGCGAAGATCGGTTGACGTAGTACCGGATTCGACCTTCTTTGGGCGCAGAAAGGGAAGACACTTGCTCATATCGGGGACCTTGCCCTTCCATTTTCTTATTGCGAGCTTGTCGTATATTTTCCCGTTCCTTTCCCATTTGTGGATTCTGAACGGACGTTTACTTTCGTTCAATTTGTCGCGGTTAATGAAGATCGCGAAAATATTGGAGAGCGCGCCGATCACCGCGACGTAAATGACGCCAAACCAAAATCTTTTAATCAATTTTTACACCTCACTCTTTTCCTCGTCTATATCCCTTATATGCTCGGACGAGGTGAAGAAGCACTTTGCGTAGCTGACAAGCGAAATTATCATGAATACGGAGCAGAGCCCCACGATGCTGTAAACGCCCTCGGTCGAAATATCCTTGAATACGACGAGCGCCGCCATGCTGATAAACAGCACGGTCGTGCATATCTTGCCCGCAAAGAGTGCGCCGTCGAGCATTTTTCCGTTATGGAGCAAGCGGCATGCCATTACGAACATGAAGCCCTCCTTGATAAGGAACACGATAAGGAGCGGCAGAATTTCAAGATTGCGAAGCGTAAGACAGATAATAACTATGCCCTGTGTCAGCTTGTCCGCGAACGGGTCAAGCATTATTCCGATGCGCGAGCGCATATTGAATTTTCTTGCAATAAGACCGTCGACCATATCGGTCAGCGCCGATACGATGAACACCGATGCTGCTATTATATAATCCTTCGCATTTTGCGCCTTCATATACAGTACCGCGTAAACCGGAATGAGCAGTATCCTGAAAACGCTCAGGAGATTTGGAATTGTGAAGATTTCTTTCTTTGAATATCTCATTTTGTTCTCCGTGAGAAATATTGATATTTACCCTTGCTGGTCTTTATACCGTTTCTTCTGGCTTTTCCTCTTCAGCCTCGGCCTGCACAGCCTTTCCCTTTTTTGCCTTAAGGCGCATAGCGACGTCGTTCTTCAAAAGTGTGTAGATTATAGATGCGAGCGGAATGAATATCAACATTCCGACAACACCGTATACTGCGCCGCCGATAATGAGCGCGGCAAAGGTCCACATTGCGGGCAGACCTATGCTTCCGCCTACGACACGAGGGTAGATGAGGTTGTTTTCAAGCTGCTGAATGATGAGAAACATTATGACGAATATAAGCGCTCTCATCGGGCTTACCATAAGTATCAGGAGAACGCCGACGATGCATCCGATAAACGCGCCGACGTAGGGAATGAAAGCCGTTACGCCTATAACCACGCTTATGACGGGAGCATAGGGGAAGCCGAAGATCGACATCGCGATGAAGAATATCGTTCCGAGAATGATCGCCTCAACACACTGCCCCGAGAAGAATTTCGTGAAGGTCTTTACGGTGAGGTCAACGAGGTATTTTACCTTGGGCGCGTGCTTTTCGGAGCAGTATGCCTTTATTATGTCATCTGTCTGACGGCCGATCCTCTTTTTGTTTGCGAGGAGGTATATTGAGAAGATGACCATCGTGACGAGGTTTGCGAGGAAGGTTATCAGATCGTTAAGTGAGTTTTTGACGGTATCGAGAATGTGACCCGCGTTTGAGGTGAGCGTTGAGATCAGCTGATCGAAATTGATCTTATCAAACATCGTTTTGAGGTCTTTGGTCTCGAAATTGTACTTTTCGAGAAGCGCAAGAACCTTCGGGTAGAGCTTTTCGACCGACTTCACGATCTCGGTTATTGATTCAACGAGCGCGGGGATCATTATTCCGATAACGAAGGTTATCGCCGCGATCGCGAGCAGATACGAGAGGATAAGGCTTGCCATCGTTATGAATTTTTCGGGAAGCTTCTTTTTAGCCTTTGATTTTTTGTTAAGCAAGTTGAAGAACCGCTCGAATTTCGCCATCGGCGTTCCGAGAATGAGCGCAAGAACAACACCAGCAAGAAGCGGCGATATGACCGCGTAGATTGCGCTTATGATTCCGCCGAGCTTGCTGAAATTCATGATTACGGCATATATGAGAATTATAGCGGTTGCAAACAGCAGGCCGTCTTTGAATTTTTTCTTATCGAACTTGTCCATTATGTTCTCCTTGGCGTTCATTTTGCTTTGCGCGGAAAATGAAAATGCGTAATATGTTTAGATACAGTTACACAAATATAATTATACGCCCCATATATTGCCATTTCAAGTTTATGCCGGCAAAATTCACATTTTGTTCATATCGAAAAAGCACGCTTTCGGTTTATCGACGCTTATTTACAAAAAACTGTTTACAAATCTCCAAAATCTGCTATAATAAATAGAGAGTAATAGTATTTTCGGAGGAAAACTTGATAATCCAGCTTGATGAGGCAAAGCGCACCTTGACTAACGTGCGTCCTGCCATAGAAGAACTAAAAAATGCGCTCCGCATTGAGGAGTTAAATAGACAGATCCAGGAGCTTGAAGCTAAGACCCTCGTCCCCGACTTCTGGTCGCGCGACGATTCGGGTAAGATACTTCAACAGATAAAGGACAAAAAGACGACGATAGAGCGCTATGAGGAGCTTTGTTCGCGCCTTGAGGATACTCTCGTGCTTATTGATATGGGCATCGAGGAAAATGACGAGAGCGTCGTTGACGAGGTTGTAAGTGAGGTCAAGGAGATCCTTGAGACCGAGGAAAAGATGCGTCTTGAAACTCTGCTCACGGGCGAGTACGATCATAATAACGCGATCCTTTCGTTCCATCCCGGTGCCGGCGGAACGGAGGCTCAGGACTGGGCGCAGATGCTTTACCGTATGTATACCCGCTGGGGCGAAGCTCACGGCTATACGGTAAAGCTCATGGATTGGCTCGACGGCGATGCGGCGGGCATCAAGAGTGCGGTAATATCTATCGAGGGTCTTAACGCTTACGGCTTCCTCAAGAGCGAAAACGGTGTTCACCGTCTTGTACGCGTTTCTCCCTTTGATGCATCGGGCA
>JAZULL010000097.1:0-33190 GCA_045603085.1 Eubacteriales bacterium | reverse complement strand
ATGGGGAACGAGTTGACGTTGATGGTTGCCCAGCCGATGCCGGCCAGGCTGAAGATGGGGTACATGATCCACGCAGGGGAAGTCGGATCGTAGCCATGTCGTTCTGTGAGCCAAGGAGTTGATTTATGACATTGTCTTCCTAAGACCGCTTGGCCTCCGACTTATGGGGAACGAGTTGACGTTGATGGTTGCCCAGCCGATGCCGGCCAGGCTGAAGATGGGGTACATGATCCACGCAGGGGTGGTAGGCTCGATGAAATGACCGACAGTGAATGCAGTTGCCAGCATGACAATGCCCGCAAGGATAGTCTTTCTTCTGCCCAGCTTGGATGCGATGATACCAACGGGGATATACGCCACAATGGCCGCCGCCTGTGCCACGATCATGGTCAGGTTGAAGTCAAAGCCCAGCACGTTGGTCGCATAAACAGAATACTTACTGGTAATCGAGTTATAACCGATATACCACAGCGCAACCGATGCAAGGATGAGAAGCAAAGAGATCAGCTCAGCCTTGGTCAGCTTGCGCTTGGGAGCACCGTCCTCGGCAGGGGCCTCTTCCAAGCCAAGACGAATGGATTCCTCCTCCATCTCGGCCGCCCACTTGGGCTCGCGCACGGTCAAGAGGAATACGACAAGCCCCACCAGCATGACCGATACCACAGCCACGACGTAGCCGGTATACTGCATGTAATGGTGCTTGGAGGTTGCAAACACGATACCCAGCGCCAGCACGATCATGCCGCCTGCAGTACCCGTGAGGTTGATAATGGCGTGGGCCTTGGAGCGCAGGGGCTTGACGGTCACGTCGGGCATAAGTGCCACGGCGGGAGAGCGGAAGGTTGCCATGGCAACCAGCACGACAAGCAGCGTTGCGATAAATCCGATAAAGGGCAGCGGATTTGCCACGGTGATATCCAGCGTTTTCTGTGCGATCTGTGCCGCCAGCTGCGCCGCCGTTTCGGGATCGGTCTCGCTAAGGGACACTCTGAGTGCATCCAGCGAAGGAATATCGGTCACGGCTACGCTTGCCAGCTGAACGTTGTCGATCAGGGTCAGACATACAAAGGAGACCACGGCAAGAACAGTACCGATAAAGATAAAGGGTGTGCGCTTACCGAACTTGGTGCTGACCTTGTCCGAGAGTGCGCCGAAAATGGGCAGCATGAATACCGCCAGCACGTTGTCGATCGACATGACCGCACCCGAGATCGACTGCGGCAGGCCGAAATGGTTGGTCAGGATCAGCGGAATGATGGCGTCATACGCCTGCCAGAAGGCGCTGATGAGAAAGAACGCCATGCCGACCAGTATCACGCGTTTGTAATTCAACTTCATAAACACAATTCCTTTCAAGTCATATTAGGGCTTGGGGCTTTTTGTTATTGTACCATTATTTCGCTCAAAATGCAAGATTCCCTGCAAAAATTTAAGGTATTAATCCAAAAGAGGCGGACAGAGATATACGTCGGAGATATAATCTGTGTTCTCGGGATCGACCTGCATGACCCACACGGTCAGCTCGCGATCCAGCATGTCCTCGGTCACGGGAATATAGTAGGTGTAGTGATGATCCATAAAGATCACGCGGGATTCCCACACGTTGCCAAGATAGGTGGGTGCGCGCTCGGGTGCACCGATAGCGCTCTGCCCCATTTCCACAGTGGCATACGCGCCCTCTGTGCCGTGCTTGCCCTCCAACGCGACAGACAGATACGATCCGGGAACCCAATCGGCTCTGTCCACCTTGACTGCGACCTTTTGCGCCGCAACCACGGGGCGATCCTTAGTAGACGGTATGAGATTGTTTGCAAATGGATGCGTCAGCTCCAACAGCGCGCCGTTTTTGTAAAGCGAGATGCGGCTGATGCGATCCATGGGCTTGGGCACGCGCACGTAGCGTAACGCCCCAACGTTAAAGGACAGCGTACATCTCTTACCCTTGCTTTGATAGATATTATGTACGTTATGACGCACCACGCCAACCGTCATCTCACCGATCTCGGCAAAAGTCCCCTGCCCTGCATCCGTCCAGGTCGCAAGATCGGCAGAGTAGTCCAGCTTCTCGGGGATGATCTGCGCGGGCGCTTCCTCGGTGGGCTCGTCCGGGCAGAAAAATTCGATCTCTATGCGGTCGGCATCCATCACCTGCCCGAAGTCCACGCGCAGGCATCCGCCGTCAATGCGCGTGCCCGTCCCCCAGAGGAAGCGGGAGTTCCCGTCAAAGAAGGTGTCGGGATTGCCGTCAAAGGCGTAGGCGTTATCGCATCCGCGCAAAATATAGGTATCCTGTGCAAAGAATGCATCACGTGCGGCCTTGACCCGGGGAATGGCGGTCTCTCCGGCGCGCTTGGCACAGCGGCGCTCGAGTGAGTCGTTGTCCATGCAGAACAGCGTGGCCTCGATCAGCTTTTCGGCATGCGAAGGCACAGCCACGGGCGCGGTGGTGCCCAGCTTCTTGATGGGCGGCAGCTCGCGGTACAGCTCGTAGCCGTCGCGGCCGATCACGCGGTGCTTTTGCTCGCAAAGCAGTGCGGGCGCGCAGTTGCTGTCGCAGATCTCCAGAAGCACGGCACGGAAGGGCTCGGCTGTGACCTTGACGCGCTCGCCGTAGGCAAACGTGCCGATCTGATAGGTGGCTGGATGGTGCGAGATGACCGTGACCGACTCGCAGGGGGCAAGACCGATCTCGCTATCAAGACAGATCTCAATCTCTCTTGATTCCCAAGAGGCATTGCCAAAGGTCAGCACACGTATCTTGCCGTCGCCGCGCGAGACGGCATTCTTGCCGTATTTTTCCTCGGGCAACAGCATGCCGTCAACCAAGATATCGTTAAAGCGGCGGTGCAGATTGTAAATATGGGCAAGTCTGGGCTGCTCTTTATCGGTCAGCAGCCAGGGGTTGCCGTAAATCTCGGGGGCTAAGATCAGATTGCGGTTAAAGGCCTGATAGATCAGATCGTCCTCAAAGCGATCCATGCAGGAGGACAGACAAACGCCGTGATCCTCGGTCAGGCGGCGCAGTCCCTCCACCTCGCCGCGCGCGAAAATGAATGCGCGGTTGTGGGGGGCGGTAAAGGTGTTGTAGGAGAAAATGTCAACGTAGGTCTCCGCACCCTGCCAGAGAAAGGTGGTGGCGTACTTCTCTCCCTCACCAAGCTCCAGGCGGTGGTTGAGCAACACGAGATCGGGCGAATACTTGCGGCACTCGGCCTGCGTTTGGCAGAAATGTCTGCGCGTGTCCTCGCGCAAGGCACCGCAAACGCCGTCCATCTTGAACAGCGCGAAATGGTGGTCGCGGCACAGGGAAACCAACAGCTCGCGACGCGCGGCCGCGGTCTGCTCGTCCTCGCCGTAGCCATCCGGGCCCATCCAGACACCCATACGCGCGCCAATGTCGGCCGCCGCCTTGACAACAGGGCCGTAGCCATTCGGGTACTGACGCGACAGCTTGGGGCCGTCCAGCGTTTCATAAGTTCCCTGCGCACCGTCTAAGTTTCCGGCGTCCCAGGCATAAATGTCCAGCTGCATGCCGTACGTGTCGCGCATCCAGCGGAAATATTCCAGATTGATCAAGGTCTGCGCCTCGGTAGAACCCTCGTTAGTGTTGTTGATCCAGGAAAAATATTGCGCGTGCGACGGCGTCCGCTCATCCGCACCTGCGGTTTCTCTGCTTTTTTCAATCATTTCGTCAGCTTCCTTTCAAGGTATAGCCGAAGAGAGTCGAACTCACACGGTTTTGAGAGGCAAATATCCGCACCTGCTACAGATAAATTTCTCGCAATATCTTATATTGCTTCAAAAATTCTCTTTGCATCTGCATAATATTTGCTCACTCAAAACTGCGAAGCACCCTCCGGCGTTGCAATTTTTGATGGATTTTGTCGAAGCGAGTCGAAGCAAGATACACATCTTGCAAGGCGAGCTTCGGCATAAGACGCAGAAATTGCTCGCCGCAGGGCGTATGAGTTCGGTTCTCTTCGGCTATAGCCGCGCGCACGCGCGCGCCCTTCCCTTTAATCATACCATGACTTGGCCCATTCGTCAAGTAAAGAATAAAATCCCAAAAAATACTTGACAAACAAAGCCCCTTGTGATATAATCATTAGGTCGATTTCGGGGTGTGGCACAGTTTGGTAGTGCGCATGGTTCGGGTCCATGAGGTCGCAGGTTCGAATCCTGTCACTCCGACCATTCCATTAACGATGGTTTTGATACCTATGGTATTTGAGGCCATCGTTTTGTTTTTTGTAGTGCTCACAATAAATTGCAAAGCAATTACTTTCAAGGAGGTCTTATCTTCATGGCACAAAAAGTTTATCAAGGAACAGAGCCTTATGTGTTTGTTTCGTATTCTCACAAGGATAAAGATTTGGTTTTGGAAATTATCAACGATCTTATGCTATGTGCCTGTAATCTCTGGTATGATACCGGGATTCATTCCGGAGAAGACTGGAATAATGAGATTGCCGAACATTTATTCAATGCTGAATGCGTATTGTTTATGGTTACGTCAAACTCCGTACAGTCTGAGTATGTCAAGGATGAATTGAATTTCGCGAAATCTAAACAAAAAAAGATTTATCCGGTCTTTTTAGAAAATATAACTCTACCGCTTTCTTTGGAATTGCTGCTTGGCAGAGCACAAGCAATTAGTTGTTCAGATGACGACATTAACGACAACAGGTTCAAATTAAGAGAAAAAATCAAAAATAATTTGCCTGATAACGTTTTTCAGACCATATCTGATCCGTTTTACGCAGGAGAACACAATCTTTTCTATTTAGAAAACACCTCTTATGTTTTTCCTGACGGGACTTATTTTGCCGGAGAGGAGCATAATTCGTTTGAAATCAGCATCGTCGATTCAATCTCAGAAGCTAAATCTCCTATATATCGGTATCAAGCGCGTCCCGCCTATGACATGTCATATTCACTAAATAATGTTTCAGTTTTTGATGATCCCTATTTTTGCGATGATGATTCTTCAGTTTTATTTCTATCTTTAGTATTAAGTTTTAGCGGTAAATACCCTATGTCTTGGCCTGATTTGGACATTGTTTTGACTATAGCAATATCTCGTATTGAATCACAATCTCCACGTGTTACTTTGGTCGATTATAAGTGCATAGGTGATTTTTCCGACAGAGAGCAAGCCTTCATTAACGGAGTTGTTCTTGAAATCGAACAATCTTTTATAAAAAAATAAAATCGGCTTTGCTGATTGCTCTTCTTTGTCTTCAGCACCGCAAATTTTGAGGGCTGACCGTTTGCTTCGGTCAGCCCTCTGTACGTTTATACTGTTTTCATTTTTGCCTTTTCGGCTGCGATCTCCGCTTTCTTCTCGGCTATGTATCCCTTTTACGGTTTCATCCCGCTTCTGTATGTCAATCACAAAGAAAGCTCTTGTCTTTGCTGTCTGTTTTTGGGATTTACATTCTCAAGAACATTTCCTGCATGTGCTCAAGCTTGAATTCCTTGCCCTCGCATACGGGAGTCACGCCGGATTTACCGACACTTTCGATGACTGCATAAATCGCTCCGGCTTCCTTTCCGGAGGAGGCCTTGACTGCAACTACGTGACCGGGTTCAAGTCCGCATCCGATGCAGTTCCCTGCCGATGGAATCGCAAGCCCACTCATCCCTTTGCCAATGCTTTCGCCACGAGGAGGACAGCACAATCTCTGCCCCGATTTACTCCACCGGTTGTCTGAGAAAAACCAAGCGGGTGCGGTCGATATTCCCGTCGCTCGGTATTTGGCTACGGTCATATCTGACCGAATTCAGCACGCCGTCAATATCCAAAAAGATCACACACATCACGGTCCCTCCTTGCGCCGACTCTTAGCCGTATACGGAGCCCGCCATTTCCACGCTCCGGTGGATACGTCGGCGCGCAGTCTGTCCGGGTCTCCCTTGGGCAGCTCCGGCAGAATAAACCTTTCACAGGGTACGAAGCACTCACGCCGCAAGGCCAGCCGTCGCTTGGCCTCGTCTCTTCGTTTTTTCATTCTTTCAAGCGCAGTGTTCATAACGCTCCTCCTTTTATTCCTTGATGCAAAAATACCTGTGCGAGACATATCCTCTGTTTTCGGCGGCAAGATCCCACGTTACGTCCATTTTCAGCACCTCGCCGTCTATGCTGACCAGATTCCACGCATGATGACCGCGCGCCTCCTTGAGGTAGCCGCACCGATACGTGCACTCCACCCTCAGCTCACGCAGCAAAAACTGTGCGGCGCGCGCAACGCCCTCGCAAACCGCGAGATCATCAAACAGCGCACCCGTCATGTTATGATCGCGCAGGCGAAAATTCTTACCCGAGGTCCCATGATGGTTGTAATGCACGCGTGCGGCAAGATAATCATGCACGTTACGGATAGTCTGCCGGTCCGTAGCACCGCGCAGAGCAGGCGCGATCTGCTTGGCCTTGTGCCAAAGCTCCAATGCCTCCGGACGCCCCATCAGATACTGAAAATGCACTACGGTCTTGAGCCCCTGAAACTCTACGCGGTACTTCACTGCATACCAGTTGACGTAAAACAAATGGGGATTGTCGTTTTTGGCAGCCTCCAGAACGGTTTGCAGGTTTTCCACGCTGTCGATCACGGCGCAGGATAAAAACTTCTTGAGCGAGAGCACGATGGTCTTATAGGCCGCCTGCCCCGCGGGTGACAAGCTTCGGTAGTGGTAATACCTGAGCATTGTGATCACCTCGTTTTCTTGGGCCTTTTGAGACTGTGCCCCGTGCATAGGCAAAACGATACGTCATCCTGCGTCACACCGAAGCGGCTACGCTCCTGCAGCCACCGCTTACGGTTGCGGACAAAGCTGTATCCCCTTCCGCTCTTGAACAGCTCGGCAATCTCCAGCATCTTTTCGGCAAACTCCTCGTCGCTCAGAAATGCATTCCGCAGCCCGTCGGTGGAGAGCATGACAAGCTCGGGGACAAATCTGTTATCCGTGATCCTGCGCCCCCGTGTGATCGGCACAAAAATTGCATAAAATTCATCCATGATATCCCCGAAATTACCGCACAGCGACGCGGTGGTGCTGCCAAAGCGTGGGGAATACGGCAACAGCCACTCCATACGGTCACCGTTGACAGCGATCACGTCACCGTCGCCAATGCCCATGGCAAACACAAACCGAGGGCAAACCACCGCGGCCTTGAGTGTGGTGCCGTACAGCAACGTGATCTTGTAAATCTCATTCTCGCGCACGTGGCGATATCGGGCAAGCCTTCTGAATTCGTCGGACGTCATGCTGCCGTCCCGCACCTCGTAGATGTGCTTACTGTATACCTTTAACGGCTCGCACCCATGTGCAAATTCGGTATCCTCGGGATGATTGACGGCATAGTCGTCCAACACGGCCTCCACCCATTCGCAAACCGTTTGCTGAGCAAGGGCGGTGCGATTTTCATTGAGCTGATCGCCAAAATCCTCAAGGTCCTCGGACTGATTCAAGACGTCCTCCAGCACCGAGCAGACGACCCTGACCGCAAGCTCCGCGCCGCGCGCGGCATGCTTGCATTGCCGATCCCCATGTCCGTCTGCACAGGCCATGATCACGCAATCCGACAGATTCCTGACAAGTACGGCATCCTCGCAGCCAAGGCCCGCCTGTTGCTTTTTATAGCCGGTCACGCGGCCACTCAGCGTATCCATTCCCTACCTTCCTTTCCCGGATCAATCCAGATCGTCAAACAGCTCGTCCAAAACCGTGTCGCTTTCAAAGCCGGCAAATGCGGTGTCGTCCTCGCCCTCGCCATCACCGTCGGGGTCGGTATCATCATCCTCACCGTCAGTCTGTCCGGGCGCGGGCGGGTCGTCGTGCACGCTCTGAACGGTCGTGCCGTCCTCTTGAACCGCGTCGTCCAAGTCATCCTCATCGTCCTCATCGTCCACGTCCTCGATCACAACCGGTCTTGTGGTGTGGTGCGCCAACGTAGCGCGGGTCAGATAATCCAGCGCGCTTGCGATGGACTCGCACTCCTCTACGCGATAAAAACGCGACTGCTCGCCCAGATCCTGATCGCCGTCACAGAAATAGCGGAGCATGTCCTCGCAGGCATCGTCGCCCACCGCCATGGAATACAGATCCACGTTGCGGGAATAATCCATATCGCGCAGATACTGCTTGAATTCATCCACCACGCCGCGGTAGGCAGGGCCCGTCTGCTCTACGCCGTTACAGTCGGTAGGCCAGCCGTCACTCATCAGAATCACACTGACTGCCTTGTTGTATCCCTTGTCCTCACGGACGGCGCGGTCGTCGCGCAGGTACTTGGGGCTGATAAAGGTCTTGAGCGTGGTCAACGATGCACGAAGCTCGGTACACCCGTCCGCCTCAAAGCGGATCTCCTCAAAGCCTCTGGACACAGCCATAAACTCGGGGAAAACTGCCTTACCGTAGGAATCCAGCTCGATGATCTGTACGTAGATTTTAAAGAGAGGGGCGTTTGCCTCATATTCCTTGAGGCTGCGGGTGATGCGTCTGACGCCCTCGTTGAGCTGATCGATCTTGGTGATTTGCACCGCCTCACCGTTTTCGTTGATCACGGTGCTGATGCCGCCCATAGAGCCGGACTTATCCAGAATATAGACAATGTAGATGGGCTTGCGGTTATCGTTAACCACTCTCTGACCGGCGCCGCCGGCTCTGTCCGAGACACCCTTGGCGGTGCCTCTGCTTGTAAAACGGTTGTACGTCTTCATTTTGTTTTACCTCCAACGTATTGCAATGTGTATTTTCCAACGCGCATTTTCGCATCCAGAAAGATGGGGATGACGTCCCCTCTTTCAAAATCGCGGACAATGCCGTTTTTGAGTTCCAGCGTGACCGTCTGAGAGCCCGTGCATCTCAGACCGTATTTCTTATCGTAATCGGACACCACGACCTTGAAGAGCTGATATCCTGCCTGCTCGTCCATGACGTCCGAGCTCCAGACCTCGGCACCGTTGAACAGATGCACACCGGGCAGGTCCGAGCCTGCGCAGACCAGCTTGATGGGTGGCTCCAGCGGCGTGCCGCAGATATGGCACACGCGCTCAGCCGAACCGAAAAAGTGCTCCTCGCCGCAGTATTTACAGATAAAGTGATCCTCGTACAGCCGCTCGATGATCTCCAGCCACTCACGGGGCTCTACCCGCTTCTCGCCCTGAAAAAGACCGTCCACAAAGGTTTTGTGCATAGCGTCAAAGAAATACCTCGGGTATTTCTTCATGCGCTCGATGACACGTTTATCACTATCGGCCGGGCGGTTGGAAGCATCCTTGCGGTGATATACGTAGACGGGATTGGTGGCGAATGTGTAGGTATCCACGTTCTGATTGCAGGGCTCGTAGTACCTGCGACCGCGAAGCGGATGGCCCGAGATCAGCGTCATCCAGATCATAACCGCCAGCGAATAGGCATCGCTGTATTTATCCGGGATCTTTTCGCCACGCATGACCAGCGGCTCCATGAATCCCACCGTACCGCTGACCATCGGCCGCTTGCCGCCTCCCGCCGCCGTATCGGTGTCCAGGATCTTGACGCTGAAATCGTTGACGTTGACCTTGATATTCTCAAACTTGACGTCTGCGATCACGATATCCGCGCCAAACGGGATCATCAGCGCACGGATGATGCTGTCCAGAATAGCCAGCTTCTGATGGAACGGAAGCTCCAGCCTCACCACGCTGCCGTCAGCCATCGCGGTCTCTACGCCGTTGAACAGGATGGATGCATCCTTGTACTGGTCACCTGCCACGTATTCCATGACGTAACCGATCTGCTCATCGGTGCGCACAACGTACAAGGGATGCACAAATGCCGAGCTGGCTCTGCCTCTCTTCTGCAGCCGCTCGATCTGGCGGCGCAGCTTTTTGTGATCCCCCGTATGGAACAGCTTCAGGGCGTACACGTCCCTGTCGGTGTGCACCTTATAGATATCGCCCTGCCCGCTTCCGGTATGGATGAGAGCGTCGATGACAAACTCCTTGGATCCATCCTCGGTGCGGATTTTATCTCCGGGTTTCAGACGTGTCATATCATTGGCCTCCTTTTTGTTTATTTTGCAGGTCCTCCGCCTCGGCCAGCAGCCTGCCGAGCACCTTCTGGCTCTTGGCATCCTTGCACTCGTCGAAAAGCCTGATCAGCATGGCGAGCAAATAGCAAGCGCGCTTCTCGCCAAGATTGTTGTAAAGATAGAATACCTTACCGCGCAGGGTGTCCAGCCTTGTAAGGTCGCTAAGCTCGGCGTATTTCTGAACGCTTTGCGCCAGCTTGATCACAAACGCCTGCGTGTTGGTTCGGTAGCTTGCCTCGATCTCGCTTTGTCCGGCATCGCGGATGGCCGGATCGCACATATTGCGGCAGACGTGCTCGATACCAAGTGCGGCAAGCTCTGCGGGGGTAATGTGACCGATGGTAGCCGGCTCTTGCACCGGATCAGCCAGCAGCTCGCTCATGCGACCGCGTGTTGCAAGCTCCTGCAGCGTGATGGGCGCGGCGGGCTTGACCTCGGTCAGATAGTTCTCAGCCTCGTTGCTTCCCAAGGGCTTGGGATTTCCCATCATGCGCGGCAGCTGGGTTTTGAAGCTGTCCGTTTTCTCCAGCATGTAGACCAGCGACAGCGGCAGCACACGCCAGCCTGCGCGCTCAAGCAGATTGATCTTGGTGCAAAGTGCATTGGGCGTCAGCCTTCTGTCGGGGAAAATAAAGCCGACCTCAAATCTGTCGCTATCCCCGTCACTCATCACACCCACGTCCACCATCAGCACACCCTCGCCGACCTTGCTTCGGACCGGATGACCCACAAGTGCTCTTTCCACCGCTCTTGCGGCAGAGTCGCAGGTCGGATCCGCCGTTTTGCGCTCAGTCGTACTGCAGGACATATTGCCGGTGGCAGCGTACTCCAGATAGGTATACAGTCTCTTGAGACTGCGCTCGGAGTGCTTGATCTCGTTATAGTCAAAGGCGATAAAAATGACGTTCTTTTCTCTGGCGCGGGTAAAGAGCACGTTCAGGCGATTGTTGCCGCTTTGCTCGGTCGCCTCACCGCCGTTGAAAAAGCCCGAGATGTTCTTTGCCAGCGCGCCCTTGACGTTGCGCTTATCATGCTCGATGGCAATGATCACCACGTCGGCCTCGCGTCCCTGCGCATTCTCAAGGCTGCGGACAAACAGCGTACCGTCAGCAACCAGGTCGTCCGCCATACCCAGACCGTCCAGTGCATCCAGCACCTTGTCGCGAAAATGGTCGTTGAGCGTGATGATGCCGATGCTCTTTTCGGGGCTTGCGGAACGGACGTCCTCCACGTACCCCGCAATCTCCTGCGCCATACGGTCCTCCACGTGCTCCTCATGGGCAACAATGTACGGATACTCGGTCACAGTCTTGTTCTTGCGCTTTCTTTGCACCGCAGAGGCGGCGGCAAGCGCCGGATCAAACGGAACGTCGATTCTGCGCAGCTCAAATCCCAGATGGGCGGGCAGCTTATCGCGCGAGGTATAGACGTCGGGGACAATATTGAGATTGCCGTTATAGCAAAGCTTATTGGAAACAGTCACAAGATGCTGAGTTTTGGAGCGATAGTGATACAGCAGGCGCCGTGTCGGAATGCCCTTGCCCTGCACCAGATGCAGGATCGACTTATCGCTTCGGGAAAGATCGTATTCGCCTCTCTCGTCGTAATTGCTGACGTTGTTGGCATGGAAGAATCCCGTGATGTCCAGCTGCATGTTGTCGCCGAATGCGATCAGCTGTCGCTCGCCGACCAGGAATGGCAGCACGCTGATGATGGGCACCTGACTGGCCTCGTCGATCAGAAGCGCGTCAAAGACGTTCATCTCATCGGTGATATAGTTGATGGCCGCCGCGGGCGTGGTGACTACGATCGGACAAAGCTTGAGCACCGCAGAACCGTATTTCTTGAAGAAATCCGGTATGCCCATACGCGAGGTTTTGATCCTCTCCAGAAGCGGGATCAGCTTAGTATCCGCGGCTACGGCCTTGGCAATGCGCTCACCGATCTGCTGCTGCATAAAGCCGGCGTAAAGAGATCTGAGCTTGGCATAGCACTCGGTCAGCTTGGCGTACTTGGCGCGAAGAAATACGTTGCCGTACTTATCAATGCCGTTGCCCTCAATCAGCGCGCCTGCCAGCATTCTTGCCAGATTTGCCTTGGCCACCGAAGCGATGGCATGCATATCCACGCCGTTTTGCCGTACAAAGCGGCGCACGTCAATGCCCACCCGGGAAAGAGCGCCGACCGTGGTGTCCAGCAGCTCGTCAATTTCCTCGTCGCCCGTGCTTCCCTCTTGCAGAAACGTCTCGAAATCCTCTTTCATCAACGTATTATTCAGGTTGTCCTGCAGCTCGTCCAGCTTGCGGCAGGCATAGCGGTAGGTGGTCACATCCGCACGCAGAGCGCTCGTATCGGCACATGCATCGTACCGTATAGCCTGACCGATCAGCTCGTAAAGCGTCATATCCAGCTCGGGTATCGCCTCGTATGCTACACGGTTATATTCCTCAAGAAGTCCCTCGATCTCGGCCGTCTCGTTAAGCAGATCGCGCGAGCGGATGGGGTCCAGATAGACCCTGACGTTGTTGCGGATGCGGTCGATCTGATTGACGATCTCGGGAAGCGTGATCTTGTTATCCAGAGAAAGCACGAACTTATCCAGCCCCATTTCGCTCAGATAACGGATGACCACCTCGTTGGCTGCCGCCTTTTCCGAAATGGCCAGCACGCTGCGCATATTGGAGGCCAGCATAGCCGCAATATTGGCAATGGTCTGGCTCTTGCCGGTGCCTGCCGCTGCCGAGATATTGACGCTGTGTCCCTGCCGCACCGTCTCAATGACTGCGCGCTGGGTATCATCTGCCAGCAAGGGATAAATGGCGTAGGGCGCGACCTCGCGAATGGGAATCTGATCATAGCTGATCTCCCCCGACAGCACGCGGATCAGCGGCGAGGCCTCCAGCTTGTCCATATTTTTCTCGATTTGCTGGCAGATGGTCTCGTTGGTGCTGTCCAGAATACAGATGGACAGATCGTTGATATCCACCTTGACCCCCGGGACATAGCGTGCATTGTCGGCAAGTCGCTCCAACGCCTCCACCATGGGATTGCCAAAGGGCAGCGTTTCGGACACGTTGAGAAAGATATCCATATTCCGCATCTGCAGCTCCCTGCGCAGGATGCTGTTGGTCTTGACCGTATCCGATGCGATGGTAAAGCGGGGGCGGTCCTTGGAAAGCGGACTTTCCACGATCGGGCAAAGCAGCAGCGGTGAGACCGCTCGCTCTGCAGCCTGCCCTGCCGTAGCCTCCGATTTGTTCCAGGTCACAGAACCCAGCGTCAGATACAAAATATCCTTAGCCTTATCTCTGCGCGCCTCACCTGCCTTGCGGCACAGCTCGCGCCAGGTTCGCTGCAGAGTGGAATCGCTGTTGTTGGTGTTTCCGAAATAACTGTACTGCGAAAGCGGACCGTGCTTTTGGATATACTCGTACTGCGCACAGGAGACCAGATTTCCGTCCTTGGTCAGAAAGCGGACGGTATCGTTCCACACCACGTTTTCGCTGTCGGTAAAGACGTCGGATGCCGTGACCGCATCTCCCTCCAGTCTTTGCGTGTCCTCGCTGTCCACCAAGAGAATCTCGTGCTGCTTGTTTTTGTCCGTGCAGGAGGCAATGGCACGGACGTCCTTACCGGACAAAGAGATGGAATTCTTACTTTTATCCAGAAATTCGCCTGCGCGCTGTAAGGATCGCGCTCTGCCAACGTGCCACACCAAAAAATCAGAAGTGATACTCATATTGACCTCCTTATTTGTATATAAAGGATATAAGGCATAGTTATCCCATAATAAAAATCGTGCCACAATAATTGTACCGCAAGCCCTTTTATTTGTATATGTACACTCAGATCGGAATAGGCCGTCTTCCATAATCCTCACCTTGCAAGATTTGCATCTTGCTTCGGTTCGCCTTAATTTGACAAAAATTGATGTTACACTTGTAACAATTGTTACACATCGGACACAAATTTCGCGATATCAGTTAATGATTCTACATTATGATTGTTAAGCTCGGGAAATTTTGATCAAAATTTCCCCAAAATACCTCTTGGCAAAAAGGTGTTTATATAGTATAATGTAAGATGGAATGATATGTGCGAAGGAGTTTATTGTGAAGAAAACGCTGATTGATCTGCAGGAATACGTAAACGAAATAGAAAAGGCCTACAGGGAAAGAGACGCTTACAGATACATTGTTGGCGACAGGATCGTCAGAAAGACCTATGGAGAATTTGCCCGCGACATCCGTGCCGTTGCATCCTGGCTGATATTGAACGGTTGGCAGGGCAAGCACATTGCCATCATCGGCTCATCCTGCTACCATTGGGTAGTCA
Source organism: Eubacteriales bacterium (assembly GCA_045603085.1). Lineage (GTDB taxonomy): Bacteria > Bacillota > Clostridia > Oscillospirales > CAG-272 > SVQP01. The sequence continues at coordinate 18,780 of JAZULL010000097.1, read as the reverse complement.
CCTTCCTGGGCATTACCTGTGCCGCAGGTGTGGTCGTCCCGATCGACAAAATGCTCTCCAGCGAGGAGATCCTGGGACTTTTGGTCATGGGCGACGTGGACGCGGTATTTCTCTCGGATGACTTCTCCTCTCTTGCGCCCAAGATCCAAAAGGCCGAGAATCGCGTAAGCGAGGTGATCAACTTCGGAAGTGATCTCTTTACAGAGATTCTGGCTACCGAGCCGGTCGAGCTCCCCCATATCGACCCCGACGCCATGGCAGAGATTCTCTTCACCTCGGGCACGACCGGCGTCAGCAAGGGCGTTATGCTCTCGCAAAAAAACATTGTTTCCAACATCTGCGACATTCACCGCATGAACTTCGGTCGCGGCATCCGCTACCCCATCGTCATGTCGGTGCTCCCCATTCACCATACCTTTGAGCTAACCGTGGACAACCTTGGCGTGCTGTACTGCGGCGCAGCGGTCTGCATCAACGACAGACTGGAAAACATCGTGACCAATCTCAAGAGGTTCCGTCCGCACGTTATCTTAGTCGTTCCCACCATTGCCGAGATCTTTTACAAAAAGGTCATGGAGGGTATCTCCGGCGGCAGAAACAAGAGAAAGATCGCGTTTGCCAAAAAGGTCAACCACGCACTGCGCGTTCTGAACATAGACGCCACCCGCAAGCTTTATAAGAGTCTGCTTAACAAATTCGGCGGCAATCTCTGCCGCGTGATCGTAGGCGGTGCCGCGCTTCGCCCCGAGATTCCCGAAACCTTTGAGGAATTCGGCGTGAGCATGTTCCAGGGCTACGGCATGACCGAATGCGCGCCGCTGATCGCGGCCAACTACCCCGGCATCAACCGCTACGGCTCGGTTGGTAAGCCGGTCTCCTACATGGACGTCAAGCTCTTGGACGGAGAGATCCTTGTCAAGGGCGACGGCGTCATGCTGGGCTACTATAAAAACGAGCAAGCCACGCGCGAGGCCTTTACCGAGGACGGCTGGCTTTATACGGGCGACCTTGGCTACTTTGATCAGGACGGCTATCTCTACATCACCGGCCGCTCCAAAAACCTGATCATTCTTGATAACGGCAAGAACATCTACCCCGAAGAGCTGGAGGCCAAGCTGGCTGTCATTCCCGGTGTCAAGGACGTCATGGTCTACGAAAACCGCGGTAAGATCTGTGCGGCTATTCTGCCCACGGATATCAATAATCATCATCTGATCGGAGATATCAGACAAAGCGTCAAGGAGCTCAACGCCGAGCTGCCCCCCTACAAGCGCATCGTGGCCTGCGATTTCATCGCACGCGAGTTCCCCAAGACCACCACGCTCAAGATCAAGAGAAAGCAGGCCATTGCTATGGTCAAGGAGCTTGTTGCCAAACAGACCGTGGAGCACGTTCCCCCCACCACGCCCGAGCAGATCAAGATCGTGGCAGCCTTCGAGCAGGTGCTGGGACGCAAGAATGTCGGCATCAAGGACAACCTCTTTGACATAGGCGGCGACAGCCTTGCCGTGCTGGAGATCTCGGCCATCATCGGCGTGCAGGCGCAGGAGATCTACGACAACCCCACCGCCGAGCAGTTAGCGCAGGTGCTTCTCTCGGTACGTGACAAGGCCTCGGCCGAGCATGACAGCGTCGACGTCAACGAGCTCATCCAGCACAACTCCAACCAATTGCTTCAGACCGAAACCAAATACATTCTGCTCACGGGTGCCACCGGATTCCTTGGCTCGCACATCCTGCGAGAGCTGCTCCGCAGAAAGATGCACGTCATCTGCCTTGTCCGCAACGAGGAAAAGCTCAAGAACGTTCTCAAATACTACTTCCCCGACGAGCACGATTACTTCCGCTACAAGGTCAGAATCGGCGATATAGCAGAGCCCCGGCTGGGACTTTCCGACGAACAATATTCCCTGCTTGCCGACAAGGTGGACATGGTCATTCACGTGGCCGCCAACGTAGGTCACGCAGGACATTACGAGGACTTTGAACGCACCAACGTGCACGGTACGCAGAACGTCATCGACTTCTGCTTCGCGGCAGGCGCCGTACTGCAGCACACCTCCACCGCCAGCGTACACGGCGCGGGCACGGTCAAGCAAAACAACCCCGACGCCAAGTTTGACGAGTTCAGCCTGGATATCGGTCAGAATTACTCCCAGAACGTTTACATTCACTCAAAATACAAGGCTGAGGAGCGCGTTCTGCTCGCAAGAGAGGCGGGACTGAAGGCCAACATCTTCCGTATCGGTAACCTGACCTGGAGAATGAAGGACGGCGTTTTCCAGCTCAACGCGCAGGACAACGGCTTCCTTGGCCGCTGCAGAGGCTTGCTTAAGGTGGGTAAGTACAGCGCAGAGATCGCGGAATACCCCATCGACTTTACCCCCGTTGACGAGTGCGCGGATGCCTACGTGCGCCTTTCCCTGCACAACAGAGTCAACAACATCTACAATCTGTATAACCCCCACGTATTCACCATTGAAATGCTGGGCCGCAAGGTGTTCAGACGCTTCAAGCGCGTCTCCCGCGAGATCTTCGAGGGCACGCTCAAGGAGCGCATCGGGGACAAGGAGGTTGCGATCCTGTCGTTCTACAATTCCATCGCATCCTCGTCCGCAAACGTTCCCATGAGTAATGAGTTCACCGTAAGCGAGCTCAAAAAGCTGGGATTCAAATGGTCTAAGATCACCATCAAGTATCTGCGTTACATGAAAAAAATTCAGTAAGGAAAAATATATGAGAATAGGTATTGATATCGGCTCAACCACCATCAAGTGCGTTGTGCTGGATGACGCGGGCAACATTCTCCACAAGAGCTATGAGCGACATTTCGCCATGATCAAGGAGAAGACCCGCCAGGTCATCAAGGAGCTTATTGAAAAATTCAATATCACCGAGCCGGTGGTTTGCGCCGTTTCGGGCTCTGCAGGCATGGGGCTTGCGGAGCGCGCGGGCGTTCCCTTCGTGCAGGAGGTGTATGCCACCAAGGTGGCCATCAGCCACCGCCTGCCCGACACCGACGTAGTCATTGAGCTTGGCGGCGAGGATGCAAAGATCCTGTTCCTTAGGGGCAATCTTGAGGTTCGTATGAACGGCACGTGTGCCGGCGGCACGGGTGCTTTTGCAGACCAGATGGCATCCCTGATGCAGATCGAGACCGGCGAGATGAACGAGCTTGCCAAAAATTACCAAAAGATCTACTCGATTGCCTCGCGTTGCGGCGTGTTTGCCAAGACAGACATTCAGCCCCTGCTCAACCAGGGCGCAAGAAAAGAGGACATCTCGGCAAGTATTTTTTACGCCATCGTCAATCAGACCATCACGGGTCTGGCGCAGGGTCACCCCATCGAGGGCAATATCGTGTACCTGGGCGGACCTTTGACCTTCCTCTCCGAGCTGCGCGCGGCATTTGACAAGACCCTGAATTGCAAGGGCGTCTGCCCCGAGGATTCGCTCCTCTTTGTCGCACTCGGCGCGGCTTACTATGCAGAAGATAAGGTTGACCTTTCCCGCGCTTACGAGATCATGGGTCAGAAGGTTGATTCACTGACCGAATCCTCGCTCAAGCCGCTTTTTACAAGCCGCGAGGAATACGACGCTTTTATGGCGCGTCACGCCGCGCACAGCGTTCCCCGCAAGGAGGGCGCGGATTATCACGGCGACGCCTATCTGGGCATTGACTCCGGCTCGACCACGCTCAAGGTCATTCTGACCGATGCCGAGGGCTCGATCATCTATGCAAAATATCTGCCCAATCAGGGCAAGCCCATCGACGTTGTCAAGAGCACCTTGATCGAAATGTACGAAAAATACCCCGACGTCAGGATCGTTTCCTCGGCTGTCACGGGATATGGCGAGGACATGATGCGCGCCGCACTGGGCATTGACGTTGGCGTGGTGGAAACCGTAGCGCACTTTACCGCCGCCAAGTATTTCATGCCCGACGTGGAATTCATCATCGACATCGGCGGTCAGGACATGAAGTGCTTCAAGATCCGTAACGGCGCCATTGACAACATCTTTCTCAACGAGGCCTGCTCCTCGGGCTGCGGCTCTTTTTTGCAGACCTTTGCGAATGCCATGGGATATCCCATTGACGAATTTGCAAACCTCGGCTTGTTTGGACAGAATCCCGTTGACCTTGGCTCGCGCTGCACCGTTTTCATGAACTCCTCGGTCAAGCAGGCGCAAAAGGAAGGCGTGAGCGTGGAGAACATTTCGGCAGGTCTTTCGATCAGCGTGGTCAAGAACGCGCTTTACAAGGTCATTCGCGTGCACTCTGCCGACGAGCTTGGTAAAAAGATCGTGGTGCAGGGCGGCACCTTCCTCAATAACGCCGTGCTTCGCGCATTCGAGCAGGAGATCGGCGTGGAGGTCATCCGTCCCGACATTGCAGGCATGATGGGCGCGTTTGGCGCGGCTCTGTATGCAAAGCAGCTGCACAAGGGTCAGCCCTCGGGCATTCTCTCTTACGAGCAGATCAAGGAGTTTTCCTACTCGATCAAGAGCGTGACCTGCAACGGCTGTAACAACCGCTGTGCGCTGACTGTCAACGACTTTGGCGGCGGCCGCAGATTCATTGGCGGCAACCGCTGTGAAAAGCCGGTGACAAACAAGGCGCAGGACGATTCCCTCAACCTTTACGAATACAAGCTGAATCTCTTGGAAACCCTGCCCCGCGGCAACGGCACGCGCGGCGTGATCGGTCTGCCTATGGGACTTAACATGTACGAAATGTACCCGTTCTGGAACGCGCTGTTTACAGAGCTTGGCTTTACGGTCAGGATGAGCGGCTTTTCCAACCGCAAGCTGTACCTCAAGGGTCAGGCAACCATCCCTTCGGATACCGTCTGCTTCCCCGCCAAGATGGTGCACGGTCACATCCAGCAGCTCATCGAGATGGGCGTGGACGCCATCTTCTATCCCTGCATGACCTATAATTTCGACGAAAAGAAGGCCAAGAACTGCTTCAACTGTGCCGTGATCGCGGGCTATCCCGAGGTCATTGAGGCCAACACCCTCAACTTCGGTAACGTTAAATACATCAACGAATACGTCGGCCCGCATCAGCGCCGCCAGTTCCCTGCCCGCTTTGCCAAGACGCTGGCCAAGCACTTTGACGGCATCAGCACCGCCGAGGTCAAGGCAGCATGCAAAGAGGCCTACAGAGCCTACGACGCCTATATGGCCAATATCCGCACCAAGGGTCAGGTCATTGTTGAGCAGGCCAGAGCCCAGGGCAAGCAGATCATTGTGCTGGCAGGCCGTCCCTACCACGCAGACCCCGAGATCAACCACGGCATCCATAAGCTGATCTGTGCGTTGGGCTTTGCGGTCATCTCCGAGGATGCGGTTGCCGCCATGGCTCCCGATTTCAAGGTCAATCTGCTTAGCCAGTGGACCTACCACCAAAGACTGTTCTCGGCGGCCAAGTACGTGACCACCCAAAAGGACATGTATATGGTACATCTGGTATCCTTCGGCTGCGGTCTTGACGCGCTGACCACCGACGAGGTGCGCGCGATACTCGAGCACGACGGTCATTTGTATACACAGATCAAGATCGACGAGGTCACCAACCTCGGCGCCATCAAGATCAGACTGCGCAGTCTGATCGCCGCCATTGAGCAACAGAGAGGAGGGGCAGAGGCATGAGCGAGACTTCTCATTACAGAGAGCGCGTCAAATTCACGCGCAAGATGAAAAAGGACTATACCATTCTGACCCCCAGTATGGCACCCATTCACTTCAAGATCCTGCGCCCCATTCTCCAGCGCGAGGGATACAGCATCGACATCATGGAAAACGACGGCCCCGAGGTGCTGCAGATGGCACTCAAGTACGACAACAACGACATGTGCTACCCCGCCATGCTGACCACGGGTCAGATGCTGGCAACCATGAAGAGCGGCAAGTACGATCCCGATAAGGTGGCTATGATCATCACCCAGTCGGGTGGCGGCTGTCGCGACAGCAACTACATCAACCTCATGCGCAAGGCCTTCCAAAAGGCAGGCTATGGCCACGTTCCCTTTATTTCGGCAAACGTGTGGCTCATGGAGCTCAACCCCGGCGGCCTGCTGAGCCCCTTCGGCCTGCTCATGGCTGTGGCGGGACTGATCTATGGCGACATGATCATGATCCTTTCCAATCAGGTGCGTCCCTACGAGGTCAACAAGGGCGAAACCGACGCCATGGTGGATAAGTGGGCGACCAAGCTTGGCGAGGGCTTTGCCAAGGGTCGCGGCTACATGCCTTGGACGATCAAGAAGAACCTCAAGGCTATTGCCGACGATTTTGCTTCGATCAAGATCGAGAAGACCCCCAAGGTCAAGGTTGCGGTCATCGGCGAGCTGTATCTCAAATACTCCGCTCCCGGCAACAATCACCTCGAGAAATTCCTTGCCGAGCAGGATTGCGAGGTCTACGTGCCCAGCATTCTTGGCTTTGGCATCTACAAGACCAACGGTGCTTTGGAGGACCTGCGTCTGTACGGCGGCAAGCCGATCAAGCGTCTGATCCTCGAGATCGCCATGAAGTATATGTTCCGGATGGAGGACATTCTGATCTCGGCCATCGAGCAGAATCCCAATTTTGTGCCCCCCGAGCGCGTCAACGACCTCAAAAAGAGAGCCGAGGGCGTTATCAGCGTGGGCAACAGCATGGGCGAGGGCTGGTATCTCGCGGCAGAAATGCTGGAGTTTGCAGACCACGGCTACGAGAACATCGTCATCGTCCAGCCGTTTGGCTGTCTTCCCTGCCACGTGGCCGCCAAGGGCATGATCAATAAGGTCAGACGCCTTGACGAAAGACTCAACGTGGTCGATATCGAATACGACCCCGGTGCCACCAAGGTCAACCAGGAAAACCGCATCAAGCTCATGCTTGTCGTGGCAAAGGAAAAGCTGCAATAACAAAAACAAGGGCAACCCACATCGGGTTTGCGAAAATAGCGGTAAAATAAGCAAAAGAGAGAGCAACGCGAAAGTGAAAATTCGCAAAGCTCTCTTTTTTGTCTTATGAGTGATATTCCGACCGCGTCGGAGTGATATTATTGCTATCGCAATAGTGATATTAATGATATTCTATTCGCCTTTCAAACTCGCGTAGCGAATAACACTTGGCATAGCCAAATATCACTGCTAAAGGCAATAGAACTCGCCAGAGGCGAATAGAACCGGGGAGATACTCCGCTTGGAGCATCTCCCCATCGGGTTGCCCTTTTGATTTTTACGAATAAGGAGATTTACAGCCCAGCATTTCGTTGACCTTCTCCTGATCTCTCGTAAGCAATTTCACTTGTAATCCGTCCAGGTATGCGATGCCCTCGGTTGAGCTATACGAAAACGCAAGACTGCCCGCTTGTCCTTGGCAATCTGCGACAGTTGAGTCTTGACCCGCTTGCCACATGCCCTCAAACAGCGCTTGCTGTAAAATTGCGGTCTGCTCCTCGGTCAGCGTCACGTTGCAGCCCTTCCCTGCAATTTGCGTAAACACAACGGGCTGATCAAACGTGATCTGCGTTGCATCTTGGGTCTGTACGGTAAACTTGACGCTCTCAAAGCTAAGATCCTCGCGATTAAAGTACAAAAACACGTATTTTTCCGCTCTTTGTTTTCGGACATCGCTGTATTCCAGCGTTTTGGTGTATATATGCTCTATGACGTAGCGATCCTCGGTACAATGCAGATAAAGAATGCCGTCAAATCGCAAAACGCTATCATAAAGACTGGGGCCTGCCAGCTTCAAGGTGCCCTGTTCACCCAATACCTTCCCGATAATCTGCTCATCAAGGCCGATCTTACTTAATGCTTGCACAATATCATCCTGCTCGGTAATGCCCATGGGCAAAGTCCAACCGTCAGGGATTTCATTTGCAGTAAATGAAGCGGTGTCTACACTCACCCAACCGTTGTAGCGCGAGCTGACCGTATAAGAGCAGGTCTCGTGCTCGCCACTCTCAACGAAAAAGCCTTGACCGTCCATACAGTCGACGGTCATGTCGGCCATTACCGATTGTCCGCGGCAGGTGTAGGTTGACAGACTGGTTGTAAACTGCCGGCGTGTATTGGGGACAAGCTGCTCGGAAAACTCGTAAAACGCTTCCAACGCGGTACGTTTGCCCAGGTTTGCGGACGAAACCAACACCGCTCTGCTAACCGTGTAACTGTATTCGCCATAAAACAACACCAGATCACACTCCCCCGAATATAATAGGATTCCCGAGGAGGCGGGAATGTTCAACGGTATAGCATACGGTATTTCAAAGGTGTAAGTGATACTCTTACTCTCACCCGGAGCAAGCCGATAAGCCGCGATCTCCTCGGTACCGCCAAGAGACTGCGGATAAATGACCGAGTCTCCCATGCAAAGCTTGGCCAAGGGAACGAAATCGCTCGCCGCTCCGACGTGTACGATATCCCGGTCGGATATATTGGTCATGGTGACGGTGATTTCAATCGTTTTTCCCGCGCCAACCGATGTGGGGATCTTTTGCAGATCGTGCGAAAATTCCAGCGTGATCTGCAATCGGGTGAATACAAACTCCAACTGCTCTTGCTGTACGCCATAGTAGCGGGCATAGGTTTTCTCCAAGGATGCAAACAGCGCATCGGTATCGGAGGTGTCGCTGAGTGCAGAGGCAACCGTAATTGTTGCATACTTGTCCGCATTATCGGGATCGTTGGGATCGGCAAGCTCGACACTCACCAGCTTGACGTCACCGTCAAGTTCGTTGAGGTGTGCCCAAGCCAAAAAAACGTTTTGCTCATTCTCGGGCAAGCGCACGTATTCGCGCCTTTGGCGACCGTTTTTGGTGGTATACCAGATCCAAATATTGTTGATTTCCGTCCCATCTGCCAAGGGGTACTCAACATCTAAGGTTTTGGGAATAAACGGGACAGCCAGCAATGCAGCGCAGATCAGAATTGCCAGCGCGGCCGCCACCAACGCAATCCGAAAGCCGGGCTTGCGGCGTCTTGGCACGGGTGCTTCGGCGCGTGCCACCAGTTCGGGATCAAGCTTGCTCAAAAGATCGGCAAATTCATGCTCTTTCATACCGTATACCCCTCCTTTTCGAGAATTTCGCGCAGTTTTACGCGCGTGCGGGATAATATCTTTTTGACGTTGGCCACGGTCAGACCGTAACGCTTGGCGATAGCTTGGCGATATCCTTGATACCGTCAAAATGGTAATAGCGGCGGACAAAAATATTGCACTCGCGCTCGGGCAACGTCCACAAAAAGCGGTCGATGGCCTCGATCATGGCGCACTGCTCCACCTCGGTGGACACGTTGATATCAGATGCCAGTACCTCTTGCAGCTCGAAAAGTGCCACCGTGGTTTCATATCTGAGCTTATTGCGGCGGTATTTGTCAAGCGAGACGTGTCTGGTGATGCCGCCAAGGAATTGTCCCAAAAGCTTTGGGCAGGCGGGCGGAATGGCGTTCCATGCTCGCAACCAGGTATCGTTGACGCATTCCTCCGCATCCTGCGCGTTACGCAGAATATTTTGCGCGATGCCAAAACAGTAGCCGCCGTATTTTTCAGACGACTGTGCAATTGCCCGCTCGTCGCGCGCAAAATACAGATCAATGATGTCTCTGTCCTGCATACAATCGGTCTCCTTTCGCAAAATTGTGGTTCTCTCTGCCCTTATGTCGAAAAAACTTGCTCGTTGGTGACACCATTTTAACATATTTTTTAAAAAAACTCAAGAAGGGACTGCACCGTTTGATGCAGTCCCTTCTCTTTACTTTTTATTCTTTTCCTTTTCCTTGGCGCGCTTATCGTTGATGATCTGCATGTGCTCGGCGGTGATCAGCTCGACGCCGTTCTCACGCGCCCAGTCCACACAGCCCTTGAGCACCAGCGGCAAGAACACGCGCGGCACGGCCAGCACGGTCTCCAAAGCATCGTCGGTGAATTTGATCTTATCGTCCGCGCGGTCTGCGGCATAGCGCACAGAGGCCAGCGAGGCCTTGCGCATCTGCAGCAGCTCGGCTCTCATGCGACTCTTACGGTGGAACCAGAAATTCTTGGAGTCACGGTAGCCGTAATCCACGGGCAGGGCGGGAAAATCCTTGGCTCTGACGCCGTTGATGATGGCATCGCGGTACTTTTTCTTCATGAGGATCTTGTCCACGCGCAGGATAAAATGCGCGCCGAACTTGGAGGTAATGCCGTTGAAATCGTGATACGGACCCTCGTAGCCGTTGAGCTCGCCGGGCAGGTCTTTGTCCGCGCCGTCCAGCTCGCGCATCCACGTGCATTCGATCGCCTCGATGGCATCGGTCAGTACCATGGGTCTTACTTCACCCGTTTCCTCCTCCAAAAGGGATTTTTCCAGCTTAAACTTGCACTTTGGCATCTTTTCCTCGGGCTTGTCGCCGGGCCAGGAAAGCTTGACAGCCTCTTTGAAGGTAGAGGGCTTGTCGTCGATGAAATTCAGCGTGCACTTGCCGTTGCGCAGAATATTCTGCGCGGTGTTGGAGGAATTGCGACAGCACAGCAGCATGGCATAATAGTCCTTACCTGCCACGTAATAGGGCTGAACCAGCGAATACGGGCCGAGGTTGGTCTTGCCATCCTCGCAAAGTGTGCTGATAATGACGGTGGGCATCGGGAAAAACAGAGAGGTCTGATAAAAGTTATCCACAATGCGAAGGTTTTCAAAGCTGCTCATATCTAAAGCTCCTTTATTATTTTTTTAACGACTCTATTCTACACCCAAACCTCGCCCTTGTCAAGCGCAAGAAAATGTTACGATTTTAAAAATTATCAAATAGTGTATTGCAAATCGGGAGCTTGTGCTTTATAATGAAGACAGAGAAATTTTTTAGCAAATTTATATCAAAGGCAGGAGGCAAATATGATCTACGACAAGAACAGACAAACCCCCGAGCTGGACAAGGCGCTATTCAAAAATCCCACCGCCGAGTATCGCGGCACGCCCTTCTGGGCATGGAACTGCGATCTGGAAAAGGATGAGCTGCTGCGTCAGATCGATATTTTCAAGGAAATGGGACTGGGCGGCTTTCACATGCATTGCCGAGCAGGCATGTCCACCACCTACCTCTCGGATGACTTTATGGAGCTGGTCAAGGCCTGCACCGATCACGCCGAGCAAAACGAGATGCTGGCCTGGCTTTACGACGAGGACAAATGGCCCTCGGGCTTTGGCGGCGGATACGTTACCAAGGACGATGCATTCCGCCAGCGTTACATCACCTTCACCCCCAATCCTGCATATACAGCTCGCGACAATGCCGTGCTGATTGCGAAATTCGACGTGATACTGGATGCGGACAAATGTCTGAAGTCCTATCGCCGCGTACAGGACGGCGATGTGATCGAGGGCACACTCTGGACGGTATGGCGCGAGATCGCGGGTAATTCCCCTTGGTTCAACAACCAATCCTACGTTGACACACTCAACAAGGCTGCCATTGAAAAATTCATTGACGTGACCCACGAGCGCTACTATGACACCGTGGGCGACAGATTCGGTAAATCCGTACCCGCGATCTTCACCGACGAGCCGCAGTTCATGCGCAAGGGCACGCTGAGCTTTGCAGACAGCAAGCAGAACGTGCATCTGCCCTGGACGGATGATCTGGAGGACACCTTTGTGGCCGCTTACGGGGACTCGTTGATCGACCATTTGCCCGAGCTGCTTTGGGATCTGCCCGACGGCAAGGTCTCGCTGACCAGATATCACTACCACGACCACGTTTCCGAGCGCTTTGCCCGGGCCTTTGCCGACACCTGCGGTGACTGGTGTGATTCTCACGGCATTGCGCTGACCGGTCACATGATGGAGGAGCCCACACTGCACTCGCAGACCGCCGCCATCGGTGACTGCATGCGCTCCTACCGCGCATTCGGCATTCCCGGCATCGATATGCTCTGCGCATCCTTTGAGCTGACCACCGCCAAGCAGTGCCAATCTGCGGTACACCAGTACGGCAGACCCGGTATGCTCAGCGAGCTTTACGGCGTAACCGGCTGGGACTTTGACTTCCGCGGCCACAAGCTGCACGGCGACTGGCAGGCCGCCCTTGGCGTAACCGTGCGCGTGCATCACCTTTCCTGGGTCTCCATGAAGGGTACGGCCAAGCGCGACTATCCCGCCTCGATGTCGTATCAGTCCTCCTGGTACAAGCAGTACAGCTACGTGGAGGATCACTTCGGCCGCGTGAACACCGCGCTGACCCGCGGCAAGCCGCTGGTCAAGGTGGCGGTAGTGCACCCCGTGGAAAGCTACTGGCTGCATTGGGGTCCCAACGAGCAGACCCAGCTGATCCGCGACAAGCTGGACGGCAATTTCCAGAACGTCACAAGCTGGCTGCTTCGCGGCAATATTGACTTTGACTTTATCTGCGAATCCACTCTCCCCTCTCTGTGTGTCGAGGGCTCTGCCCCCCTGCAGGTGGGAGAGATGGCTTATGACGTAGTTATCGTGCCCGAGTGCGAAACGCTCAGATCCACCACCTTGGAGCGTCTGGAAGCCTTTGCGGCCGCAGGCGGCAAGCTGGTATTCATGGGTGACGCCCCCAAATACGAGGACGCCAAGCCTTCTTTGCGCGGCAAGGCCTTGTTTGACAAATCCCGTCAGATCGCGTTCTCGCGCGGCGCTCTGCTCGAAGAGCTGTACGGCGACCGCACGGTTGAAATCCGCAATTTCAGCGGTGCTTATACCGACAATCTCATTCACCAGATCAGACGCGACGAGCACGGCGTCTGGCTGTTTATCTCGCATTGCACCGAGCCCTATAACAAGGACGTTTCCCGCGCCCAGGGCATTCACGTCTACGTGGACGGCAAATACAAGGCTCAGCTTTGGGACACCGTAACGGGCGAGATCAAGCCCGTGCGCTACAGCAACCGCACCGGCGGTAAGACCCACATCATCATGGAGCTTTACGACTACGATTCCGCTCTGCTCTATCTGGAGGACACCGATGAGGATGCGGGATATGAGCCCGAGGCTGCAGCCGCTCCCACACCCATCAGCATTGTGCGCATGAACGTTGGCTACGACGCATGGGCCGGCGAGACTGTTGCCAATCCCACCGCCAACATTCCCGCAACCGTTCCCTACTCGCTCTCCGAGCCCAACGTGTTGCTTCTGGATATTGCCAAGTATGCATTGGACGACGAGCCGCTGTCCGCTCCCGAGGAGATCTTGCGCATCGATGCGCAGGTTCGCCGCCGCCTTGGCTTCCCTGCCGGAAAGGCACAGCCGTGGGTGATCGAGGACGTACCGGCCGAGCATACCGTGACGCTGGAATACACCGTCCACAGTGAGATCGACTACGGCGCACCCTATCTTGCACTCGAGGATGCCGACGTTGCCACCATCTTGTTCAACGGTCAGCCCGTGACCGCCAAGCCCGAGGGCTACTACGTTGACAAATCCATTCAAAAGGTCGCTCTGCCCGCGCTGCACAAGGGCGAGAATACGCTTTGCGTGACCATTCCCTTTGGCCAGAGATCCAACTGCGAGGCCATGTATCTGCTGGGTCAGTTCGGCGTGCGCGTGACCGGTCGCCTGCTGACCGTGACCGCTCTGCCCGAGACGCTGGGATTCTCGGATCTGACCTACCAAGGCCTGCCCTTCTATGGCGGCGTGGTTTACTATCACATTCCCGTATCCTGCGATGCGGATTGGGAGGCTGTGATGCGCGTACCGCACTATACCGCCGCCGTCAATACGGTACTGGTGGACGGTGAGCAGCGCGCCGTGGTGGCTTACCCGCCCTACCTTGCCGACCTTGGCACGTTGTCCGCGGGACAGCACGTCATCAGCGTTGGGACTTACGTCACCCGCCGCAACTGCTTTGGCGACGTACACAACGCCGACGAAAAGTACCATTGGCAGGGGCCGGCCGCATGGGTGACCGGCGGTAGCGAATGGACCTATGAATACCGCCTGCGCCGCACGGGTATTCTGACCACCCCCGAGATCTTTAAGAAATAAGCCTTTGGGCGACAAATCTTAATTTATGTTAAGATTTGTCGCCCTCTATTGACCTTGGAAATCTTTTTCCGCTATAATAAAGCCGATAAATACGAACAGAGGTCAAGCTATGGAACGGTTGATTTACACGCTGCAAAGCTATTTTTTACATAAGGATTTTCTGGTCAGGGATAATCTCGTCGGCATGATGTTCTCGCCCCTGCATCTGTGTCTTTCGGCACTTTTTCTGGCGGCTATCATCTTTGCCGCGATCAGGCTGCGCAAATGCGACCACAAAACCGTGCGCCGCATCATGGCGGTGCTGTGGGCGGTCATGACGGTCTGGGAGGTCGTCAAGATCGCATGGGAAAGCCTTTGCGGAGTCGAGATCAGCATTGAATGGGGCGGTATTCTGCCGCTGTACCCCTGCAGCATTTTCATGTACGCCATGCCCTTTGCGCTCTTTGGTAACGAGTATATGAAAAAGGCGGGCTGCGGCTATCTTTGCACGCTGGGGCTTCTGGGCGCGGCCATCAATTTCTTTTATCCTGCCAACGTGCTCTCCAATTATTCCTGCCTGTCCTTCGCGGGCGCGCACACCATGCTGTTCCACGGGGTCATGCTGTTCTGTTGCCTCTTGATGCAGACCACGGGCTACCACCGTTATACACATCTGAACAAGCTTTGGGAGCTGATATTGCCCGCCATCCCGACGCTGATCGTATCCATCCCCGCCAATCTGGTCAACTACTCCCCCATCGGCTCGGATTATATGTTCTTCAAGTGCAATTCCTTCTTTTTGCCCGCTCTGTTCGGGTGGCTGGAGGACTGGCAGTCGACCGTTATTCTGTACGTCCTGTATCTGCTTTTGCCCGTGGCATTTTACCTGCCGGGTATGATTTACAAAAGACAAAAAAACAAGGCTCGCGCTGCTTGACGCGGGCCTTTTCTTTATTGCATTATGGCTGAAAAATACCTTATGATTTCATGTATAACGCCAAAAAATTCCGTACCTCTTGACTATCCCTTTTATAATATGGTAAAATAAATCACACGAAAATTTTGTGAGGTGCAGAAATGAAAAAAAGATTGCTATCTCTTTTGTCGCTCCTGCTGCTTGGTTGCATGCTGCTCAGCCTTTTCGCCGCATGTAAGGATAAGCCGCATGACGGCCCCGAAGAGGACACGACCGGTATTACCGAAGAAAAGGAACCCGTGCGCGAATCGATTCTGAGTGGCGACTATGCCGCTCTGATTGAGAACGCCAAGTGGCTGGAAAACGGCGTCAACGCTTACTTCACCACCCCGAACCGTGATGCTTACACGGTTGAGAATCAAAAGATGAAGCTCAACTACAGCTTCAACCCCGAACAGCCCCAGCAGGTCACCTCTCTGACCACGCCCGGCGGCAAGCCCTATATCACCGACACCATGGACGTTTACGTCAAGATGGAGAATGGCAAGGTCCACTACGCGTCCGAGAGCTCTGACGCGGGCACTGCCAACATTTACCGCTTTGGCTATTACTACTACGACGTTCACTTAGCTGACCAGAACTTTACCAACGACGTAAAGTTCACCGGCAACAGGGATCTCAACCTTGCAGCCCTGCGTCAATGCCGTGATACGACCGAGCCGGTTGTAACCGACGGCATACTGACTACCACCATCACAAGCTCGGTTGACCCCTACATTTACGGCAACGTCAAGTTCCGAACCGGTGAGGGCAACAACCTGCAGCTGACCATGCGTACCACGAGCGTCGCCGAGATCCAGCTCTACGTCAAGATCGGCTCGGACGACTTTTCGAATGATCGTTGGGTCGTGCTTCCCGTCAACAACGATGGCGAGTGGCACACCTACAACTTCGCACTCAACGATCTGACCATGAAGGACTACTCCGGCATGGTCAACGCCATTCGTCTTGACTTTATCGGCTCTCCCGGTGACACGGTGGAGATCAAGGATCTCAAGGTCAACAAAATGGTCACCGATAACGCACCTCCTCTGTACCTTGACAGAACGCTGCACGTGTATTCGGATAAAATGAACCACGTGGTCCACATCAGCGCTATGCTGGATACCGTCGGCATTGCCGAGATCGGTCAGATCACCGATATCGCAGCAGATACCGTAGATCAGCTGATCGTTAAGGACGCGCAGGGCGAGCACACCTCGCTTGACGGGGTGGACTGGACGACTGCCGAATATATCGCCTTTGACGTCAAGAACGTTGGCATTTTCGGCTATATTCTGCTCAAGGATGCGTCCAGCGGCAGCATGAAGGTTACGCTCGAGGACGGCAAATACCGCATTGTGCAGTATACCACGCCCGAGAACGGCACCATTCTCGCGCCCCAGGGCAGCACTGAGAACGATTTCTACATGGGTCAGCGCATCTACACCGACCTGACACACGATTTCGACGGCTTCCTCAAGGCGGCCTATGAGGAGCGCAATCCTCTCGCACCCGAGAACATTGTGGTGGACACCAAGGCATCTCCCATGGCGGCTTATGCAGGATACGATGCCATTCGCGGCGCTTATAAGTTCACCATGGAGCCCGAATCCAGCTTCAACACTCCTTATTATGAGGTTTGGAACAAGCACTACAATCTCGTATTCGACATTACGGGTGATGACCGCGACCGCAACATTTACGTCATGACTTACGCGCACGGCACGTGCCTTGAAAACGGCGTGCTGCTGGGTAAGGGAGATATGCTTCTGCCCGTTCCGCTTGAGGTTTGCAAGAACTTTGCGCACGAGCACGAGGAGCCACTGTTTGACAACGGCGACGATCGCTACAGCGAGACCTACTTCCCCATGGCGCTCAAGGCAGGAGAGACCGATCATTACTCGGTGCTCAACCTGTATCAGAACTGGGGCAACTTCCCGCTCAAGCAGATCTCCTCGATCCAGTTCTTCGCCCCCTACTATCACCTCTCCACCGGTGTTTCCGAATCCAACTGTATCGCTCCTTACTACGTATATCACAAGGATCTGCAAACCCTGCCCGACCACCGTGCCATGTCTGCCCCCTTGTGGAGTGAAATGGAGAATCCCTCCAACGGTGTTCAGCCGCAGCATACCAGCGGCGGTTATCACTATTTCCTGCAGTACACCGACGCAGACGGCAATCACTATGCAACCGATAATACAAAGAACGTCATCAATTCCTACGGCCCGACCTATGCGGACATTGATATGAGCTATATCACGGACGACGGCAAGATCAAGGTGACCTACAACCACATGGAAATGCCGCAGACCGATGAAAACCGCACATACTATCAGATGACCTACGAGGTACTTGAGGACGTTTCCTTTGAAAGCTTCAAGCGCGACTTCTCCTTCTACTCGGTCCGAGGCTTGCTGGGCGACTACGGAAAGCTGGGCTATCTCAATTCTGACAATCAGCCTGCCTACGCGGACTTGGCATCCGACTCCAATACCGTTTACTACACGCTGGGCGACCGGTACCCCTACTTTGATATGTTCAAGATGATCACCGGCGTCATGGACGACTACGTCAACGTTTCCTTCCTGATCAAGGACGCCAAGTTTATCATTGGCGGACAGGAAACAAACGTGCCCTTCGTGATCAAGAACGAAAGATACAAAACCTGGCTGACGCTGGATCTGGAGCAGGTCACCTTAAAGAAGGGCGACACCTTCACCATCAACGCCATCATCATGCCCTGGGGCTCTCAGCTGACCGACTACTCGGCAGCAAATCCCGATAAGAACGTGCTTGACGTGCGCCGGAACTCCCTGATCGATTCCGTCAAGCTTGACGTGAGTGTGGGCGAGGACGTCAGCAGTGCCTTCCTGCCCATGGTCAAGGCCGCGGATAACAAGGCTGAATTTACTGTCAACGGCGGCGAAAACAACATCACCCTGCGCGTATACGGCTTTGATACGCTGACCGTTCCCAAGGTTTACGAAAAAATCAACGGTGAATGGGTAGAATACAAGCTCAGCTCGCTGGGCTCGCCCGACAGCAAGGGCTACGAGCACTACTACGACGGCTACATGGTGTACTACGACGGTGACGGCACCTTCTCCTATTCCTTCGTGGTTACCATGGCTGACAAGGCCCGCACCTTCAAGGTAGAGCTTGACAACGATTTCAAGGGCTGGCCCGAGGATCCCGTTCCCGGTGCAAATCTGCCCCCTGCTCCCGAAGCTCCCTTGACAGTTTATTTCAATCCCGCACAGCTCAAGGATGCCTCGGTCGCAAGCAGCGGCTTTGGTGAGATTAAACTGGCAGACGACGGCTCTTACCTGCGTCTGCACGGCAACAACTCCGCTCCCGAAGCATACTTCACGCTGTTCTCGGACGGCGGCAAGGGCGTGACCGGTCAGTACGTAGCCATCCGTTACCGCACCGTTGCCGCAGCAGAGGCACAATTTGGCAACATTGAGTTCTTCTCCGGCACCAAGGGCAGTGCCCCCAGCGGCAACAAGGACTATGCCTACACCCCCGGCGTTATTGAGGACGGCGAGTGGCACGTGATGGTCTTTGACCTGGCAGCCTGCCTGCCCGAGGCGTTCCAGCCTGCGGCAGATGGCTCTTACAGTGCCCGGTACCTGCGTCTGGATGCATTCGGCAAGGTCATGAGCACCGACGCCTACATGGATATTGCGTGGATCGGCATGGATGCGTCTCTTGAAGAGATCATTGCAGAATGTCAGGATCTTAGCGAGATCCAGCTCGTAACCGGCTATGCTCAAATTGAGAACGTTCCGACCAAATAATAATCCCCCAAGGGCTTTCGGCTATAGCCGAAAGCCCTTTTTGTACCCTTGACGCATGC
>JAZULL010000096.1:0-7015 GCA_045603085.1 Eubacteriales bacterium | reverse complement strand
CTTCAGTGATATTCTATTCGCCCTAAACTCGCGTAGCGAATAACACTTGGCGTAGCCAAATAACACTGCCAAAGGCAATATCACTCGCCGAAGGCGAATAGAACCGGGGAGATACTCCGCTTGGAGTATCTCCCCATCGGGGCTGTTTTTTACGTTTATTCTGCCTGCGATTCGCACCAGTAGCAACGCCAGATATCGTTCTCGGCGTCGGTCTGCACGAACAGCTGCGGCAGTTCCTGCTCAACCTGGCAGATGCAACGGCCGTTGCGGCAGGTCTTGGTATCTTGGCGGATCAGGCCGTCCACAACGCGGGTGGACTTATAACCGTTCTTGGCATCCTCCAGCAGCTTGAGTATCAGCGCCATACGCATCAGCTTACCGTTCAGCACCTGCTTGAAATAGCAGGCTCTGGGGTCGTCGTCAATGGCAACCGAGATCTCGTTGACGCGGGGCAGGGGATGCAGGATAGCAAGGTCTGCCTTGGCGGTATCCAGCTTGTCGGGGGTGAGAATATAGCTATCCTTAAGACGCTGATACTGCGCCTCGTCAGCAAATCTCTCGCGCTGAACACGGGTCATATACAAAATATCCAGCTCGGGCATCGCGGCCACCAGATCGGTAGTCTGAACGTAGGTCATCCCCTTCTTGTCCAGCACCTCGGCAAACATGTATTCGGGCAGTCTGAGCTCCTCGGGGGAGATCAGTACGATCTTGATACCTGTATAGCGGGAGAGGGCATTGATCAGCGAATGCACGGTTCTGCCGTACTTGAGGTCGCCGCAAAGACCCACGGTCAGATTGTTAAGACGACCCTTTTCGCGGTAGATGGTCAAAAGATCGGCAAGGGTCTGGGTGGGATGGCAATGGCCTCCATCGCCCGCATTGATCACGGGAATTGATGCCGCCTGCGCCGCCACCAGCGCAGCACCCTCCAGAGGATGGCGCATAGCAATGATATCGGCATAGCAGGAAACCGTCTTGGCGGTATCGGCTACGCTCTCGCCCTTTGCGGCAGAGGAAGCACCTGCGCTGGAAACCGAGATGACGTTGCCGCCCAGGGACAGCATTGCCGCCTCGAAGCTCAGGCGAGTGCGGGTAGAGGGTTCAAAGAATAAGGTCGCCAGGATCTTGCCGTCGCAAGCATGTGCGTATTTTTCGGGGTGGTCTGCAATGTCGCAGGCCGTCGCGATCATACCGTCAAGCTCTTCGACGGTCAGATCGACGGTGTCGATCAGACTTCTCATATTTGTGACACCTTTCTTGGAATATTGTGGGTGGATCAAGCCTTCGCGCCGTTGACGGCGAGGTAATTCTTGATGCGGGTGACGTTCTCCTCATTCTTGGGATCCTCTTCGAGGTACTCGATGATGTCGTAAACGTCAACGATGGAGTATACGGGGAAGCCGAACTGCTCCTCGATCTCCTGCATAGCGCCCTTGTCGCCCTGACCCTTTTCCTTGCGGTCGACCATGATGAAGGTAGCGGCTACCTTGGTGCCCTCGAGGTGGGAGAGGATCTCCATCGACTCGCGGATAGCGGTGCCGGCGGTGATGACGTCCTCGATGATGACGATCTCCTCTCCGGGCGTGGGAACGTAGCCGACGAACACGCCGCCCTCACCGTGGTCCTTGGCCTCCTTACGGTTGAAGAAGAAGGGAACGTTGAGGCCGTTCTTGGAGAGCGCCACAGCGGCGGAAACGGAGAGGGAAATACCCTTGTAGGCAGGACCGTAGAGAACAGCCTGCTTCTTACCGAGCTTTTCGAAATATGCCTTGGCGTAGAATTCGCCGAGGGTGGCGATGTCGTTGCCGGTTTTGATCATGCCCGCGTTGATGAAATAGGGGATCTTGCGGCCGGACTTTGCGGTGAAGTCGCCGAATTTCAGAACACCGGCGGACTCCAGAAACTGTATAAATTCTCTCTTGTAACTTTCCATATTAACCTCCATGCCGCCCATGGCGGCTCAAATCAGTTTTGTAATTAGTCGCAGAACTCTGCCACGCAGCGGTCGTAAGCGGCCACGGGATCGGCGGCAGCGGTGATGGGACGGCCGGCTACGATGTAGTCCGATCCGATCTTCTTAGCCTCTGCGGGGGTCATGACGCGAACCTGGTCGCCCTTGTCGCCGTCTGCAAAGCGGACGCCGGGGGTAACGGTGACGAAATCCTTGCCGCAAGCGTCGTGCACCTTACCTGCCTCCAGAGGAGAGCAAACGATGCCGTCAAGGCCGGATTTCTTTGCGTTCTTTGCATAGTGCATCACAACCTGATCAATGGGAGCATCGATCAAGAGATCCTCGGTCATGCGCTCCTGGCTGGTAGAGGTCAGCTGGGTAACTGCGATCAGCAGGGGACGGGTGCCGTCGGGTCTGGTCAACCCTTCGAGTGCGGCCTCCATCATAGCGCAGGTACCTGCGGCGTGCAGGTTGCACATATCAACGTCCAGACGGGAAAGCACGTTCATAGCCTTTTTTACGGTGTTGGGGATGTCGTGCAGCTTGAGGTCAAGGAAGATCTTGTGGCCGCGGGCCTTGATCTCGCGTACGATGTCCGGACCTTCTGCGTAGAACAGCTCCATACCGATCTTGAGGTAGAGAGATTTGTTTTCGAATTTGTCAAGAAATGCAAGTGTGTCAGCCTTAGACGCAAAGTCGCAGGCGATAATGACGTCTTTTCCCATTAGTGTGCTCCTCCGATTATATCTTGTAAATTTTGAATTCCGTATTTATCCATGACGCGGGGCAGATCATCAATGATGTTCTTGGACGCGCAGGGGTCGATCAGGTTGGCCGCACCGATCTCTACCGCGGTAGCACCCGCAAGCATCATTTCGATGACGTCCTCGGCGGTAGAGAGACCGCCCATACCGATGATCGGGATGTTGACTGCCTCGTACACTCTGTAAACCATGGAAATGGCCACAGGCTTGATGGCAGGACCGGAGAATCCTCCGGACTTGTTGTAGATGACAGGCTTCTTGGTCTTCAGATCAATGCGCATGCCCATGAGCGTGTTGATCATGCTGATGCCGTCCGCACCTGCCTCCTCACAAGCCTTGGCGATCGACACGATGTCGGTCACGTTGGGGGAGAGCTTGATGTAGACAGGCTTGGTGGTCACGGCCTTGACGGCGCGGGTGACCTCTGCGGCCGCCTCGGGAGAGGTGCCAAAGCTCATGCCGCCGCCGTGTACGTTGGGGCAGGAGATGTTGACCTCCAGCCAACCGATCTGGGGCTGGGAATCAAGCTTCTGGCAGGTGTAGGCATAGTCCTCGATCGAAAAACCGCTGACGTTTGCCATAACCGGCTTGTGGAAGCACTCGGCGAGCAAGGGGAGCTCATGCGAGATAACGGCGTCCACACCGGGGTTCTGCAAGCCGACTGCATTGATCATGCCTGCGGTGCACTCTGCAATTCTGGGGGTGGGGTTGCCAAAGCGGGGATCCTTGGTCGTGCCCTTGAAGGAGAACGTGCCAAGGCAGTTGATGTCATACCAATGTGCGAACTCGTAGCCGTAGCCAAACGTGCCGGATGCGGGGATGACGGGGTTATCGAGCAGGATGCCCGAGAGATTGACTTTGGTGTTTACCATACGATCTCCTCCTTTTCCAGTACGGGGCCGTCCTTGCAGATGCGCTTGTTGCCGTATTTGGTCTTGCAGGAGCATCCCATGCAAGCGCCAAATCCACAGCCCATGCGCTCCTCAAAGCTGAACTGACCCGAGGTGGTCGATGCGGCGTTGACTGCCTTGAACATTGGCATGGGACCGCAGGTATAGAAATAGCTGTAGTCAAGATCCGTCAGAACGTTTGTCACAAAGCCCTTTGTGCCGTAGGAGCCGTCCACGGTGGTGACGTAGACCTCGGCGCCCAAAGCCTTGAATTCGTCCTCATAGAAGATCTCGTCCTTGGTGTTAAAGCCAAGGATGACCTTGACGCTCTTGCCCTCTTCGCGAAGCTTGCGGCAAAGGCCGTACAGCGGGGGGATGCCGACGCCGCCACCGATCAGCACCGGAGCGTCGCCGCTTTTTTGTGTGTCGTAGCCGTTGCCAAGTCCCGAGAGCAGATCGAACACGTCGCCCTCCTTAGCCTTGGCCAGCTTTTCGGTGCCAACGCCAACCACCTTGTAAATCAGGGTGATGGTGCCGTTCTCGGTATCGTAATCGCATACCGAGATGGGGCGGCGCAGATACAGTCCGTCGATCTTGAAATTGACGAACTGACCGGGGCGCGAGAGCGCCCCCACGTCGCCCGATACCACCATGCGGTATACAGTGCTTGTCAGTTGCGTGTTGGATTCAACACGGTAAAGTCCCTGGTTCATAGCTTCTCCTTACGAATCGATAGTAGAAATGCCCAGCGTGGTCTCTTCCAGTACGTCCAGAAGCACCTTAACGGTGTCCAGAGCGGTGAAGATGGTGACGTTGTTTTCAACGGCACACTGTCTGATCTCATGACCGTCGGTAATGCCGCCCGAGCCGCTGACGTCGCGGGTGTTGATGACGTAGGTCACGTAGCCGCCGCGAATGGCGTTGGGGATCTCGTCGCTGCCGTCGCCGATCTTTTGCAGCGCGTGGGTGCGGATGCCGTTGCTCTTGAGGAACTTGGCAGTGCCCGCGGTTGCCTGAATGTTAAAGCCCATGTTGTAGAAGCGGCGGATGAGGGGCAGAGCCTCGGGCTTGTCCTTGTCGGCAAGAGTAACCAGCACCGTGCCGTAGTTGACAACGTTGGTGCCGCTGGCCTGCAGAGCCTTGTAGAGCGCGCGGGTCAGGCTGTTGTCGTAGCCGATGGCCTCACCGGTGGACTTCATCTCGGGAGAGAGGTAAGCGTCCAGGCCGCGGAGCTTTGCAAACGAGAAGGCGGGTGCCTTGACGTAGTAGCGCTTCTTTTCGGGGGGATAAATATCGTTGATACCCTGCATCTTGAGCGTCTGACCCAGCATGACCAGCGTGCCCATATCGGCAAGGCTGTAGCCCGTAGCCTTGGAAAGGAAGGGAACGGTACGGGAGGAGCGGGGGTTGACCTCGATGATATAAACGTCGTCGTGTTCATCCACGATGAACTGGATGTTGAACAGTCCCACGATGCCGATGGCCAGACCCAGCTTCTTGGTGTAGTCCAGAATGTCGTTTTTGACCTTGTCGGAGAGAGAGAAGGAGGGGTAGACGCTGATCGAGTCACCCGAGTGAACGCCGGTGCGCTCGACAAGCTCCATAATGCCGGGTACGAATACGTCGGTGCCGTCGCAAACTGCGTCAACCTCGACCTCCTTACCCTGAATGTACTTGTCAACCAGGACGGGCTTGTCCTCGTCGATCTCAACTGCGGTGTGCAGGTAGGTGCGCAGCTGCTGCTCGTCGGCAACGATCTGCATAGCTCTGCCGCCCAGCACGAAGGAGGGACGAACCAGCACGGGGTAGCCGATCTCAGCGGCGGCGCGAACACCGTCCTCGATCACGGTCACGGCGCGACCCTTGGGCTGAGGAATGCCCAGCGAGGACAGCACCTTTTCAAATGCATCGCGGTTCTCGGCCTTCTCGATTGCCGCACAGTCGGTGCCGATCAGCTTAACGCCGCGCTCGGTCAGGGGAGCGGCAAGGTTGATGGCGGTCTGACCGCCAAGGCTGGCAATGACGCCCTCGGGCTGCTCGAGGTGCAGAATGTTCATGACGTCCTCGACACACAGAGGCTCGAAATACAGCTTGTCCGAGCAGGTGTAGTCGGTGGAAACGGTTTCGGGGTTGTTGTTGATGACGATCGCCTCGTAGCCTGCATGGCGGATGGCGCTGACGGCGTGTACGGTGGAGTAGTCAAATTCTACGCCCTGACCGATACGGATGGGGCCCGAGCCCAGTACGACCACCTTCTTGCGGTCGGATACGACGGACTCATTTTCCTGCTCGTAGGTCGAGTAGAAGTAGGGGATATACCCTTGAGCCTCGGCGGCGCAGGTGTCGATCATCTTGTAAACGGGGAAGATATTGTTCTGCTCACGCATGTGCCATACGTCGATCTCGGGACAGCCCCACAGAGAAGCGATGTAGGCGTCGGAGAAGCCCATCTTCTTGGCACGCTTCAGCACGTCAAGATCCTTGGGGGTTTCCTTGACCGTCGCCTGCATCAACACGATGTTGCGGATCTTTTCAAGGAAGAACATGTCGATCTTGGTGGCTCTCCAGATACGGCCGGGGTCAGCGCCCATCTCAAGCAGCTTGGCAATGGCGTAGATGCGGTCGTCGGTGCCGTCTGCGATATATGCCATAAGTCTATCCACGGTGTATTCGTCAAACTTCTTCATGTAGATGTGGTTGACGCCGATCTCCAGCGAGCGGACTGCCTTGAGCAGACTCTCCTCAAAGGTACGGCCAAGGCTCATGACCTCACCGGTGGCCTTCATCTGGGTGGACAGCTTGTTATTAGCGGAAACGAACTTGTCAAAGGGGAAGCGGGGCATCTTGGTGACCACGTAGTCAAGCGCGGGCTCGCAAGCGGCTAAAATGTTGCCGATCCTGATCTCGTCCAGCGTCATGCCGACTGCGATTTTGGCGGTCACGCGGGCAATGGGATAGCCGCTGGCCTTGGATGCAAGCGCCGAGGAACGGGAAACGCGGGGGTTGACCTCGATGAGGTAGTAGTTGAAGGAAAGGGGATCCAGCGCGAACTGTACGTTACAGCCGCCCTCGATGCCAAGCGCGCGGATGATCTTGAGCGCGCTGTCGCGGAGCATGTGAGACTCCTTGTTGGTCAGCGTCTGGCAGGGGCAGACAACGATCGAGTCACCGGTGTGAATGCCCACGGGGTCAACGTTTTCCATGTTACAGATGGCAATGGCGGTGTCGTTGGCATCGCGCATAACCTCGTATTCGATCTCCTTGTAGCCCTTGATCGACTTCTCGACCAGTACCTGATGCACGGGGGAGAGTTGGAGCGCGTCCTCCATGATATCGACAAATTCTTTTTCGTTATCGGCAAAGCCCCCGCCCGTGCCGCCCAGCGTGAATGCGGGACGAAGCACAAC
>JAZULL010000095.1:0-1742 GCA_045603085.1 Eubacteriales bacterium | reverse complement strand
CACCTGATCCGCAAAAGGCAATTCCATAGGAGATCCGCCAAATAGCACAACGGTTACGCGCTTATTGGCTTTGATCAATGCATCAATCAACGCAAGCTGGTTTTCGGGCAGTCGCATATTTTCTCTGTCTGCGCCTTCACTTTCCACGTAGTCTGTCAGGCCTGCAAACACGAGAATACTGTCATACTCGGCGCATGCATCAAGCGCTTCCTCTATCAGCGCGGTGCTCGCTGCAAGCTCATTTTCCCGGTACCCCTTGGCATAAGTATATTTCACACCGTTTGCATCAAATGCTGTCTTGGGTGTCGAGAGATATGTGGGATTGATCATCGAGCTTCCCGAGCCTTGGTAGCGCATCTTCTCGAACAGCTCTCCGCAAACAAAATAGCCGTTGTTTTTGTCAAGCGGAAGCATTCCGCAATTTTTCAGTAGCACCGCGCTGTCTTTGGCAATCTCCTTTGCAAGGGCGTGATGTGCTTTGAAA
Source organism: Eubacteriales bacterium (assembly GCA_045603085.1). GTDB lineage: Bacteria > Bacillota > Clostridia > Oscillospirales > CAG-272 > SVQP01. Next base: position 1,258 of record JAZULL010000095.1, on the reverse strand, counting down.
TCGGCTTGCTCCTTCTTCTTGCTTTCGTGCTTTTCTACAAGGGTAAGAACGTTTCTGACCGCCTCGTCCAGTACGGATTCGTCAAGCTCACCGCTCTCAAGTCCATCCATGATCCACTTACGGCAGATCGCGGTATCACCCGGCATTTCAAGATCAAGCCCTGCGCGGAGCATGTTCAGGCGGTCGTGCGTTGCGCCCCAGTCGGTCATCACAAGCCCGTCAAAGCCCCACTCGCCGCGCAAAACCTCATTCAAAAGCCATGCATTCTCACTGCAATACGTGCCGTTGATTTTGTTATAAGCACACATCACCGTTTCGGGATGTGCATCCTTGACGATCATTTCAAAAGGCTTCAGATATATCTCGCGAATAGCACGCATATCGGCAACGCTATCGCCCATAAAGCGATAGTTTTCGCTGTTGTTGAGTGCAAAGTGCTTGACCGACACACCGACGCCCTCACTTTGAATACCGCGCGCCTCGGCAGCCCCCATTTTTCCCGCAAGGTAAGGGTCCTCAGAAAAATACTCAAAGCATCTGCCGCCCAACGGATTTCTTTTGATATTGACCGCAGGGCCGAGCACAACGTCCACGCCGTAGTGCTTTGCTTCCTTACCGATAGCCTTTCCCATTCTATATGTGTTCTCGGGGTTCCAGCTTGAAGCGGTCGTGGCCGCTGTCGGGAAGCACGTAGCGGCCTCCCTCCCTGTCACACCGTTATCGCCGCCTGCGCCTTGTACACGCAGCCCGTGAGGGCCATCGCTCATTCTGACGCTTGGAATATGTACGCGCGGAACGGGATTGGTATACATAAAATCCGTCCCCGCAACCAAAGCTGCCTTTTCTTCACGGGTAAGCGATTTCATAATATTCTCTATATCCATAAAAATTCTCCTTGTGATACAATCTTACATTTTACATTATATCATAAATCTCGCCGTTGTTCTTGCATTTTTGTTCGATTTGTGATATAATTGTCTTGCATTGTAGGGGGTGATGATATGGAGCATATTGATTTTGAGTATTTGTGCCGTGTGATCGGCAATCTTGCGGGGATTCCCGTCCGTATATACAAAGATAAGGAGCTGACCTTCTTTTATTCGGTGGTGGATTTCCCTGCGGACCCTATCGAGCCGTATTTAGATAACGTATTTGCAATCACCGAGCATATTGGCTATTTCACGACACCTTTTTTCAACTATTACGGCATCGTCCGTTCAGACCGACATACAGTCGTGATCGGTCCTTCTCGCAGAAC
>JAZULL010000094.1:0-5380 GCA_045603085.1 Eubacteriales bacterium | reverse complement strand
CGGCGTGGTCGGCCGCGCAACCTGGTTTGCCATTCAGGCTATTTACGCGGGCGTCAAACGGCTCAACGAGCTGGATTCCGAGGGTATACGGCTGGAAGAGGTCACGCAGCAATTCCCTGAGCTTTTGCAGCTCGGCAGCACCGGCACGGGTGTACGCAGCCTGCAATATTATCTGAGCTTTCTGGCCAACTACTACAACACCATTCCCGCCGTGCCCATCGACGGTGTGTTCGGAGATTCCACTCGTGCGGCGGTCATCGATCTGCAAAACACCTTCGGACTGACTCCCGACGGCATAGTCGGCCCTACCACCTGGGAAGCTATGTATCGCGCGTATCTGGGGATTGTGGGCACAGTGCCCGAGGACTATACGGTCAGCGGCACCATCCCCTTTCCCGGCGTGGTACTGCGGCAGGGCGCGGATTCGGTATCCGTCCGCATTCTGCAGGAGTATCTTGCCCGCATTGCCGCCACCTACACATCTATTCCGTCGGTCACACCCACCGGATATTTCGGCACACAGACCGAGGCCGCCGTGCGGGCGTTTCAGACCCAATTTGGTCTGCCGGTAACCGGCTTTGTTGATGCGCTGGTATGGACGGCGATTGCAGATCTTTACAGCGACCTGACCGCATCGGACAATATTTCCGACGGCCAATATCCGGGATTTCCAATTGGTGAACAATAGGCAGAAAAATACAATACAAATATGAAATTTGCATTATGCAAATTTCTACCGTAACGTTCCGCATCAGCGGAACATTTCACTCGCGCATAGCGCGAATTTCACCTTTGCGAAGCAAAGATTTCACATTTCGCCATTGGCGAAATATTTCACTGCGACAAAAGGAGGCCTGCCATGCCGGACAACACCAATCACCCCAATTATTCCCCTGCGGTGGCCAATCTGCAGCGGTATCTGCGCCAGCTGGCTTATCATACCCCCCAGATCCGCCAAGTACCGGTCGACGGCATTTTCGGGAGTGCCACACGCGATGCACTTTCGGATTATCAACGCTACGTAGGTCTTCCGGTCACGGGAACGGCAGATCGGGAAACGTGGGATCGGCTGTATTTTGATTATCTTGACTCGATAGAATACTACGCTCCGCCAACCTCTGTGGCACTGTTTCACCGCAATCCCGTCGGATATTATATGGATATCGGCGCGATTGGCATTGACGTGGCCGCCCTGCAATACATGCTTGGCGAGCTGACGCCGCTCTATTCGCTCACGCCGCCCGAAATCACGGGCACGTACGACGCGGCAACAGCCGATGCGATTCGCGTCTTTCAAGCGGCGGTCATGCTCCCCGTGACGGGGCTTGTGGACATTCTTACCTGGAATGCCATGACAGACCGCTTTAACGCGCTCCCCGCAGGTGCGGAAGCAGAATAATTTTTCTCTCGCCCCGATGCGACACGTTTTTCGCATCGGGGGTTTTATAATGGAATAGACTATCAAAAGAAAGGATAATACCCCTATGCTATGTGAAAAATGCAAAAAGAAAAAGGCCACCGTGTTTTACAACGAAAACCTCGGCGGCAAGACACGCTCCTGCTCGCTTTGCGCGGACTGCGCCGAGATCATGCGCCGCACGGGCGAGCTGGAGGATGCAAGCCTTCCCGCCTTTTCGGGATTTGGCTGCTCGGAGAATGCCATGTTCGGCAATCTCTGCGGCATCAACGTGCCGCACAACATTGCGGCCGCCCGCACCTGCCCGGTCTGCTCCTCCACGCTCTCGGGCATTTCGGAGAGCGGCAGCGTGGGCTGTGCCGCTTGCTATCAGACCTTCCGTGAGGAGCTTTGTGCCGCGGTGCATGCCCTGCCCGACGATACGCGCTACCCCGGTCGCACGCCGCGCAAGTTCAGGCTCAGGCAGGAGCGCGCCGCGCGTGCCGCTCTGCTTCGCGACCAGATGAAGCAGGCTGTGCTCGCCGAGGACTTTGAAACCGCGGCTCTGCTTCGCGATCAGATCCACACCCTGCAAGCAGCAGACTGAAAAGAAATGGAGAATACTTATGGCTTGGTATAACACACCCGGATATGAAAACGACACGGTGATTTTTTCCCGCATCACACTCTCGCGCAATCTTGAAAAGTACCCCTTTACAGGGCGCGTCTCTCCCAAGCAGGCGGCTGAGATCATTGCTTCGGTGGGAGGCCTTCTGGAAACCAACGGTTTTTCGTTGATCAACTTCTCGGAGATCTCGCCCACAGCCGCCGCCTCGTATGCCGAAAAGTATTATGTAACAAAGGAATTTGCAGCCATCAGCCTGCCGCATGCACTGCTGCTCAACGAGCCCTGCAACCTCTCGGTCATGCTGGGCGGACGCGATCACGTCCGCATTTGCTGTACGCTCCCCGGACTCTCCTTGAACGATGCGGCCGCCAACGCCTTCAAGATGGATGATCTGATCGATGAGAGCGTGGCTTATGCCTTTGACAAAACGCTGGGATATCTGTGCTCCGACCCCTTGGAATGCGGCACGGCCATGAAGGCCTATGCACTGCTTTTCCTGCCCGCGCTGACGCTATACAGTCAGATCGAACCGCTTGCGGGCAAGCTTTTGGAGCTTGGCGTTTCCCTGCGCCCCCTCACCCCCGGCAGAGAGACCGGAAACAACCTTTACATGCTGTCCTGCCACTCCTCCTTGCACATAGGGGAGGAGGAAATGCTCGCGCGCATGGAGGACACCCTGCACCGCATTCTGGACAGCGAGCGCAAGCTTTGCCAGCGTGCACGCGAGGAGCATAACGCGCTTCTGACCGACAAGGCCTTGCGCGCCCGTGCAATTCTCGGCGGCGCACATCTACTCAGTGCCGAAGAATTCCTGAATTTGTCCGCAGACGTAAGAATAGGCATCAGTCTGGGTATACTGCAGGATATAACCCCCGATCTGCTCAACACGCTGCTGGTGGAGATCATGCCCGCTACCATGACGCTTGCCGCTGAGCAGCACTTGCGCTCGCAAAGAGAGCGGGATCTGTTCCGTGCCGCCCTTGTCAAGGGGCGCTTGGGGGCTTAACTTTGTCGACAAGGAGGACTTGTGAACAGCAAATTCACTAAAAAAGCGCAGAGCGTGCTCACGCTCTCCCAGACCTATGCCTGCGAAATGGGACATACCTACATCGGCTCGGAGCACCTGCACATGGGCCTTGTGGGCGAGAGCGACTGCATTGCCGCAAGGCTGCTCTTGGCTAAGGGGGCTGACCCCACCCGCGTACGGGACGCGGTAGCCGCTCTGACGGGCGTTGGCGCCCCCTCGACAGTGACTCCCGAGGACATGACCCCCAGGCTTCGGAGCATTATCGAAGCGGCGGCGCGCGAATCCTCGTCGGGTGCGCAGAGCTATATCGGAACCGAGCATCTTCTGCTTGCCCTTTGCACCGAATCCGATTGCGTGGGCGCGCGCATCTTAGACAGCATGGGCATCTCCCCGGGTGATCTCGTCACCGACTGTACCGCCTTTATGGCCGGCGCCAAGGGCAAAAGTAAGCAGGTCAAGAACAAGGACAAGGGCGAGGGGGCTTTGGCGGGATACGGAAAAAATCTTACCATGCTTGCTAAAAACGGCTCTCCTGACCCCGTTATAGGACGCGACGACGAGAGCGCACGCGTCATACAGATCCTTTCCCGTAAGCAAAAAAACAATCCCTGCCTGATCGGTGAGCCGGGCGTTGGAAAAACAGCGGTGGTCGAGGGGCTTGCCCAGCGCATTGCGGCGGGCGAGGTGCCCGAAAATCTCAAAAACAAGCAGATCATCTCGCTTGATCTGGCCTCCATGATCGCAGGTGCAAAATACCGCGGCGAATTTGAGGAGAGATTCAAGGCGGTGCTGTCCCGTGCGGCGGCTGACCCCGACGTCATTTTATTCATCGACGAGATCCACACCATCATCGGTGCGGGTGCGGCCGAGGGTGCGGTGGATGCCGCCAACATCATCAAGCCCGCACTTGCACGCGGCGAGATGCAGGTCATCGGCGCAACCACGCTTTCGGAATACCGCAGATATATCGAAAAGGACGCCGCGCTGGAGCGCAGATTTCAATCGGTGCTGGTCAGAGAGCCGTCCGACGCGCAGACGCTGGAGATTTTGCGCGGCCTGCGTCCGCGGTACGAGGAGCATCACGCTCTTGCTATCTCGGACGGTGCGCTGGAGGCGGCCGTGACCATGTCACGCCGTTATATCACCGACAGATTTCTGCCCGACAAGGCCATCGACCTTGTCGACGAGGCGGCGGCGCGCCTACGGCTCTCGCTTTGCCGTGCCTCACCCGAAAAAAAGCAAGCCGAGCGCGAGCTTGCCGAGATCATGGCGCAAAAGGAGGCCGCGGTCTGTGAGCAGGATTTTGCGCTGGCCGCACAGCTGCATGAAAAAGAGCGGCAGATCCGCGCCCGCCTCTCTGCTCTTTCCCTGCAGGTACACGCAGACAATGCCGAAAACACCCCCACCGTAACCGAGCGCGAGATCGCCGAGGTGGTGACCCAATGGACGCAAATTCCCGTGACGGGACTTTTGCAATCCGAGCGCGAGCGGCTTTTGCATCTGGAGCACGAGCTTTGCGCGCACGTGGTTGGGCAGGACGCGGCGGCAGATGCCATTGCATCCGCTATCCGACGCGGCAGAACCGGCATGAAGGAGGCGGGACGGCCGATCGGATCGTTCATTTTCTTAGGTCACACGGGAGTGGGCAAAACACAGATGTGTCTTGCGCTGGCCCGCGCGCTGTTTGGTACCGAAGCCGCCATGATCCGCCTTGATATGTCGGAATATATGGAAAAGCACAGCGCCTCCAAGCTGATTGGATCTCCACCCGGCTACGTGGGCTACGAGGAGGGCGGCAGGCTGACCGAAAGAGTGCGGCGCGCCCCCTACAGCGTAGTACTGTTCGACGAAATCGAAAAGGCACATCCCGACGTCTTTTTCCTGCTCTTGCAGGTACTGGACAACGGTACGCTGACCGATTCGCAGGGACGGCGGGTCGATTTTTCCAACACGGTCATTGTCATGACCTCCAATGCGGGCGCATCACGACCCGGCCGCGCCATCGGCTTTGGCGGCTCGGATCACAGCGCCGCGCAGGACGGCATGCTGGACGCTCTGCGCCATCTGTTCCCACCCGAGTTTTTGGGTAGAGTGGACAAGGTGATCGTGTTCGAGGATCTTTCGCGCGAGCACGCCATCCGCATAGCAGAGATCATGCTGGAGCGCGTGGCCGAGCGGGCAGCAGCAGTCGGCATTTCCCTTGAATTTTCACCCGAGATCGCGCCACACATTGTCGCGCTCGGCTACGTGCCCGAAAAGGGCGCACGTGAGCTTCGCCGCACCGTGACCGATCAGGTGGAGGACGCGCTGGCCACCGCCATTCTGGAAG
>JAZULL010000093.1:0-2319 GCA_045603085.1 Eubacteriales bacterium | reverse complement strand
CCAAACCACCCAACAAATTGCCCTTTTGCTGTGTGCCGAAAGAACTGTCATTGCGAGGAGCGAAGCGACGCGGCAATCTCCCGGTACCACCTGCCGTCTCTTTACAGCCTCCCCAAAGAACCGCCATGGCTTGCGGGAGATTCCCACGGCTGCTACCGCAGCCTCGGAATGACAACCCCTCCGTCTGCCCTTCGGGCAGCCACCTCCCCTTACACAGGGGAGGCTCGCGCTGCGCCGCTGCAAGGGACGGGAAAATAAGTCCCCTACAGCCCGACAAACGGGAATTGGCAGACAAGGTAACGATTCGGGCGGTGGAACAGAGTCACGAATACCGACAGACAAACAGTCCCGAAATTGTCCGCAGCCGCAAAAGAGATCCCCGTGCACGCATGCACGGGGATTTCTCTTATACATTATAAAATTTTTGGTCCCAAATAACGGTAAGAATGATACCAATGAAAAGGAAGATCAGTCCCGGCACAAGAATATAGCGGATGCTGCGGTTTTTGGCCTCGTTAAGCTTACGCTCCCGATAATCGGCATATCGCTCATGCCTTGCTCTGCCCATAGGGATAAAGGTCAGCACAACGTTTCTGAGAACGAAGCTGATACCGATGAGCGCGCCTTCCTTACTGACAAACATTAAGCATCCAAAAAGCGTCGTCAAAATACCGGAGACAAAGAATGCATCTGACAGGATCTGAATATTTACTGCCGCACTTTGTGTGAAAAAGCCCTTTGACCAAATCACAAGAAATGCGATCAACGCCTCAATGACAAAACAAATTGCATACTTTTTGATTGCTGCTTTGGTTTCCTCTTTCACTGCTTTTAACCACCCATTTTGTTACTTGACCTGTTGCTTATACTTTTCCTCTTCAGCATCGTTACAGTACACGAAATGTCCCGGTGTGATTTCCCGGAAGGAGGGCTTATCTACAGAATAATCGTGTTCTGCAATGGGGTTGTAGAGAATTCTGGTACGCTGCTTCTCATATACGGGGTCAGGCAGCGGAATTGCGGACAGAAGAGATTTGGTATAAGGATGCAGAGGATTTTTAAAGAGCTCGTCGGAATCAGCCAGCTCGACCATCTTACCGAAGTACATAACACCGATCCGGTCGGAGAAGTACTTAACCACCGACAGGTCATGGGCGATAAACATGATGGTAAGACCCAAGCGATCCCGCAGGTCGTTCAGCAGGTTGATCACCTGCGCCTGAATGGATACGTCCAGCGCAGAGATAGGCTCGTCGGCAATGATCATTTCAGGCTGCATGATAACAGCTCTGGCGATGCCGATACGCTGACGCTGACCACCGGAGAACTCGTGGGGATAACGGTCTGCGTGCTCCCGCACAAGACCGACCATCTCCAAAATCTCGTAGACCTTCTCGTTAATATAAGCCTTGTCGGTGATGCCGTTGATCACCAAGCCTTCCGCGATAATATCACGGACGGTCATACGAGGATCCAGAGAAGCGATGGGATCCTGGAAGATCATCTGGATCTGGGTGATGAGTCTGCTCTTCTTTGCTACGCGGCAACGGATTTGGTATTCCTTCTTGAGGGCCCTGAGCTTTTCGCTGTTGCCCTCAGCTGCCCGGAACTTCTGAGAATACTCTGCGTCCAGCGCCTTGAGAAGGGACTCGGCATACTGCTTATCCACCTGCTTGCTGTCAGTCTTTGCATCGCGGATGAGAGCCCGGTTCTTGTCAACGATCTCCCCCAGCTCCTGGTTGATCTTTTTGATCTGTTCCTCGATCCCAGCCTTTCTTGCCGCATCTACGGCCTTTTCAGCACGGAGAAGCTTGATCTATTTGGCAGCTTCCGCACGGGCGGCAGCGATGGCATCCCGGTAGCCCCGGGTGCCTGCACCGATTCTCTGACCCTTGAAATAGACACTACCGGAGGTGATGTCATACAGCTTGATGATGGAACGACCGGTAGTGGTCTTTCCGCAGCCGGACTCACCCACAAGACCAAAGGTTTCACCCTTTTTGATCTCAAAGCTTACATCATCAACAGCCTTAAGATCCTTACGTCCCAAACGGAAATACTGACAAAGGTGGTCCACTTTCAACAATACTTCACCATTATTCGCCATGGTTGCCACCTCTTTCCTTCATTCTCCGGATACGCTCGGTAATGATCTTGGGAATTTCCACCTTGGGTGCGTTGGGATGGAGCAGCCAGGTTGCAGCATAGTGTGTGGGGGAAACCTCATACATGGGAGGCTGCAGCTCAAAGTCGATCTCCATTGCGTACTTGTTTCTTTCCGCAAAGGCGTCACCGACGGGGGGATAAATCATATTGGGG
>JAZULL010000092.1:0-16072 GCA_045603085.1 Eubacteriales bacterium | reverse complement strand
ATGAACAATTCCGCGCTGGTATTCAAGCCGATCGTCAAGGACGGCAGAACCGTGGGCGCGATCGGTATCATCGGTCCTCGCCGCATGGACTACGCCAAGGTGCTTGCCACGCTGGAGGGGCTGAGCGGCAATATCGCGGATATGCTGGGCGGCAACAATTTACTGACTGGAGGAGAACAAAATGGATCAGACCAAGAAACCGACGGATGAGGTCACAGAGGAGCAGGGAAGTGGCGCCGAGACCGAAGCCCCCGAGGTGCAGAGCGAGCCCGAGGAAAAGCCGAGCCGCTCGGATAAAAAGAAGCTTAAAAAGGCAGAGGCTGAGATCGCGGAGCTGGAAAAGAAACTGGAAGCAGCAAACGCCGAGCTGGCCGCCGCCAACGATAAATACATGCGCATGATCGCGGAGTACGATAACTACCGCCGACGCACCGCTAAGGAAAAGGACGGCATTTACGCCGACGCCTACACGGATGCGCTGAAGGGCATTCTGCCGATCATCGATAATCTGGAGCGTGCTGTCGGATACAATGAGGCAGAGGCTCTGCAAAAGGGACTTGCCATGACGCTCAAGGGCGCTGAGGACGCACTTGCCAAGATGGGCGTGACCGCCTTTGGCGAAAAGGGCGAGACCTTTGACCCCGAAAAACATAATGCAGTCATGCATATTGAAGACGAGCAGTTCGGTGAGAACGAGATCACCGAGGTTTACCAGAAGGGCTATGCAAAGGGTGATAAGATTCTTCGCTTCGCCATGGTCATCGTCGCAAACTGATTTTGAAATCTAATCATAACCATATATAAGGAGGAAAAACAATTATGGGAAAGATCATCGGTATAGATTTAGGTACTACCAACTCTTGTGTAGCAGTTTTCGAGGGCTCTGAGCCCATCGTTATCCCCAATCCCGAGGGAAGCAGAACCACTCCCTCCGTCGTTGCGTTCTCCAAGACCGGCGAGAGAATGGTAGGTCAGGTCGCTAAGCGCCAGGCCATCACCAACCCCGACAGAACCCTTATCTCGATCAAGAGAGAAATGGGCTCTGCCAAGAAGATCAACATTGATAACAAGTCCTACACCCCTCAGGAGATCTCCGCTATGATCCTGCAGAAGCTCAAGGCCGATGCAGAGAGCTATCTCGGCACTACCGTGACCGAGGCGGTCATCACGGTTCCCGCATACTTCTCCGACGCACAGCGTCAGGCAACCAAGGATGCAGGTAAGATCGCAGGTCTGGACGTTAAGAGAATCATCAACGAGCCCACCGCTGCAGCTCTTGCATACGGCATGGATAAGGAAATCGAGCAGAAGATCATGGTATTCGACCTTGGCGGCGGTACCTTCGACGTATCCATTCTCGAGATCTCGGACGGCGTATTCGAGGTTCTGGCAACCAACGGTGACACCAGGCTGGGCGGCGACGACTTCGACCAGAGAATCATCGACTGGATGGCTGACAAGTTCCAGAAGGAAAACGGTGTTGACCTGCGCAAGGATAAGATGGTTCTGCAGAGACTCAAGGACGCAGCTGAGAAGGCTAAGATCGAGCTGTCCGGCATGACCAGCGCAGACATCAACCTGCCCTTCATTACCGCAACCAGCGCAGGCCCTCTCCACTTTGAGGCAACCCTGACCAGAGCAGAGTTCGACCGCATCACTGCTGATCTGGTTGACCGCGCAATGGTCCCCACCAAGAAGGCTCTCTCTGACGCAGGCCTGAGCGTTTCCCAGATCGACAAGTGCCTCTTAGTCGGCGGTTCTACCAGAATCCCCGCTGTGCAGGAAGCAGTCAAGAAGTTCATCGGCAAGGAGCCCTTCAAGGGCATCAACCCCGACGAGTGTGTTGCAATCGGCGCGGCTATTCAGGGCGGCGTGCTGGGCGGCGAGGTCAAGGATCTGCTGCTTCTGGACGTAACTCCTCTGTCTCTGGGTATTGAGACCATGGGCGGCGTATTCAACCGCATCATCGACAGAAACACCACCATTCCCGTAAAGAAGAGCCAGATCTACTCCACCGCAGCTGACGGTCAGACCTCTGTTGAGATCCACGTTCTGCAGGGCGAGAGAGAAATGGCACAGTATAACACCACGCTGGGCAGATTCATTCTGGACGGCATTGCTCCCGCTCCCCGCGGCGTACCTCAGATCGAGGTTACCTTTGACATCGATGCCAACGGTATCGTAAACGTTACCGCTAAGGATAAGGGTACCGGTAAGGAGCAGCACATTGTCATCACCTCCTCGACCAATATGTCTCAGGAGGATATCGACAAGGCAGTCCGCGAGGCTGAAAAGTTCGCCGAGGAGGACAAGAAGCAGAAGGAAGCCGTTGACGTGCGCAACCGTGCAGAGTCCATGGTATTCCAGATGGAAAAGACCCTTGGCGAGGTTGAGGGCAAGGTCAGCGCAGACGCCATCAATGAGGCTCGCGCCGGCATTGAGAAGCTCAAGGAGACCCTGAAGGGCAACGACACCGAGGCCATCAAGGCTGATACCGAGGCTGCGGAGAAGGCCTTCTACAAGGTTTCCGAGGAGCTGTACCGTCAGCAGGGCGCGCAGGGCGATCAGCAGCAGGGTGGCCAGCAGGGCGGCTATAACGGCGGCGACGGCACCTACTACGACGCCAACTACGAGGATAACTCCAATAACTAATCATTTGCATGCTTGGGCTGTCGCAATTAGCGGCAGCCCCATAGCAGGTTATAAAGGGAAAATAAAATGGCAGATAAACGAGATTATTACGAGGTACTTGGCGTTGATAAGAACGCGTCCGACGCGGATATCAAGAAGGCTTACCGAGTACTTGCAAAGAAATACCATCCGGATATGAACCCGGGCAATGCTGAGGCCGAGGCAAAGTTCAAGGAGGTCAACGAGGCCTACGAGGTACTCTCGGACAGCGAAAAGAAGGCCAAGTATGACCAGTACGGACACGCCGCATTTGATCAGAGCTCGGGCTTTGGCGGCGGCTATGGCGGTGGCTACACCACCGATTTCGGTGACCTTGGCGATATCTTCGGCTCGTTCTTCGGCGGTGCATTCGGCGGTGGCAATCAGCGTCGCCGTAACGGCCCCCAGCGCGGTGACGATATCCAGATCCGTGTTTCGCTCTCCTTTGAGGAGGCCGCCTTCGGTGTCAAGAAAACGGTTACTTATACCAGACTGCGCAAGTGTCCCGACTGTAACGGCAACGGCAGCGAGGGCGGACAAGCCCCCGAGACCTGTCCCGTATGTCGCGGCTCGGGTCAGGTGCGTACCGTGCATAACATGGGCGGCATGCAGTTCCAGTCCACGGGCACGTGTGAGCGTTGTCGCGGTACCGGTAAGATCGTCAAAAATCCCTGCACGCGTTGCCGCGGTGCAGGCATGGAGCGCGAGAACAAGAATCTGACCGTCGATATCCCCGCAGGCATTGACCACGGCGAGAGAATTGCGCTGCGCGGACAGGGCTGTGACGGCAAAAACGGCGGCCCTGCGGGTGATCTGATCATCATGATCGGTGTGCAGAACCATAAGCTGTTCAAGCGTGAGGGAGCGAATATTTTCTGTGATATCCCGGTTACCATCTCCGAGGCAGTGCTGGGAGCACAGATCGAGGTGCCCACGCTGGAGGGAACACACAAATTTGATCTGCCCGAGGGTACGCAGTCCGGTACGTCGTTCACCTTGCGCGGCAAGGGTATTCCCAACCTGAATAACGGCTCACGCAAGGGAGATCTGATTTTTACGGTCAACGTCGAGATCCCCACCGGACTTTCCACCAAGCAAAAGGACGCGATGCGCGCCTTTGCCGAGGCTTGCGGCGAGAGTAACTATAAAAAGAAAAAGAATTTCTTTAAAAAGGGTAAATGAGTATGGTAGATAAGGATTACGTTTGCGAGGACTGGGGCGAGACCACCCAGTGGACACAGATTCGCGTCACGGTCAAGCTGGAGCAGCTGGATGCGCTGGTGGCGGTCATGAGCATGATCAACAACAATCTCATGATCGAGGACTACAGCGATATTGACCTCAAGACCTGCTACGGCGATCTGATCGACGAGAGTATTCTTAACGCCGATAAGACCGTCGCGTCGGTGTCGGTCTACCTGCCCGTCGAGCGCGATATCCGCGAGGACGTTGATTTTCTGCGCAGCATGATGCAAAAGGACGGCATACAGGGCGAGATCAGGATGATCGGCCTGAACGAAGAGGACTGGGCCAATGCCTGGAAGGCGTATTATAAGCCGATCAAGATCGGCTCCAAGATCGTCATCGTGCCCGCTTGGGAAAAGTACGAGGCCGCCGAGGGCGAGCTGATCGTGCGCATGGATCCCGGTATGGCGTTTGGTACGGGCACGCATGAGACCACCAGATTGGTCATCGGCCTGCTTGAAAAATATACCACCCCCGGTGTGCGCATGCTGGACGTCGGCACGGGTAGCGGTATCCTTGCTATATGCGCCTCTCGCTTGGGCGCGGGGGAGTGCAAGGCCTATGATATCGATCCCATGTCGGTGCGCGTAGCACGCGAAAATATCAAGGATTCCGGCCTTGAAAACATCACCTGCGATCAGTCCGACCTGTTGCGCTCGGTCGATCTGGACGGCGGAAAATACGGACTTATGTGTGCCAATATCGTAGCGGACATCATCATTCGCATGACCCCCGACGTGCACAAGTACCTCGCTGACGACGGCGTTCTGCTGGCTTCGGGTATCATTATGGAAAGAAGTCAGGACGTCATTGATTGCTTCGAGGCCCACGGCCTTGAGATCGTGGAGCGCGCTGAGGAAAACGGCTGGTGCGCTTTGGCGGTCAAGCTGAAAAAGTGATGGAATATACGCTGATCCGCTCAAGCCGCAAAACCGTCGGCTTGCAGATCAAGGACGGCAAGGTCATTGTCCGCGCGCCGATGCGATTGCCAAAGAAAACCATTGACGCCTTTGTGACGGAGCATGCTGACTGGATCGAAAAGCATCTGGCCAAGAGCATGGCGGGCAGGGAACTGCCACCGCTTGAAGAGCAGGAGCACAAGGAGCTGATCAAGCAGGCCAAAAAGGTCATTCCCGCGCGCGTGGCCTATTATGCCAAAATGCTTGGCGTGGAGTACGGCAGAATCACCATCCGCACACAGAAGACCCGCTGGGGCAGCTGCTCATCCAAGGGCAACCTCAATTTCAATTGCCTGTTGATGTTAGCCCCGCCCGAGGTGCTGGATAGCGTGGTTGTGCACGAGCTTTGCCACCGCAAGCACATGAACCATTCGCGGGCGTTTTACGCTGAGATCGAGTCCGTGTTCCCGAACTATAAGACCCACCACGCATGGCTGAAAAAGAACGGCCGCGCACTCATGAATCGGGTGCAATAGAAAAAAGACAGAGAATGTGAAAATTCTCTGTCTATTTTTATTATTTGGTTGCCAATTCCTTGGCCTTTACGATCTGATAATACTCAAAGAACTTGTAGACGTTGTTGCCCTCGGGCGCGGTCATCTCACAGTAGGTCTTACCAAAGCTGAACAGAAGGAATCGTCTGCCGCGCATGGCAAGCTCGGTGATGTCGGACAGGGGAACCTGCAGCTCGCCGCAGGTAATACCGTCCGCATTCATGATAAATTCACCCTCGGCAACGGTGGTCTCGGTGTGTCCGTCTACCGTGTAAACGCGCGCGTCCTTGGCCGTGACCGATAAGCCATCCTCGATCCGCTGCTCGGCCATGGTGCGTTGACGTGCCGCCAGAGCGGTCACGGTGGTGTCGGGCGCGCCGTGCAGCATGCCGTAAACGTCGTATGTGAAGGACAGATCGCAGCAGGTGCAGAATACGCGGTCGTCCTTGGAGCGCAAGGTGTCCTCTCCGCCACAAGAGGGGCAGATGTAAAGCAGATTTTCAAGACTCTCCGCAAGGCGTTTTCCCTTGTATTTGATGGGCTTTTCCAGCTGTCTGGCGTAAGCGTCCTCATACAGATCCTCGCGGATGATGCGGTTGACCTCATCCTCGCTCATAGCCGCGATTTGTTCGGCTGTGAATACGTGTACGGGTTCACCGTGTAAGTAGCCTCTGCGCGTGTTTTTGGTGCTCCACATGGGACTGGAGAAATAGCCGCCCGAGATACGGTAGGTTACCAGACCGCAACGAGCAGCTTTGACAAGACCGCCCGTGGTGGACGTGATGGGGCAGGAAAGACCGTCCCAGGAACGAACACCCTCGGCGAACATGCAAACGTTAGCCCCCTTGCGCACCTTGCGCAGAATGTCAATGATGGCCGATGCTGCCGTCGTGCCTTTCTTACGCAGAATGGGCGCAAGTGCCCAGTTGAGCAGCTTATAGCCGTGCTTCCAGCGCGCGATGTGCTCGCTGGCCACGTAGTACATTTGCTTCTTAAACGAGCAGCCCACCAGTACGCAGTCGTAGTCGGTGGTATGGTTGGAGAGCACTATGTAATGATCCGGCAAGTCCTTGGCCACCTTGTAGGTGTAACCGAATTTCAGCTTGCAAAATAACTGAACCGGCCCTCGCAAAACCGTCCAGATAAAATTCAATCTTTTTTGCACAAACGATACCTCCGAGAAAAAGAGTTCTACCTATATTTTAATTGAATGATATCCAACGCATCTATTATATCACACTTTTCTGATCAACGCCAGTACTTTGTATGAAAATTTGCATAACATTTTCATGATATTCTTCCAATACTCGCACAAAAAATCGCCCCTGCCGCATGGCAGGGGCGGAAATAGATGATTGTTTAATTCTGACCGGTTTCCGATGAGGACGTGGACTCGGCAGGGGTATTATCCTGCGCTGCATCGTACTGGAAGTCTTCTGCCTCCAGGATCACCGAGAATACCAACGAGTAAGGTGTGTCGTTTGCATTCTGAAGCGCATTATACTGTGTTTTGTCCATAATATCCGCAAAGCCATTTACGTTTTTAACAAGCTCGTCGTAGGGAACCATTTCCAAACGGAATACAAAGGTCTGGCTGTGCAGGCTGTCAACCTTGGAATACTTACTGACGCCGCTTAAAGCCGCGTAGCGGTCCTCCTTGGAGGGAGTGCGAACTACGTCAACCGAAAGCTCGGAGTCTGTTGCCGTGTCAGCAAAATAAATCTTTTCGCCCACGGTCATGGTGTTGTCATCGTGAATGATCACGGGGGTGACTGCCAGAGTTTTCAAAAACAGCATATTACTCTCATCCGTATTCGAGAATATTGCAAGCACGTCACCGGCAACGTCACCGCTGTTAAACACGTTGAATTTGAACGTGTAAATCTCGGAGGGCAGAATGTCGGAGATTTCAATAATGGTTATCGTGTTGCCGTCCTCTGACATCTCGGATTCTATGATCGTATACTTTTCCTCTATCTTGCCGTCTACTTCGCCCAAATCCAGATATCCGTCGTGGTCAAAATCGTTACCAAGGAAAATGGTAACCGAGGAACCCAGCTTCGCCGTGGTAAAGGTGAAGTCCTTGGTCACAAATCGGCTGGAGAACCAGGCAAACGTGGTTGCCAATGCAAGAAGCAGAGCAAGTGCCGTGACAATCATCAGAACGGAAGAATGATATTTCTTTTTTGTCATATCCTACTCCTTTCAATTGCCATCGGCATCAGCGGGCGGAAGCGCCGAGATGTAAATGCCGTCTACCGAGAACTGAATGTTAGAAATGTCGGCAGAGGAGTTGATGATACCGGCCTCCTGATATTTCTCCGCTGTGTCAACGTAGACACAGAAGGGAATCAGAAGTACCTGGTTTTTGGTGTTTTCCGGCTGAACGGTGGTTGCACCCTCCTCGCTTTCCTGCGAGGATTCCTGCTCTTGATATGCCCAGTGGTATTCGTACAGCAAGGCGGTGATGTACTCGTAAGCGGGCAGGGAAAGAAGCTCGTTGTTGTCTTCTTGCTGCAAACGTTTGCTCAGTGCAATCATTTCTGCCGAGATCGCTGCCTTCTTTTCATCCGGTTTGGCCATTTGAGCCTCGGTCAGCTCCAGAATGTGCGGTGCCTTGTAGGTGATCTCCTGGGTATTTTGGTCCTGCGTTGCATAACATCCGATCTTGAAAACCTCGGTGGAGTCGTGACCGGTGTTGGTCTGCATCAGCGCTGCAACCATTTTTTGATACTCATTCTCTCCTCCCGTCACCGTTTCATACTTAACAGCAGGGAAGGTCATGGAGCTGTTGGAGGAATTGATGGAGTCATATCCCGAGAAATTCAATACCGTCGAGGAGAAAGCACCGTCCGGGGCAGTATCCGCCGCCTTCACTGTCACGGTTGTTTTCTTTTCATCGTTTTCGGTTGTTTCCGTTACATCAAAGTACAGAATGTCACCATCCGCTTTCGGTACACAGGTCGCGATCTTATTGCCGTCCTCGTCCGTTTGGTTGGTTTCGGTCAAGGTAACGGTATTCGTGTCAAAGTAAATGGTGCTGTCGGGGATCGAAAGCGTCTGCGCGGAAGCGTTTTCCTCAAACTTGTCCTGGTTGGGAATGATCTTGAAGGGTGCGCCCAAGGGCTTGCCGCTCAGACCGAGAAATCCGATCTGCAGGTCCAGGTTTTGTGCCTCGGCCGTGTCGGAACGGTTCAAAGCAAGCACGAATACGTACTTTTCGCCGGGGAGTAAGCCGACCCACTCGCGGATTCCGTATTCTTGTTCGTTGGTGCTGTCGTAAACCAGAACACCGTTTGCATTGTAGATCTGCAGATTGAATTCAACGTCCGGGGATTCGGAGATGATCTGCATACCCTCGGCGGAGGCGTCAAGGTTGTTGGAGTACCACGCGCGGGTGAAGTTGAGTACTACCGCACAGCATAGCACGATCGCCACAGCCATCGTGACCAGCATCGGCAGCTTTTTCTGCAAAACAATCAAGCTTTGCTCATGTTGTGTCTGTTCCATCTTGCGCCTCCTTTCTTAGGTAGTAGGGGTTTCTACGATAGGATTACCGTTCGCATCTACGCGAGTGACCTTGAATTTGAATTTGACAGTAAATTCTATGGCAACTGTTTTGGAAGTTTCAAGTGCTCCTTCGCCTTCCTTATATTGGTCGGTGGAAACAAAATCATGGTAAACTAAGGAGAATTCGGTTGCCGTTGTAGCATCTCCTTCATACTCGAACGAAATACTGTTAGTATGTGTTGTTTGCTGTTGGGAAAGTGTTCCGTTTCTGCTCAGTGTATAGCAATACAACTCATGCTTATCAAGGCCATACATTTCAGGATCCTTGCTCATATTGGCAAAAATTAATTCTATGCTTGCATTTTGGGCAAGTTTGTCTTGATACTCAATATTCATCAAGCCCATATAAGCGTTTGATCCATCTGCGGACGGGGAGAACAGTTGAGGAGTTCCATTAACTACCGTATTGTAAATGTCGGTTTTGTAACAAATTGCGGAGAAGGTAGCAATATTTACGGTACCTTCAGAACCATAAATGCCTTGTACTACCCCAGTCAGCAAATCATCAATGAAACTCAAGAATCCATCACCAAATATAGTAACTGTAGGATAGTTTCCGTACACATAGGCAGTTTCCAGAGATTCTAAATCTTGTAAATAACTAAGATCGTACAACGTATTGTTTTCCAAATGAAGTTCCTTTAATTTTGTCAGAGGCACTAACGGAGCAACGACATTTGAATTTTCATCAGGTGTAAAGTTGTTACCATCTTTGAACCCGTTATTTGACAAGTTCAGATATTGCAAGTTCTCCATGCCTGCAACGTATTGCAATTCTTCAACCGTGATACCGGAATTTGCAAGGTTAATACTCAAGGCATTATCTAACAGTTCCAAGCCTTCGAAGGGATCGTAATCTGCGTTTGCGGGAACGGATGTGACAAACGTAGCTTGCTTGCCTTCAAAGTTCAACACGATGTTGTCGGTATCTGCCCAGCCATCATTTGTTGCATCGGCTTTCAGGTTGACCTCGTGGGTCAGACGGGATGCCAGAATGTAATCGGTTGCCGCCTCGTACGTTTCATCCTCGGAATGATAGATCTTATAGATGAATTCATACAAAGCAGGGTTGGGAATATCACCAAAGCCCTCAGTATCTACGTTGCCTTTGTTGACAACACCGGGAACGACCAACTTGGAATATTTTCCGGTTGCACCATCCTTGTAAGAGAAAATCTCATAGCCGGAGTCGTCGCTGAATTTGTAACCGTAACCGAAAATGACCTCTTGATCGGTAAGACCAATTTTTTCGGGATCAATGGTGAATACCCATTCGTCGCCGTCCTTGGCTACGGTTAAGAAACTGTAGGTGGTTTGTGTGGTGGCATCAATAAAGGTATAACCGCCATCTGCATTTGCCGTGTTGGGGTCAACCACGTAGAACATGATCTGCGGATTGCCGCTGACGTATTGCGTGGGCATGCGGAATGTAGTGTAGGTGTAGTTACCCGAGGTGACTTCGGTAAACATGCGGTTGAAGAAGTAGTAATAGGGGAGGAATTGCGCTACCTGTCCACCGGGGTCCTGTACGTCCTTACAGGTGATGGGAATGCTGATCGTGATGGCCACCTCATTGGCCGTATCTTTATGCATCAACACAGTGGCTTGCAGGAAGACCTTGACCAGCGAGTGTTCTTCGGGTGCGCCTTCGTAGGTGTCTCCTGCAGCATTCTTTCTTACTCGAAGTACACCGTCTTTGATTTCATAGTCGCCAAATTCATCGTTGTTGATTAAAGCAAACGTGATTTCGCTGATTTCATACTCAGCAGGGAAGTCGGCAGGGTCGTATGCCAGGGATTGCTCGGTGTAGCTGACCACGCCGGAATTGATTTCCTTCTGGATCACAATACCGCCGCCAAACAGCTCCTTGATGACGCGATTGGCTTTGGTATAGTCGGTTTCCTCAACCTCGGAAATGCTGCCCGAGGTGTCAATCGTGGTAGACCCGTTAATGGTCAGGTTGCCGTCGCTCTCAGCGGGAGAGTACTTGTTACCGCTCAGCGTGCCGGCGGTTGTGGTATAGGTCATTTCCACATTGGTGGTCTGGCCCAATGCTACCTTGCTCGGCAGCAGAACCGGTGTGCTGAAATTGTATTCGCCGGAGGCTTCTACGTAGAAGGGAGAAAGCTCCTTGAGAACAATGGCAGCCGCGGCCTTGCTTTGTTCCTCAGCGGTGGTAACCTTGTGGATGATGAAATCCTGCTTGGTAGATGCACCGTCATAGGTAACGGTTGCGGACAGCGTTTCTACACCGTCTGCTGCAGTGGTTTCATATGTGAACTTGAGTCCATCGTATCCGAAGAACCAATAGGGGAGATCGGGATCCTCTGCCAAGAAGCAGCAGCCGTTTTGGTGTGCACAGCCGTAAATGGTGGTGAAGTCAGGCAAGGTACAGCCTGCGGTCAGCATGCCGTAAATGCCGTGATCATCCAGCACGTTGGTCAGATGTGCGGCAACCATGGAAAGTGCTGCGTTGCGCACAGCCTCTGCCGAAGCTGCTGTAACGTTCGCGGTCAGCGCGTCCTTATTGACCGAATCTTCATCGATCAGCACGGCTGCATTGGGGGTGTTGACGTTGATCGTGCCGCTCAGTGTACCGTTGGCAATGACGTAAGCACCGGTGTAGGTGTGATACACGGTTACGGCATGATCACCGGTATCCAGCGTTTTACTGCCAAGATCAAGATGGCAGTCACGGGTGATCAGCAGATCCTGCGTCAGCGTGATGTCCTCGGTCAGAAGAATAATCACGCGCTTGGCCGCATCCGAAATATCTTCGGGGGAGTTGTAGATCTCATCCTTGGTAGCCTTGATCAGATCTGCCTCGGTAGCAACCTTGACGTAGACTGTGCTGCCGTCTACCTTTTCGGGCGGGGTGACCGTGACCGTACCGGTCACGTCACCTGTGAACGCCTGGAATAATGCTTGTGCCAGAAGGGCAGCACCCGTACAAAGTACCAGGGTCAATGCAATGCTGACGATGATCTTATGAGTCTTGAGATTCATACGGGAGCCTCCTTTCGTAGTAGTTTGAATTGTGTTTTTCATGTCGTCACCTCTCAATTGTTGTGATAGGTGATTGTAAAGGTAAAATATCTGTAAGAGATCAAACCTTGTACGTTAACTGTTGCTATAATGGTGACGTCAATTGTTTTTTCTGTTTCGTTTTGCTCAAATGTCATTCCTGCTGGCTTGGTTGTGAGCAGTCTGCTTAGACTACCTTCGGAAAGAAGGGAAACGTAAGCTCCGGATGCGGGGTCAATTTCCCAAGAAACCTTTACGGAATGGCCGTCTGTATCATAATAGACTCTGGTAGCCAATTGGATGTAAGTGTCAATCGAGCCGCCTTGGTGTGATACGTCGGGAATCTCGGAAAGCAGATACAGATAAGACAGACCGCTGATTTCTTCACTCTTGAGTACGATGGGCTCAAACAGAATATTGTCTACGAGAGCAATGACATGAGAAGAAGGTTTTGAATAAGATACGGTAACACCGTCAACGATTGCTCCACCGGACACGGTCTGAATTGTGAAACCGTTTTGGGGAAGAGTAAAGGAGTTGAAAGTTACGTTAATCTCATCCTTAGTCAACAACGCGCCCTTACCGATCGTAGAGGTTGCATTGTTTACTGTAATTGTGTACTTTGTTTTTGTTTCTCCGTTTACAGTAACCTGCGTGGTGGTATAAGTGATACTCGAGTCGTTCGTTACATCAGAGATCGTTACGTATTCACCATCAATCAGCAAAGCAAACCACTTGTACCCGTCAACTGCAGTAATGGAGCCATTTGACAACTGACACCCAAATGCTTGCACGTCAAAGCCAATATAAATCGCTTTGCCTGCGCTCATTTCTTCGGAGTCCTCTTGTGCGGCGGTACGAATACCGACATACTGCGGATTGATTGCGCTAGAGGGAACAACAACGGAAATGGGCTGGGACAACGAGGTGATATTATTTCCCAGACCTGACAAGGATTCGAAGGGGAGAGTGAACGTAGTTCTTGTTGTGGTGTTCCCAGAATGACCGGTGACGATCGCATTTGTATAAGATGCAGAACCGCCAAGTGTTACGGAAACGGAATTAGTACCGGTTGTGATGGAACCCCACCGATTTGCATCATAGTCGGAATAATTAATTCTTGAACCAGCCAAATTAATGACACCAGCACTTATGGGAATCCATTGATTATTATCTAATCGCAAATACGAAGACGAACCAGCTGTAATTTGGGCTGTTACTTCTGCGTATCTCAAACTGTCTGCAGTGTTTGTCCATCCGTTATATGAGTACTCAAGTCGACCTAATCCAATCCAAGACAAATCAATCACGGCATTAGGAGAGGGGGTATTGGTTTGGGTTGCATTAATGATGGTGTATGAAACGTTAATCTCGTCGTAATTGATGTCGGTTCCATATCCAGCGGCTGTCAAGGTTTGCAGGGTAACGGAGCCATTGTTGTTCGTACCTACTGCATCAGCTGGAATCGGGAAGGAAACACCAGCTGGGAGAATGATTGATGCACCGTTTGCAATTGACAATGTGCAGACATCGGTTGTAGTGATGGTAGGAACGATAACACCATTTATAGTCTCTTCTGTGATAATTGCATTAGTTAGTGTTGCAGTCGAGGAGATGCTCAAGAATTCCTTGCCTTCCGCATCTTGAGATACGGTTGTTTTTTCGATTATGATCTTCGCATTTTCTTTACGAATAGAAGCATAGTCGGAAATGGTTACGTGAACACCACTGGTGACAACGAATTTGAATGTACTGTTGTCAGCAAAAGTGACTTCAATTGTGCCGCCGAATTCGCCGATAGTAACGCGATTGTCTTCCAGCGAACCACCAGTAATAGTGATGGTAGTTAAGCTATCGTGCTTGACTGATGTTGTACCGTTCAAGTCTTCTATGCCCTGATACAAAGTTGTGAAGGGGTTACCGTTGACATTTTTTAAGGGCGTCAAACGAATTGCTTTAGGAACGGTGATTGTCTGGTCAGAGCCCTCAGGGGTGTACTGGTAATTGGTGAGCTCTTCGATAACGCCATAAATAATCGGGATAGAAACGTTTGTACCAATGACTCGTGGCTCGAATTCGTCGGAAATGATTGCGCTTTGTGTCGAATTGGTCAAAATATAGGTGCCGCTGTTGTATGCCGAATCGATCGAAGCATAGGTGATTACGATGGGGCTTTGGAACAGCAGATCCTCAATGGTAGATGCCGTGGACTTGTTTGCAGTGTCGCCCAAGTTGAAAGTGACAATGCCATCTGTTACGGTTAAGAAACCTGTCGTGGTATCGTAGCTCAAAGTTCCTTGTTTTACAACAGTAAACGTAGTGCCTGCAGGCGTAACGATGGATTTTTCACCGTCTATCTGAACGTTGGAGGTGGTGCCATCAACCGTTTTATAAGAGCCGTCCAGATTCGAGATCGTAATCTTGTTACCGGCAACGGTTGCGGTAGAGCCGCTGACCGAAATGGCATCGGGCTCAAGCAACAGGGCACCGTCTGCAATAGGCGTGTACTCGTGCGTGTAGTAGTATTTCGGGGTGTTGCCATTGTTTTGGAGGGCAGCTTCATACTTGTAGTACATGTCGGTCAGCATGGGGCGCGCGTGCGTCATGTTGACGGCTGTGCCGGAAATGTTGAGTTCTGCCAGCTTGGTTGCATCATAGTTTACCAGACCCGTGATGTCCGAGAGATTAGTGTTGCCCGAAATGTCCAGCTTGGTCAAGCCGGTCAAGCTCTGTAGGGGAGTGATGTCGGTCAAGCCGATCTTGGAGAGTGTCAGCTCGGTCAGGTTTGTATAGGTTGCAGAAACGCGTGCAAGCTGTGTTGCCAGGCCGGAGTTGAAGTTGGTCGCTTCAAAAACAGTCAGGTTGGTGAAGTGCGCAAGACCGTTGATGGAAGACGTGCCGTTGCTTGTGCCGTCGATGCTCAAAGAGGTGCACTTTTCAATGTCGCGCAGCAGGATGTACTTATTGTCGGCATCGTCGCTCGTCCATCTTTCGGATTCGGGCAGGTTGCTATTGACCTGGCCGCGCACGTTTTTGAACAGATCCACATTTGCAAAGCCGAAATCGTCGGTTGTGATTACGGGCGGTACGTCAAAGTACATGGTGCGCGATGCAATGGTGTTTTCCTCGGTCACTTCGGTCGCACCCTTAATCAAAACCTTGACGTCAACGGGGACACTGTAGTAAGAGGTTTCGAAATGCTCGGGATATACGGTGAAGTTGCCGTCCGAAACACTTGCGGCAGTTTCGCCTGAAATAGTGTAAACGATTTCAAAGCCGTTGTATTCAACGGGCAGGGTGAAATTACCCTTTTCACCTATGGGATTTCCGTCTTCGTCCAAAGCACTGCGTGTGTCAAGCATGTTTTGCAGAACGTCCACGTTGTTCATCTGGCTCTGAACGTATTCCAGCACCTGGTCGCCAAGTGTGGTATCGCTACCAAGCTGGATGTTGACGCAGATCGTGGAGGAAACTTCTTTGGGTTCGCCGGTAGCGAAGGTGGCCTTGATATTGACAAGTGCCATGGTTTGGAAAGAAGCATAGTCCAAAACAACAAATTCCGTGCCGTTCTGGAAACCGATGTAACCATATGCTTCTTCGTCAATGGTGAGTTCAATGTTGGTAATGTCGAAGGTGGAAAGCTCTTGCGTCACACCGTTGCTGTCCACGTAGGTCTGTTGCCAGGAACCGTCACTCTGTTGAGTAGTGACCGGCATGAACACCTGGTCAAGCTTGCCGTTCTGATGTGAGCTGGTCCAAATGGTATTCAAGGTCAGGTTACCCATAGCAGCAATCATAGCCTCGAGTCTGTCTTCATTGGTCAGCGTTGCGATATGGATTTTGACGTCTTGGGTGTAAACCTGCTCATTGATGCGGATGACGGCGGTCAGGGTGACGTAGCCGTTTGCCGAGGGGGAGCATACGCCTTGATTGCTGAACTTCTCGGGGTCGGAGCTGTGCCATTCGATGGTGGCGTTTTTGCTTTTGAGAACGGTGGGGAGGGGAATGCTATAGGAAACGTCCACGCCGGGCTGTGTCAGCTGGGCGAGGTAGTAGAGCTCGCCGTTTTCTGCAAACAGTGCTGCAGCGTCATCGCCTTTGCCGATGACC
>JAZULL010000091.1:0-9479 GCA_045603085.1 Eubacteriales bacterium | reverse complement strand
TGTCGCGCAGCGACTGAGGGAGTCCTGCGGACTAAAGGGTTCGGTTAGGTTATCGGGGTGATACTCGAGGTTCTGTTCAGCCTCGCTTTCTCCCCCCTGGCGAATATTGTATTTCTGAGGTCGCCTTCCCCCCTCCCGGAGGGGGGCTTTCCTACCCATAGGAAATCACCGAAGGTGCACCGAAATGCGCACGCGGTCCACTTCCGCGCTCTTCGGCAATTTGCCACAAGCAGGAGAATGCTCTCTATAAATAGATGCAGAGCTTGCAGTCTTTTCTAAGTAGCAAGGCGCCGCCATAAGCGGCGCCTTGTATTAGCTTTTATTGGTTAATTAGGGGTTATCAACCTCAATCAGACCAAAAGTAATGCTGAAACCGGCAGCAAGACCTGCATTTTCGGTAATGCAAGCAGAATCCTGACCTTCAAACCAAACTCTAATAGTGAACTGCTCTACGTTCTCAGTGTACTCAGGGTTTTGAGTGGTAACGATAGTGCCATCTTCACCAACAGATTCATCATAAGCGTTTGCCTCATATGCAGGCAGGGTGCCGATAACCTGGTTGTTATCCTTTTCGTTCATATCACCCCATACGCAATAGGTCTTAGAAGCGCCAGCAGCTGCTGCTGCAAAAGTGCCTTCATTAAAGGTATAATCATCATTATTACCTTCGCCGTTCTTGTAATTGAGAGGGCCATTCGCTAAAGTTTTATTGCCATCCTTATCAAGAACGTTAACCCAAGTGGTCGTATTGCCACTCTTCTGACTAGGATTGAACACAAAAGCCTCGCCCTCTTCGTTAATGATGGCAACGCGAACTGCACCATTGATAGCAGATGCATTAGCGAAAGACAGATCTTCTACGAAAATCTGAACATCCTTGGCCGCAGAGGTATTCTCCAGCTTAATCAGATAATCCACATAATAGCCATTAGCTGCCTCAGCCTCGGTATAGTAGGTGATATCGGAGCCATACTTGATAGAGCCGTGAATATCATCACACTGTCTAGGCTCGTAGAAGTTCTTTCCATCGAAAGAAGAAGCTGCGCTAATTCTGTTCTCAAGAGTGGGGAATACAACGAAAGAGGTAAACTGAGACCAGTCATCTTTGTCATTTACATCTTCACCGACAAAACCGGAAATCAGCACAGAGGTAGGAGCCTCAGCAGTTACGTTCATGCCAGAAGCATCAACACTCTGCGACGTAGTGAACCATGCGTAAGAAGCGGTGGACAGAACAACTGCCGAAACCAGCAACATTACGACTGCGGGAATTAACTTTTTCATATTCGTTTCTCCTTTTAAATTAAAAAGTTACTTATTTATGTATTATTCTCGCCGGCAGTGGAATCCTGCGAGGAATAACCATCATCTTCGGTTTCGGTATCGATCAGCGACATGGTCATGTCCAGCTTGAACGTACCTTCAATTAAATCGTCGGTGCAGTCGGGGTCGTCGCCCTCGATCCAGATGACCACGGTAAACTTGGTCACCTCGCCCGGCTCGAAGTCGCTGATCTGCTGACGCGTGACGATGCTTGTTTCGCCCTGGGTCATGAACGGCGTGGTGTAGCCGTACTCGGCGATCGTGTACTCGTCATACGGACACACCGCCTCGGGGCTACCGTCGGCCGACTTGGTGGCGAATACGGTTCTCTCTCCATCCACGTACAGCGCAACTCTGATCGCGGTGTCGAGATCGTTGGTAATGTTGGATGCGGTCAGCAAGTACTCGTAGGTCATGGTCTTTTGGCCGTTGTTCATGACGTAGTAGGTATATGCGATATAGTCGCTACCGTTGTGTATACCGTCCACGTTTTCAAGACCCTCGGGCAGGTGCTGGTCAATACAGATATTGGTAATTCTCTCATTCGACTTGGCATTGAGCTTGGTGGTCAGGCTCTTGAAGTCGGGTGTCTCGGAAAGGATCAGCGAATACTCGACGTTGTCGAATTTGTTGATCGATACCGTGTAGCTACCCGTTTGGTTATACAAGGCCGCCGCCACGTACACCAGCGTCATGGCGCATGCGCACGCGGTCAAGCCGATCGAGATGAATTTGCGAATCAGCTTGTAGTTGAGAATCTCGGCGCTTCTTCGCAACAGGATATTTGATTTGTTGACGTCAATCGCCATTGGATTCAGTCCTTTCCGTTTGTAATGGCTCCCTCCGGGAGGGAGCTGTCGCGCAGCGACTGAGGGAGCCCTGCGGACGAATTGGATTGGTTAAGCGCTCGGGGTGATACTCGAGGTTCTGTTCGGCCTCGCATTCTCCCCCCCGGCGAATATTGTATTTCTAAGGTCGCCTTCCCCCCTCCCGGAGGGGGGCGGGGTGAAGAGGGCTTATGCTTCGCCGCCCTCGGGGGCGTCTTCGCTCAGGATGACAGCCTCGGGTTCAACCTCGGGTTCAACCTCGGGTTCGGGTTGGGGTTCAGCCTCGGGCTCGGGCTGGGGTTCGGGTTGGGGTTCAGCCTCGGGTTCGGGCTGGGGCTCGGGTTCAACCGCGACCTCTTCCTTATAGGCCTGCATGGTGGCTTCGTAAAGCTCGCCGCGCTCGCGTGCGATCTCGTCCAGCATGTACTGCAAATTATATCTCTCGGGGTTGGGTGTGATGATGCCGAAGCAGCCCAGGCGCTCAAGGCCTGCGGTGATTCTGTCCTCATTGACGCCAACGCCGGGAACGATGATCTTAAGGGAAAGAGAACGGATATAGGTGATCAGCGCGGCGGCTGTGACCTCGGTTTCCTCGCTCTTCCTGAAATTCTCTGCAACCGATTCGTGCATCTGCACCATTTCCAGCTGCGGCAGGCTCGCCAGACGGATAATGGGGTAATTCTCACTACCCACGCCCGTGAGCATGCATTGCACGCCTGCGCTCTTGGCGCCCTTGATGGCGGCACTGAGCACCTCGGTGTCCAGATAAATGGCTTCGGGCGGGAGCTCCAGCATGATCTTATCTCTGTACTTGAACTCCTCGGCTTCGAACACGGCGTTCAGCGTGGCCTCCATGTCGGCTTTCTCGATAAAGCGCAACGGAATATGCACGCTATAGAAATCCATGTCCTGCTCTGCCTCGATCAGCGTTGTGACCTCGCGGCACACGTGGGAAAGTGCCCACATGGAAAGCGCGATGCAGAGGTTAGTGCGGTTGGCGGTGGGCTGATAATCAGCGGCCAGCAGATCGCCAAGCGGCATGCTGCGAACCAGCACGTCAGTCTTATACGCTCTCGTTCTTGCGGACGAGATGGTATCGCGGATCTCGGTGTAAAACAGTTCCAGAGGTGTGATATGGTTTGCGAGCAATTGCTCTATTTGTGCTTCAAGCATTTGCTCACACTCCCTTCAAAAATAAAAAATTGCCACTTGCACGTTGTTTTTCCGCCCTTTTCTTGGCTTAACTCCAACAATGCAACTGGCTGCCACGGTGACCCAAGGCCCTTTAGTTTTGCGTCACAAGCTTTCGCTTGCTTTGCCGCTCAATAATTGTTATGATAATTATAGCGAAATGTGAACCGAATGTCAAGTCTTTTTCACTTTTTCTTCCCCCCCATGGGCTAAATTTGGTCAATTTTGGCGTTTTGCACAAGGCGACCCCTGCCCTCTTGGGTGCTTTTTTGGGGATGTTGGTGCGACTTTTTGTCGTAGGAGCAGGCGCCCTCTCTGAGGGAGAATATCCCGCCCCCTCCGGGAGGGGGTGCCGAAGCCGAGCCCTGGGGCGAGGCGGTATCGGCGGGGGGCATTCACACGCTCCCCTGTTTCGACATACTATGACAATGAGCGGTTTTTTCCGCCCAAACACTCCAAGGAGGACACTTTATGTACGCACAAAAACCCGCCGTGGGACGCGCCAGGGAGCGCGCGCCCTACGCCACGCTGCGGCAGCTGCAATCCGCGCCCTGCGGCTGTGCCGAGGCTGAACCCGTCATGGCCGTGCCCTGCAAGAACGATCCCGCCTGCCTTGACGGCATGACGCTTGCCATGGTCTACGCACCCCGCCAGGCCTTTGAAAGCATCTACACGCCCGATCAATGGATGGACAAGGGGACGATCTTTGCCTCGCTTGACTTCCCTTTTCGCGGCGGCAGGAAAGGACGGTAAGATATGGAACAGAATCAGAGCAGAGATTGCAAGGCCTTGATGGCGCGCCTTTCGCGCCTGGATTTCGCCATCGTGGAGCTTGCCATGTACCTTGACAGCTATCCCGATAACCCCGACGCGCTGGACTATTACCGCAAGCTGATGACCGAGCGCGAGCAGGTGGCAGCCGAATACACCTCGACCTGCGGGCCGATCACCATTTACGACAACAAAAACCCTGCGCGCTGGGAATGGGGTCAGAGCCCCTGGCCTTGGCAGAATTAGTGTGAAGGAGAACATGATATGTGGATCTATGAACGCAAATTGCAATACCCTGTCAACATCAAGACGCCCAATCCCAAGCTGGCTAACGTCATCATCACACAGCTCGGCGGTCCCGACGGTGAGCTGGGCGCGTCGCTGCGCTATCTCAATCAGCGCTACTCCATGCCCGATAAGGAGATCATCGGCACGCTGACCGATATCGGTACCGAGGAGCTGGCACACATGGAAATGATCGCTTCGATCGTGTACCAGCTGACCCGAAATCTCTCGGAAAAGGAGATCTCCGAGAGTCCCTTTGCCTCGTATTTTGTGGATCACACCACCGGCATCTACCCCGTCAGCGCGGCGGGCGTGCCGTTTGACGTCAAATATCTGGCGGTCAAGGGCGATCCCATCACCGATCTGAGTGAGGACCTCGCGGCCGAGCAAAAGGCGCGCACCACCTACGACAACATTCTGCGCCTGGCCGACGACCCCGACGTCAAGGACGCCATTCGTTTCTTGCGCCAGCGCGAGCTCGTGCATTATCAGCGCTTCGCCGAGGCGCTGAACAAGACCCGCGACTCGCTGGATTGCAAGAATTATTACGCCACCAACCCGGCGTTTGATTAAATAGACACGGACTAATATAAATAATGAAATAAAAGCCCCGTTTCGGCGGGGCTTTTTCCACACTTTTTCACTTTTCACTCTTACCTATCACCTTCCGCAAGGAGTGCAACGACTTGCGGCATGATCCCCTCTCCATGGTGGCAGAGGGTGGCGCGGCACAGCGCCTTGACCTCGGGAATGGCGTTCTCGGGGCAAAATGCGATATCGGCCGCGCGCAGCATGGCAAGGTCGTTTTCCTGATCGCCGCAAGCGACCACGGTCAGCTCCTTACCCTTGGCGGCGAACATTTCGCGCAGGCGAGCAATTCCCGTCGCCTTGGTACAGCCCTTGGCGGTCAGCTCCAGAAAGCGTGGCCCTGAAACGGCGAATTCAAAGAGGTCGCCAAAGCGGTCAACAAGGTACGGTCTGGCGGCCACCAGATGCTCGGGCTCGCCGCGGAACACCAGCTTGAACCATTGCTCGGCGGGATTGCATGCAGTCCACTCGGATATGGGCACGACGTGCGGAAAATCGGCAGGGTTTCGGGAAACCTCGCCCTTGATGATCTCGCCGTGGCCGTCGGTCATAAAGCCGTCGGGAGTGACTACGCGGACACCGACCTCGGGGGCGATCTCTCTTGCATACGATGCTACCGCCAGCACGTCGGCGGTGGGCATACTCGTAGGGCAAAGTCTTGTATTGGTTGAAAAATCAAACAGATACGAGCCGTTGGCGACCACGGCGGGCAGGTTGCATACCTTGCCCGAATTCGGCAGCACGCGCGCGATATTCTTATGCATGCGGCCGGTTCCGTAGGTAAAATAGCCGCCGTGGGCGCGAAACTCGGCAATGGCCTGCAGGTTTTTCTCGTGCTCCACACCGCCCGGGGCGAGATAGGTGCCGTCCAGATCAGTCACGATGGCGATATTTTCAAAGATTTTTTCAGTCTTCACGGCGCAATATCTCCAAAAGCTTGATCATTTCGGGTGGCTCGGGCGCTGTAAAGTGCATGCGCTCGCCCGTGGTGGGGTGGGTCAGGTGCAGCTCGCATGCGTGCAGGGTCTGCCCCTTGATCAGCGATTTATGGCGCGAGATAAACGGTACGGTCGCGCCGCCGTACACCTCGTCGCCAAGCAGCGGGTGTCCCTTGGCGGCCATGTGGACGCGGATCTGATGGGTGCGGCCGGTTTCAAGTCTGCATTCTATATAAGTAAAGGCGTTGCCCCACAGCGCTCTGCCTGCATAACGCTCCAGCACGCGATAGTGAGTCACGGCGTCGCGCGCTTCGCGGTCGGGGTCACGGATGACCGCCATTCTCTTGCGGTCGGTGGGGTGTCGGCCGATGGGAAGATCGACGGTTCCCTCGTCTTCCTTGACGTTGCCCACGCAGACGGCGCGGTAGATGCGGTGCGCCGAGTGCTCCTTGATCTGCTCGGCCAGATGCAGATGTGCGCGGTCGTTTTTGGCGACCACCAATAGGCCCGAGGTGTCCTTATCGATGCGGTGGACGATGCCCGGACGAAGCACGCCGCCGATACCGGACAGACTCCCTTTGCAATGGTACAGGAGAGCGTTGACCAGCGTGCCGCTCGGGTTTCCCGCCGCGGGGTGCACCACCATGCCGACCGGCTTATTGATGACGATGATGTCGCTATCCTCATACACCACGTCCAGGGGAATATTCTCGGGCAAGGCGGTGTCGGGCTCGGGCTCGGGATAGCGGATCTCGATCTCGTCCCCGCACCTGACCTTATAGTTTTTGGAGACCGACGCGCCGCCCACCGACACATCGCCCTCCTCAAGCATTCTGACCGCGGCGGAGCGGGTCAAATCTGCCCGCTCCGCCAGGTATTTGTCAATTCTCAGTCCCGCGTCGGCAGGTTCAACCCTGTGCGTCACAGTTCCCTGAATCTTGTCCATTTTGTTCCTCCGGCAGGGCCGCATCCGTTTTCTTTTTTCTCAGCTCGGCAATCACCGAAAGGATCAGCCACAGCACCATCAGGCATCCGCCGATGGTCACGGCGCAGTCGGCCACGTTGAATATATACATCCACAGCTTGGGGAATGCGCAGAAATCGATGAAATCGGTCACCACGCCAAGGGAGCAGCGGTCGATCATGTTGCCGATGCCGCCGCTGATCAGCAGCGTGAGAATGATCTGCATCAGCTTATCCTTGGGCTCTTTTTTGACCCAATACACCAGCATGGCGATCATGATCACGATGCCAACCGAGGACAGGATCATGAACAGCCAGCGCGTATCGTCAAACCAGCCGAAGATGGCGCCGTCGTTCTTGATATGCGTCCAGTGCAGGACGCCCTCGATGACGGGGATCGATTCCCCTTCCGGGATGTGTTGTATCACCAGATATTTGGTCAGCTGATCGGCGACCACGATCACGGCCGCGATGGCTGCCCACAAAATCAGATACAGCATAGAAAATCCTTCCTATAGCCGAAGAGAGTTGTAGCAAGATACGCATCTTGCAAGGCGCGCTTTGGCGAAAGATACGAAAATTGCTCGCCGCAGGGCGTGTGAGTTCGACTCTCTTCGGCTATAAATTAAAGTTCCAGAATGTTTTTGCAGCGCTCGCACAAGAAGCCTTCCTCAGAGGAAACGCCCTTGGTGGAGTACGCCCAGCAGCGATCGCACTTGCAGCCGTCTGCGGGGGAAACGACAACGGCGATTCTGCCGTCCTCGCCCGCAACCGCGCTCTCGGGAGCGGCCTCGTTTACAACCTCAGCGCTTGAGGTGATGAATACGGTGGCCAGGGCGCCTGCAAAGCCGGAAAGCAGCGCGTATGCGTCTGCATCGGTGGTGTAAACGGTGACCTTTGCGTCAAGCGACTTACCGATCAGCTTCTCGGCACGGGCCAGCTCCAGCGCCTTCATGACGTCGTCACGCAGCTCGAACAGATCGTCCCAGGATGCAGTACCCTCGGACTGCAGAGTTGCATCGTATGCGGGCATGTCGTTCAGGAATACGCTCTCGGTCTTGTCGGATGCGGCGTGAGGCATGCTCTGCCAGATCTCCTCAGCCGTGAAGCTCAGGATGGGAGCCAGCAGGCGGGTCATACCCGAGATGATGATATACATAGCGGTCTGTGCACTTCTGCGAGCGACGCTGTCGGCACGCTCGGTGTAAACTCTGTCCTTGGTGATGTCAACGTACAGCTTGGACAGATCGATGGTGCAGAAGTTATTGAGCGCGTGGTATGCGATGTGGAATTCGTAGCCGTCGTAAGCCTCGCGGCACTCCTTCACCAGCTTGTTGAAGCGGGAGAGGATCCACTTATCGATATCGGGCAGGTCTCTATAAGCAACTGCGTCGGTATCGGGGTTGAAGTCACCCAGATTTGCAAGCAGGATTCTTGCGGTGTTACGGATCTTTCTGTAGGTCTCGGACTGCTGACGGAAGATGTTATCCGAGCAACGGACGTCGGCGTGGTAGTCGGTGGAAGCCGCCCACAGTCTTGCGATATCGCCGCCGTACTTCTTGACCACGTCATCGGGGTCAACGCCGTTGCCAAGCGACTTGTGCATTGCACGGCCTTCGCCGTCCACGACCCAACCGTGGGTCAGCACGGTGTGATAGGGAGCACCCTGACCCTTAGCACCGACAGCGGTCAGCAGTGCGGCCTGGAACCAGCCTCTGTACTGGTCGCCGCCCTCGAGATAAACGTCGGAGGGCCAATGCAACTCGGGTCTCTGCTCAAGCACTGCGATATGGGAGGAGCCGGAGTCAAACCAGCCGTCCAGCGTGTTGGTCTCGCGACGGAAATGCTTACCGCCGCACTTGCAGGTATAATCCGCGGGCATCAGCTCCTCAACGGACAGGTCCCACCAGGAGTTGGAGCCCTGCGCACCAAACACCCGGGCAACCTTTGCGATGGTGGCGTCGTCACAGATGACCTCGCCGCAATCCTCACAGTAGAATACGGGAATGGGCAGACCCCACTGACGCTGACGGGAAATACACCAGTCGGCGCGGTCGCGAACCATCTGTGCCATGCGGTCGCCGCCCCATGCGGGCAGCCACGTTACGCTTTGGCAAGCCTTGACGGCCTCGTCCTTGAATGCCTCAACCGAGCAGAACCACTGGGGGGTTGCACGGAAGATGATGGGGGACTTACATCTCCAGCAGTGCGGATATTCGTGGCTCATTTCCTCGCTTGCGAACAGCGCGCCGCTCTCCTTCATGTCGGCCAGAATGACCTCATTGGACTGTGCATAGTAAAGACCTGCATACTTGCCTGCATCGGCGGTCTGATAGCCGCGGTCGTCTACCGGCACGATGATATCGATGCCGTAACGCTTGCAGGTGATATAGTCGTCCGCGCCAAAGCCGGGAGCGGTGTGAACACAGCCGGTACCCGAATCCATGGTAACGTAATCCGCATTGACGATCAGCGACTTGCGATCCAGGAAGGGATGCTGCGCCTTCATAAATTCAAAGTGGTTGCCGGGGAATGCGGCAAGGATCTCGTATTCCTCAATGCCACCTGCGGCCATGGTCTTGGCGCACAGCGC
>JAZULL010000090.1:0-43234 GCA_045603085.1 Eubacteriales bacterium | reverse complement strand
GGTCATTTTTGCAATGGTACACTTGATTGTCGGGCTTGTGGGGCTTTCCAAGGCTGCCAAAAGCAAAGAAACAAAAACCTGAATTAAGAATAAGCTGTCGCTTTATGGGTGATGTCCTTATCGGAGAATTTATAATAGGGGTATGAGCATAGCCTGATTAAACAAATGCGAAACTTGCAATAAAAACATAAAGAGAGAACAATGCGTAAAGAAAAACTGCTTTGCTCTCTCTTTTTCTGCTTTTAGTGATATTCTTTGCTTTCGCAAAGAGTGATATGATTGCTATCGCAATCGTGATATTGAAGCCTTGCGGCTTCAGTGATATTCTATTCGCCTAAAAGCTCGCGTAGCGAATATCACTCGGCGTAAGCCGAATAACACTGCGAAGCAATAGAACTCGCCGCAGGCGAATAGAGTTGGCGTGATACTCCGCTAAGAGTATCACGCCTAACGGTGCAGTCCTTTGTTTTGTCCGTCAGGCGTGGCAGAGCGCATTTTTTCTTGACATATATGCAAAATTGTGATAAAATAAACTGATTAAGTATTTTTTGGAGGCAATTATGTCTGTTTCTGTTTCGCAGAATATTACACAGGTTTACACCAAGATCAAGGACAATATCGGCAAGGTCATCGTGGGCAAAGAGGACACCGTCGACATGCTGCTGGTTTCCATGCTGTGCGGCGGTCACGTGCTGCTGGAGGACGTGCCCGGCACGGGTAAGACCATGCTGATCAAGTCGCTGGCCGCGAGCGTGGGATGCACGTTCAAGCGTATTCAGTTCACCCCCGACCTTTTGCCGTCGGATATCACGGGTATCAATTTCTTTAACATGAAGAAGTCCGAGTTTGAGTTCGTGCCCGGCCCGATCTTTGCCAACATCGTACTGGCGGACGAGATCAACCGTGCCACCCCCAAGACCCAATCGGGACTTCTTGAGTGTATGGAAGAGGGACAGACCACCATTGACGGCAAGACCTACCGTCTGTCCGCACCCTTTATGGTCATTGCGACCCAGAACCCCGTGGAAAACATGGGTACCTTCCCGCTGCCCGAGGCACAGCTGGACAGATTTTTGATGAAGGGCAGTATGGAATACCCCAACCACATTGAGGGCGTCAGAATTCTGGAGAGATTTGACAAATCCAGCCCGCTTGAAACCCTGCAGCCGGTCGTTACCGAGCAGGAACTTTGCCGTGCCATCGAGGAGCTTCCCCGCGTTTACGTTTGCAAGGAGCTCATGGGTTACATTACCAATATTGTCGAAAAGACCAGAAAATATCCCAAGGTGATCCTGGGCGTCAGCCCCCGTGGCGCGCTGTCTCTGATGAAGGCCGCCAAGGGCTATGCCGCGATCGCGGGCAGAAACTACGTCATTCCGGATGACGTCAAGCGTGCCGCACACCCCGTGCTGGATCACAGAATCATGCTGGAAAACTCGGCAAGAATCCGCAAGGATGCCGCTTATAACGTCGTCGAGGACATTCTGGGCACAGTCACCGTTCCCACCGAGGCCGTTTTTGAGGAAAGATAATGGCCGGAATTTCTAAAGGCTTTGCCGAGTATATCACTAACATGGTGGACAGACTCGAGGAGTTTTCCAAGACCCCCGAGTTCTACGTGCTGGTGGTGCTGGTGGTGCTGGCGCTCTTGACGCTGGTGCTGTACCGCATATATATCGCTCTGCGTAACAAACGCCTTGGCAGGATCGAGTATACCCGCTCGTTCTCCGAGGTCGGCGTGTACGAGGGCGACGAGGTGGAGCTGATCGAAACCGTGCGAAACACGGGTGCATTTCCGCTTCTCTGGGTGGATATCGAGTCGTATTTCTATAACGAGCTGGAGCTGGAGGAATATGAGCGCGATCCTGCGGAGAAGGACAAGATGCAGTATCTGATCAGCCGCTTCAATCTGTGGCCGTATATGCAGATCCGCCGCAGACACAAGGTCATCTGCCGCAAGAGGGGACATTATTCTCTGCACGTGGCATCTATCTATTCCAAAACGGGGCCGATCGCGCAGGACGCCCCCGCAGAGATCTACGTCTATCCCAAGGCCATTCCCTTGGATATGCAGGATTTCGCCCAAGGAAGATTACAGGGCGACTACGTCAGCCGCAGACCGCTTTACAGCGATCCCTTTTCCTTTGCGGGCATTCGCGATTACCGATTTGGCGACCAGATGTCGCAGATCAACTTCAAGGCGTCGGCGCGCGTGCCGTTTGGCGGTGCGTCCACCTCGCCCTTCAAGGTCAACAGCCGCGAGTTCTGCGCCAGCCGCCGCATGATGATCTATATGGATTTCCATCTGCCCATGGGCATGAGCATGGACGGACAGGAATATAACCGCCGCGGAGAGCAGGGACTTTCGTTCTGCGCCGCGCTGGTCAGGGACGCCGCATTCGGCGGCTTCCGCGTGGGATTTGCCGCCAACTGCAAGTCGCAGAACGGCGAGATGTCCATGCGCTTCCCGTGCGAGAGCGGTCAGGCGCACATGCTGGAGATCTTAAAGGAAATGGCGTGCATCACCCCGCGTGAGGGCGGCTCTTTCGCGTCGCTTTTGGAGAATGCCGTGACCGAGGGCATGGCGGATACCGAGATCGTCATTGTGGCGTTTGCCGAAAATCCCGAGGTGCAGGCCAGAACCGATGCGCTGGAGCGTCTTGGCAACTCGGTGCAGGTCATCATCTTAGAAGGGGAGGAAGACTGGTATGGCGAATGAAGCACAACTCAACCAACGCTATACCGAGCTGATGCATCGGTTTGCCGGCACCTCCACCTGGCGTGAATTTTTGGAGCTTGCCAAGCAGTTCCGCGAGCTGGATACCTTCAAGGATGCCTCCGTTTATTATACCAAATGCATCCGCGCCGCATCGGCAGGCGCGTACCGTGAATATCGCGAGGGCTTTACCTCGCGAGAAGGGCTGACGTCGGAGGACTATTTCGAGGCCGCGGCCGTGCTTTCGCAAATTTCCGATTATCTCGATGCCCGCGAATGGGCCAGAACCTATAAGGCCAAGGGAACGGCTCTTTGCTATGCCGAGGCCATCGAGCTTTACGAGCAGAGTGAGGGTCGCTGGCAGGATATGCGCGAGGCTTATCTCAAGATGAACAAGATCAAGGGGTATAAGGATTCCCGCGATCTTGCCGAGAGATATCTCAAACATTATACCGAGCGTGCCTATGCCACCGCGCTTGAGATCATGCAGAGTGCGCAAACCGGCCCCGAATTTGAGGAGGCGGCCGAGATCTTTGAGCAGATCCCGGACTATTCGGATAGCGCACAGCAGGCACAAAAATGCCGCCGCGCGGCCTCCAAGTACCGCGGGGGTGCACCCAAGGCGCCCAAAAAATCCAAAAACCAACCCAAAGAGAATGCCACCGAGCAGACCGAGGTGGTGCGCAAAAAGCGCGCACGTGCCGAGGATAGCGTCAGCGGCGTGGACTTTCTCGAGATCTGGCGAACCATCAACAAAACGCGCCTGATCTTAGGACTTGTCGGCTTTGCCGTGTGCTTCTTGGGACTCTTGGGCACGGTGTATTTCGCACCCAGCCGTATCGATATCACCAACGAATTTTTGTATATGCACGGCGACAAGCTGCGTGGCGTATCCGTGATCATGGTGTTTGGCGGTGTGGTCTTTGGGCTGTGGGAATTTGTCCGCATGCTCAGCCCCGCGCTCAAGCGCAAGCTGGCCACCAAGGTCCTGGAGATTGGTAAGAGAGTTGCCAAGCCGGTGCTCAAGGTCGTCAACCGCGTGCTGGGATTTGTGGGCATTCAGTTGGGCCGTCAAAGGCTCAAGGGTAAGGACGAAAAGAGCTTTGTCTACGTCGAAAAGCCGACCAAGGCCAAAAAGGCCAAAAAGCTCCGCAACGAGGGCAAATGGCACGAGCTGCCCGACAACGCCGCGCGCGTGCGCTTTATCTTCGTGGACTACATGATCCGCAAGATCAAGCAGGGATATCGCATGAAGTATTCGAATACGCCCGACGAGATCGCCAAGGACGTGGCCGTCGAGGAGGACGAAAAGCTGCTCTTTGAGGTCTATAAGACTGCACGTTACGCGGGCAACGCCGCCAACGAGGTCATCGATAACGACCTTGTCGACGAGCTGCTCAAGGTCAACGTGAGAAGAACGT
Organism: Eubacteriales bacterium; assembly: GCA_045603085.1. Classification (GTDB taxonomy): domain Bacteria; phylum Bacillota; class Clostridia; order Oscillospirales; family CAG-272; genus SVQP01. The sequence goes on along the minus strand of JAZULL010000090.1, from coordinate 39,097 downwards.
AAACAATAACGGGACGAGTCATTGGACTCGTCCCGTTGTTTTTTGTCGCGTTACACCGCTACGTGTCATCCTGAGCGGAGCAAACAATTGAGTATTGTTGGCGGAGTCGAACTTTCAAAAATCTGCAACGAATTGCTGATTTTTGAAAGTCAAAACGCGATCCCGTGTCATCTTGAGCGAAGGCATCGCAATGCGATGCCGCAGTCGAAACCCAAGCGAAGCGCAGGGCGATCGCAGAGCGGTCGGATCTCGGGAAGCGCGTTTTGAGGATCTCCCACGCATCCCCGAGCGGCTACCCTATCAGTGCTCCCGGGGCGTCGAGGACGTTGCCCCCTGCAAAATCCGCGCCATTTTTTATTTTGCTCTGACTGCTATGTCGAAGCAAGGTGGCAATTCACTGTTCGGGCAAGGCAACACATTTTTGTTGCAGTTTGATAAACAGTACGTTGACAATGGTTAAAATGCACCATTGCAACAGATATTCCAAACCTGCGATGCCGCTCCACAAAATTGCCTGAGGAAGCGCGAATGCGACAAAACCGCCACCGAAGAATATCAACCCAAACAATATCCAATGCAGAAAACGGTGCGGATGTTTTTTGATGATGAACATGGTAGCAAATCCGATAAATAACGTGGAAAGTCCCGGAATCAGGCATAACCATAATTCGATTTTTTGGAATTTTTTCATGTATTCACCTCCTTCATACAAGCGGCTCCTTTTGGGAACTTCAAGATTGAACTGCGGCTCAGTCGGCAGCGTACATACTTTTGTAGAGGTCAAGCAGCGACTGCAAGGTTTTTTCGCGCTCGGCAAAGACCTGTTTAATGGCTTCAATTTTTGCCATGGCAATCTCAGCGTTTACAACCGAACTGGGTTCTTCACCGTCATATTCGTCGGTATCGTTGATTGCGATGATCGACCGGGCGGTTTCCGTCAAGGATGCGAGCTGCTCCTGCAGCTTTTTGATCTGCTCCCAAATTTCGTTCTTGGTAATTGTGTTTTCAGTCATAATGTTAACCTCCAAATCATGATTTCGGTTGTGTTGTTCGATGGTCTTATTATAGCATGAGCATGGTCGCAGAATGGATTTTGGGATAAACGGTAGTGAATTTGGGATAAGTGGTAGCGCGGAGGATTTGACAACCCAAAATGGATATGGTATAATGATGATAACGTAAATGACCTTTGAGAGGGGGAGAGACATGCTGACAATTGCCGTTTGCGATGACAATCTGCGATTTGCCAATCAGTTGGCCGACAGATTGCGTGAGCTGTGCGCTACCCGATTGCCCGAGCGCATTGATTGCAGGCTTGCGCCGGTGTTCGCCCGCGGGGCGGACGTGCTGGCATATGCCGCCGAGAACACGATCAACGTGCTGTTTTTGGATATCGACATGCCCGGGATGGACGGCTTTGCACTGGCCTCTGCGCTCAGAGAAAGCTCGCCCGATACCGTGATCGTATTTGTTTCGGCATACGACGAATTTGTATACAGCTCGTTTGAATACGCCCCCTTCCGCTTCTTGCGCAAGACCCATCTGGCAGAGGAGCTTGCCGTCACGTTTGACAAGGTGGTGGAAAAGTGCATGCTGGATAGCGAGAGCATGGAATTTGAGACCGTGGACGGTCGGCTGATGCTCCGTCTGCGCGATATCATCTGCTTTGAGGGCGAGAAAAACTATTTCGTCATCAAAACCACCTCGGGGAAAGGTTACCGCTGTCGCGGCACGCTGTCCGCGCTCGAGCACAGTCTTGACGGCTATGATTTCTTCCGCGTGCACGCGGCCTTTATCGTCAATATGGCGCACATTCAGAGCATTCACGACGGCGGGGACGTGCACATGCAAAACGGCATCCGAGTCTTTATCAGCCGCCGCAAGATCCCTGCCTTCAAGCAGGCCTATATGCAGTTTACCAGAAGGAGGTTTGTCAGATGAACCCTGTACTCTCTGTGGCCATCGAGCTTGCAACCTCACTCTTTGACAGCATCCTCTGCATTTGGTTTATCGTCAAGTTCAATAAGACCACCTTCAGACAGAGTAAGCTGGCCATCCCCGCCATTCTTGCCTCCTGCGGCTGTACGCTGGTGGGCGACTATCTTTTGCCCACGCAGTACATGACCGCGGTTTCGGTGGTATTCTTTTTGATATGCATGGGATTTTCGCTATCGGTTTCCTGGAAGCATCCGTTCCGCGCCATCATGGCGTCCTGCATCTGTGAGGTCACGTTTATTGCGCTGAGCAGTCTTTTGTATATGTGCATGACTATGCTGATCGGGGACGTCAACATGCTGATGATCGGTTCGGGCGGTGTGGCGCGTCTGATCTATATTCTGTTGCACAAGGTTGCGCTGTTTACCATGCTGTGGATGATTCTGCATATCTTCCGCTCGGTTGAGGGTATGAACGTGTTCAACGGCATTCTGACCTTTGTGCTTTCGCTGACCACCATGCTGGGTCTGGGTGCGGCCATCACCATGACCATTTTGCCCGAGGCTGAGCGCTTTGGCGTGCAGATCCTGATCATTGTGGTGGCGTTTGTGCTGGTCAACGTATTTTTATACGTACTGCTTTATCAGATCCAGAAGCTGCAAAGAGCACGCTATGAGCTGCGGCTTTTGGAAGAGAAAATGGCCTTTGAGCAGGCGCGGCATCAGGACGCCACCGCGCTCTGGGATAACGTGCGTAAGGTACAGCACGACATGAAGCAGCACCTGACCGTCATGTCGGGATATCTGGAGCAGGACAAGAGTGAGGAATGCAGAACCTATATTGCAGAGCTTTTGCCGCAGGTAGACCGCATGGGACAGCTGATCCGCTCGGGAAACGCGATTCTGGATTATCTGATCAACTCCAAGCTTCGCCCGCTGGAGAACACCCACGTTATCATTTCGGGCACGATTGGCGACCTCTCGGACATTCGGGACAGCGACCTGGCTTGTCTGATGGGTAACATTCTGGACAACGCCATTGAGGCAACGCAGGAGCTTGAGGAAAAGAGAATTGAGCTGCTGTTTTCGCGGCAGAACGATAACCGCGTCATTATCTGCAAGAACACGGTCAAGGAATCGGTGCTTAAAAACAACCGCAGCCTGCGCTCCACCAAAAAGAAGGGGGATGCACACGGGCTTGGGCATCAGATTGTCGAGAGGATCGTGGCGGATTACCACGGCATGATCGAATACTTTGAGGAATTTGATATGTTCGGTGTGCAGATCATCCTGCCCGCACCGGGTAGGGACGAATAAAAAAACAGACGGTTTGGCGTATTATCCTTAACGGATAGCACGCAACGATATAAATTCCTTGCGGGATTTGAGATATACCCTTCGGGAGCGATATTTGCCTTCGGCAAGCGATATGCCCTGTGGGGCGTAAAGGGATTTATATCATATCGCGTCGGAGCGGAAGCGACGACATATCGCACGAGCAAAGCGAGTATATCGCGTTTGCATGCAAACATATCGCCCAACAAAAAGAGAGAGCATTTCGGCTACCAACCGATTTGCTCTCTCTTTTCTGCTTATATAAAAGCTTGGACTTGACCCAATGTTTTAGTGAAATTTTAAATATTTCGCTAAGAAAATTACACCTTGCCGTCTGTTTTTGGTTTTATGAAATTACTTAGTCAATCCGTCCAGAATATCTCTGGCCATGGCGGCTCTTTCGCCCACGGTCTCGGCGGCAGACTCTCCTGCCTTGCCGTGCAGGTAAACGCACAGCGCGGCGGTCTGTCCGGGGGTGGCGGTGCGGGTCTTGGCGGCTAAGGTGCCGCCGATCACGCCTGCCAGCACGTCGCCCGAGCCTGCGGTGGCAAGAGCGGTCGAACCGGTTTGGTTTACGTAATATTCGCCATCGGCGGTACGGATCAGGGTATGTGCATCCTTGAGCACCACGGTCGTGCCAAACTTTTTATTCAGCGCATCTGCGGCGGTGTGAAGGTCTGCCAGCACCGTTTCGGGCTTAGCATTCTTGCCAAGCAATCTTGCCGCCTCGCCCACGTGAGGTGTGATGACCACCTGCGGCTTTTGCTTTTTATTCACGCCCTTAAGTAAGCCGGGCTTGCCCGCGATCATACCCAGTGCGTCTGCATCCACCACGCAAGGGATCTTGGCGGTTTTCAGTACGGTCTTCAGTACCTTGCCGGCGAGCTTGCTCTGTCCCATGCCACAGCCGATTACAACGGCATCTGCACGTGCTACGGCGTTTTTCACGGTCTTGGAAAGGCCTTTCTTTGAAAAATACGTAGTTATGATCGCTTCGGGGATCAGCTGCTGCAGGATGACTCGATTCTGCTCGTGGGTCAGGATCTCCACCAGCCCTGCGCCTGCACGGTAAGCACCCATGGCGGCAAGGTACGCCGCACCTGCCATACCGGGGCATCCGCAAACCACCAGCACTCTGCCGAAGGTTGCCTTGCAGGAGCGTGCGGGGCGGACGGGGATCAGCGCGGCAGCGTCCGACTCTTCGAGGATAAGTGCGTCGGGGACAAAGTCGGGGGCGGCTTCAATGCCGATATCGGCCACGGTGACCTTGCCGGCATATTCTGCGCCGGGGTAGAGCACAAGGCCGGTTTTGAGGCTTTGCATGGTGACCGTCTCAAAAGCGCACAGGGCATGTGCGTCCACGGCTCCGGTATCCGAGTTGAGTCCGGAGGGCACGTCAATTGCCACGACCGGCACGTCGGAGGCGTTAACTTTATCAAAGATCTCGATCATGCGCGCATCGGTGATTGCGCCATGCATGCCGGTGCCGATGACGGCGTCCACGTAAACGCTTGCCGACTCGTCAAGCTCGGTCAGCACGGGGATATCGGCCGCCAGAGCTTGCTCATAGCGCTCGCGGCAGGCGTCGCTCATGGCCTCGGGATCGGGCTTTCCGATCAGCGCGGGATCAATTGCAGGCTCTTCGGGCTGATTCTTCTTTTTCTTTTTGGGCTCGGGCGCAGCCTCGTAAAGCTTGCCTAAATAAACGGTGTTGACAGCAATGCCGTTCTGCACAAGCAGCTCGGCGAGCGCAAAGCCGTCTGCGCCGTTATTGCCGCTGCCGCACAGAATGCAGGGAGCACAGAGCTCATAGCCGCCCGTTTGCAGTGCGTCCAGTACGGCAGCGGCGGCGCGGGAGATCAGCTCCTGACCGTCGATACCCGTGGAAATGGTATAGTCGTCGTTTGTCTTGATGGATTTTGCGGAAAGTAAATACTTCATAATTATCTCCATTCTTCGCCCGCAGGCGACGTGGTTTTATTGAGAAATGAACTTCAGATATGCGTTGATAAAGCCGTCGATCTCGCCGTCCATAACAGCCTGCACGTCACCGGTTTCATAGCCGGTACGCAGATCCTTGACCAGCGTATAGGGCATGAAAACGTAGGAGCGGATCTGAGAGCCCCACTCAATCTTGGTTTTGTTACCCTTGATCTCGTCGATGGTGTCAAGTCTTTCCTTGATCTTGATCTCCATGAGCTTGGATTTGAGCATTCTCATGGCAGTTTCCTTGTTCTGGAGCTGGGAACGCTCGGTCTGGCAGGCTACCACGATGCCGGTGGGCTTGTGGATCAGACGAACTGCCGAGGAGACCTTGTTGATGTTCTGACCGCCCGCGCCGCTGGAGTGGAAGGTTATGAAATCGTAGTCCTCCTCGCGCACGACAACGTCGTCCAGCTTGTCGAATTCGGGCATGACCTCAATCGAGGAGAAGGAGGTCTGTCTGCGGCCTGCAGAGTCGAAGGGGGAGACGCGGACGAGTCTGTGAACGCCGTTCTCGCTCTTCAGGAAGCCGTATGCATTCTCGCCCTCGACAAAGATGGTCGCGGACTTCAGACCCGCGTCGTCACCGTCCAGCCAGTCGGTCAGCTTGACCTTAAAGCCGTTGGCCTCGCACCAGCGCGTGATCATGCGGTACAGCATCTGGCACCAATCCTGCGCCTCTGTGCCGCCCGCACCGGGGTGGAAGGAGATGATGGCGTTGTTTTTGTCGTATTCGCCCGAGAGCAGTACCTCGGTGCGCTTTTTCTCGGCGATCGCCTGGATTTCCTTGAGCTCGTTCTGAACCTCGTCCACACAGCTCTCGTCGTTTTCTTCAATTGCCATTTCGGCAAGCACGATAGCGTCCTCAAGGCGCGTGCAGAGAGATTCGTAGCTTTCGATTTTGTCCTTGGACTGCTTGATGGTCTGCAGTACCTTGGAGGATTTTTCGGTATTTCCCCAGAAATCGGGGTCAGCGGTCTGCTGCTCCAGCTCCTCGACCGTGGCGCGAGCCTGCTCGATCTTAAGCTGCAGGCCAAGCTCTACCAGCTCGGCTCTCATTGCGGTTAAGGCAAGTCTTGCCTCTTCAAGTGCAACTATCATTGTAATTCACCATGCCTTTCTCGGCTGTGCCCGTGGGCACACGATTTATATTTCTTTTATTTTTTACAAGGTCAGTATATCACACACAGTCACCCGTGTGTAAGCGTATTTTGTCGTTTCGCTATTTGTAAAGCACGGCAACAAGACCGTCTGCGCTCAGATCCTCGCGGAGCGTGTAGCCCAAGCCTTGGTAATAGGCAACGTCGTATGGTTCCATGCTCGTGGGGATAAAGTCGTCTCGCAGATCCAGCACGATCACGCTCGTGGCGGGGTTCTCGGGATCGGACGAGAGAGAGAACAGCCAGGTGCGGTCGCAAAGCTCCGGGAGCAGGGAGTCGGACGCGGTGACCGAGGCGTTGTCGGGCAGCTTCCCGAGCACCTCACGCATGCGGGCAACGTCGGTGACGTCCTCTTGCTCGACGGCGTAAAGGCTGTCCAGCAGCATGACGTAGGGCATGGAGAGCAGGATAGCTGCCGAGAGTGCGACGGCGGGGAGCACGCGCGTGAGCTTGACGTCCTTGATCTCGGTCCCTATCTGTTCCGTGCCGCGCGCACCAAGCAGAGCGAGCGCCGCGAGCGCGGGATATGCATAGGCGGTGAAAACGCCGCTGTAGGTCGAGGCGTTTGTCACCAGATGGCAAAGGGTAAAGGGGATGAGCAGTACAAGTGCAGATTTCCGCTTGCAGAACAGAGGAAGAAGTGCGGTGGGGATCAGCAACAGCGCCACAAAGCGGAGCTTTTGGGTAGCCTGCAGACCGATACCCGAGAACAGTCCGGTCAGCACGGGGCTTTGATTGACAGCCAGCCAGACCACGGTAGCCACCAGTCCCACACCTGCCACGGCGGTGCAGATCAAGCCGTGTTTCTTTTTGTCGGCGGGAGCGCTGAGCCAAAGATAGAGACAGACAAACGCCGTCCACATCGTGACCTCAAGGCTGATGCCAAGACACAGAACGAGCGGAATGAGTGCAAGATAGGGACGCTTGCCGAGCATGGCGTCGGCGACCCACAATAAAAGGGGAAGCGAGAGCATTGAGAGTGCACCGCCGCCCGCGCCGCCGCCAATCAGCAAAGGACAAAGCAGGCTTGCACAGCAAAGCGCACACGTCACCATGGGCGAGAGCGAATGCTTTCGGCAAATGCGGTAAAGCGGGATGGCCGCACTCAGCATAAGGATATAGAGCACGTGGCCAACGGCGAAAAGACTGTGTCCCGAAAGGACCCAAATCGGCAATAAAAGATACCAAAGAGGAGCGAATTGCGTTGCAAAATAACTCTCGGGTGCACCCGTGACCACCGTCGTAAAGGGCAGACCGCTGTGCTGCATGTAGTACAGCATCTGGCCGATCTGCGCCTGCGCCCGACCGTCGGTCTGTAAGGAGTCGGCGCGCGCACCGACTGTGCGGAAGTACAGCGCAAACGAGATAGCGGCGGCCGCCAAAATCAGCAGGCTTGCCCATACGGTGGGCAAATATTTGCGCTCGGATTTTTGCTCGGTGGGGTAGTGGGTCATAGCCCATGCGCATGCCGCAATTGAGAGCAGCGAGAGCACGCAGAAGACCAGCGCCAGCGGCAGGCCGTCCACGTATTTTGCCGATTCGTACACCGTGCGCACGCCGCACGCCACACAAAAGATGGGGAGCGAGAGGAATGCGACGGGCTTCAAGATCGAGCCATAGCCCCATATAGCGAAAAACAGGATACCGAAGCAGATCAGGTATTGCACCAAGCGTGCGGCAAACATGCGCCAGCCAAGTGCGGGACTTGACAGCACGGTTACGCCGATCAGAGCACCGCTGCCAAACAGCGCGCCCAGCGCGGCATAGATCAAAAGCGGCGTTTTGACATTCGCTTTTGCGGCTTTTTGCGTCTTCATAACGGCATCTCCTTTCGCTAAACATACATAATCATAATATTATAACATATATTAAGCGGTTTGTAAAGCAGAATTTTCCCGATTGTTGCACAATTTCAAAAAACGAGATGCTTTCGCGTTTGGAAAAAAAGACGCGCAGGGGCGTCCGGCTCGGTTTTGCCGAGTGTCGCCCCTGCGTTCAGGGTGTATGGATGGCGGTCGCGCGTTTCTTACACGATGCCGAGAACGAGCTGGAAGGAGAGGAATCCGGAGCCTGCCTTGTTGGACAGATGTATCGCACTGATGTAAATGACGGTGTTATCGGACAGCGTGACCTTGTATGAGACCTGCTCTTGTCTGACCTTGCCCGCAGTGCCCGTGGAAGAGTTTACGTTGACGTTTTGTACCACAACCTCGGATACCTCTCTGCCTGCCAGATAGCTGACCATCTGTGCGATGCCTTGGTCTGTATTCTGTGCGTCGGGGTGCATTAAGGATTTGGCTTCGGACGTATTGTCCTGCGTAAGAGCCGCCAGCATTTGCTCGGCGGCAGGCTTGGATTCAGCCAGCTTTTCCAAAGCAGCTCCCGATGCGTTTTGCGTAATGTTGCACGCCGCAAGGCAACCAAGCAGCGGCAGCAGAACCAGCGTTAAGCAAAGTAACTTTTTCATGTTTTTTTACTCCTTTGTGTGGTTATTCATTTTGTATTATACTTGAAATTGCGGGAGTCGTCAATCCCTCTATCCTTAATAGACGCAAAAAAACCAAAAAATGTCGCACTTTGCGCAATTTCATCTGTAAACAATATGTGAATGACCAGACTTTGCCCCTGCGCCTTGACTTGGAATAATCTGCGTATCCCAAAAAATAACGCTTGACATACGGGGTGAAAAATCCTATAATAGTATATGTAAAACTATATTTATTTTCAGGAGGACTACAAAAATGAAGGTTACTAAGAAAAGCATTATCGGAGACGTTCTGGACTATGATCAGGGTACTGCCCGTTTCTTCTTTGAGATCGGCATGCACTGCCTTGGCTGCCCCGCATCCAGAGGCGAGAGCATCGAGGATGCTTGCGCCGTACATGGCACCGATGCAGATGAGCTGGTAGCTAAGCTCAACGCTTACCTGGCAGACAAGTAAGCAAAACAGGGGTGCGGACGGTGCATCCGTCCGCATTCCCAATAGTTTTACATCACATGAAAAGAGAAAAACGATTTGACCAAAGACTGGCGGGGGCGATTCCGTATCTGCGACCGGGGCGCGTGCTCTCGGACGTGGGTTCGGATCATGCGCACCTGCCGATATATGCGTGCCAAAACGGCATTTGTCCGCGCGCCATTGCGTCGGACATCAACCGCGGCCCTGTCGAGAACGCAAGGCGTAATATTGCCGCGGCGGGGCTTGGAGACCGTATCGTGACGCTGTGCACGCCCGGGCTTGACGGAATTCAGCAGTATGCTCCCGAGGATATCACCGTCTTCGGCATGGGTGGCGAGCTGATCGCATCCATTATTGACGCCGCGCCCTGGACACGCGATCCCTCTATTCGACTGGTGCTGCAGCCCATGTCGCATGCCGAGATCTTGCGTGCCTACCTTTTGAAAAATGGGTTTTACATACTTGACCAGACCTTGGTCAAGGAGGATAAGGTCTATCAGATCATTTGCGCCGAGTATGACGGTGTCGTGCGCGCCGAGGACGATATGGCGCTGTGGTTTGGCAGTCACAACATCGAGAGAATGCACCCGCACCTTGGCGAGCTGCTTGAAAATAAACGCCGTCTTTTGCAAACAGGAGCGGATGGCAAACGAATGGGTGGCAGGGACGCTACGTTTGAGCTGGGCATGCTTGCCGAGATCGACGCCCTGCTGTGCCGCATCAAAAAGAAAGATGAGGAGTCATTATGACCGTAAGAGAATTTTATGGGGCCCTTTGCGCCATTGTGCCGCGCGAGCTGGGCTGTGATTGGGACAAGGACGGACTCAACGTCTGTCCGGACCCCGAAAGAGAGGTCAAAAAGGTACTGGTCGCGCTGGATGCCACCGCCGCCGTAGTGGACAAGGCTGTTGCCGAGGGCTATGATGTGGTCTTTAGCCACCACCCCATGCTGTGGGAGGGTCTGCGGACCGTGGACGCCGACGACTGCGTGGGTGCAAAGGTCATTAAGCTGTGCAAGAGCGGCGTGGCCGCCATGTCCTTCCATACCAGGATCGATGCCGCCGAGGGTGGCGTCAATGATATTCTGGCATCGCTTTTGGGGCTTGAGGATGTAGAGATCTTTGGTATTGAGAGCATTATGCGCGTAGGAAATCTGCCTGCGCCCATGAGTGCCGCGGAGTTTGCCGCCCGCGCCAAGAACGCGCTTGGCAGTCCCGCCGTGCTGTGCTCGGATGCAGGAAGACTTGTCCATCGTGTCGCCGTGGTTGGCGGCAGCGGCAAGGATGAGATCGGCGTTGCCTTGGCCGCAGGAGCGGACACCTTCCTGACCGGTGAGCTCAAGTATTCCCAGCTGTCCGAGCCGATCGGCATCAATTTGCTGGTTGCGGGACATTTCTATACCGAAAATCCCATTTGCGAGCGTCTTTGCGAGCTGGTGGCAAACGTTGCACCCGACGCACAGACCGACATTGTGAAAAGCTGTAAGGTTACGGTTGTATAAAGGAGAGTATCATGACATACGTAGTTTCGGATTTACATGGCAATTATGACAAATTCAAGGCGCTGATCGAAAAGATCGGCCTGAAGGATACAGACATTCTGTACGTGCTGGGCGACATTGTGGACTATGGCGAGCAGTCCATGGAGCTGATAGGCGACCTTTCCGTGCGCTATAACGTATATGCCATTGCGGGCGAGCACGATTATCTGGCTGTGCGCATGCTCTCGGGCTTTGAGAAGATGCTGTCGGGCGGTCAGGCCCCCGATGCCGATTTCATTGCCGACATGCAGGCGTGGGTCAAGGACGGCGGACAGGCCACCCTGGATGCCTTCCGCGAGCTGGATAGCGAGATGCGCGAGGGCGTGATCGACTATCTGTCCGATCTGGCGCTTTACGAGGAGGTTCGCGTGGACGGTGAAAATTATCTGCTGGTACATGCGGGCATTGCCGATTTTGATCCCGACATGGATCTGGACGATTGCGAGCCCGAGACCTTTATGACCGAGCCGCTGGATCTTTCCAAGCGTCTTTACAAGAACAAGACCGTGGTGGTCGGACACCTGCCCATGACCGAGGAGAATGGCGGCAACGGCCGCATCTATTTCGGCAACGGCGGCGTCAATATCAACTGCGGCGTCAAGGACGGCGGCTACCTTGGCTGTCTGCGCCTTGACGACATGAAGGAATTTTACGTCTGATGGACAAAAAGCAGAGAATCTCGCTCCCTAAGGGGAGTGAACACGCAGTCGAGATCACCGACGTCAACAATCTTGGCTGCGGTGTGGGACATATTGACGGCAAGACCGTGTTTGTGCGCGGTGCGGTGAGTGGTGACAAGGTGCGCATTTGCATCATCAAGGACACCGCCACCTATGCCGTCGGAAAGGTGCTGAATATCGAGAGAGCCTCGGACATTCGGGATAGCGAGGTCTTTTGTCATGCGCCCGACGCCTGCGGCGGCTGTGTGCACAGATACGTGACGTACGAGCACGAGCTGGAATGTAAGAGAAATTACGTGCAGAACGCCTTTCGCAAGGTGGGGCTTGCCGACGTGGCCGTCGCTCCCGTGCGAAGCACCGGCGTGACGAGCGGCTACAGAAATAAGGGCCAGTACCCCGTCAAGCAGGGAAAGAGCGGCATGGAGGCAGGATTTTTTGCATCCAAGACCCACAATTTGGTCAAGGCGGACAAGTGCGCCCTGCAACCTGCCGTGTTCGGCGAGATCGTGGCGTTTGTCTGCGCCTTTTGCGATGCGCACGGCATTGACGCCTATGACGAGCTGACCGGTAAGGGGCTTTTGCGCCATATTTATCTGCGGCAGAGTAAGGATTCGGAGCAGGTCATGCTCTGTCCCGTGCTCAATGGCAGGGGCATGCCCGCCGAGCGCGAATTCGTGACTGAGGTCACGGCAAAATTCCCGCAGATCTCGGGCATCGTGCTCAATTTTAATATGAAAAATACCAACGTCGTGCTGGGGAAGGAATACCGCACGCTTTGGGGAAAGCCATATATCGAGGACGTGCTGTGCGGTTTGACGTTCAGAATCTCACCCGGTGCGTTCTATCAGGTCAACCGAGAGGGCGCGGAGCTGCTTTACGGCCTTGCGCGCGAAAAAGCGGCCCTGACGGGCAAGGAGACTTTGCTTGACCTGTATTGCGGCACCGGCACCATCGGTCTTTCCATGGCGGCCGATGCGGGCAGCCTTGTGGGCATTGAGATCGTGCCCGAGGCGGTCGAGTGTGCGCGAGAGAATGCCGCGCGTAACGGCGTGGAGAACGCCACCTTTATCTGTAACGACGCGGGTGACGCGCAGGTCATTCTGTCTGCCTGCGGCGGCTCTCGCCCCGACGTCGCCATCATCGACCCACCGCGCAAGGGCAGCACGGAAGGCTTGGTCAAATGCTTTGCACAGCTGGAGATCCCCCGTGTGGTCTACGTTTCCTGCGATCCCGATACGCTGGCAAGGGATTGTAAATGGTTCAGGGAGAACGGGTACGAAATCGGAGAGGTCACGCCGGTGGATATGTTTCCGAGAACGGGACACGTTGAAAGTTTAGTTTGTCTGACGCGTCAGACAAACTAAAGCGATATAAATCCTTGGGGATTTGCAATATACGATTCGTTTCACTCGCGTGCGATATGCAAAAAAGCGCGATATGTGCCTGCGGCACGTGAGCGCACTGCGTGCGTAAGAGAGCGCGGATTTATATTCGCGTACTTTCAACATATCGCAGGCAAGCACCGCTTGTCTATATCGCTATCTCACCGCGAGAGATTATATCGCGCACCGAAGGTGCATATCGCTTTCGCCCGCAGGCGAAATTTCTCAGAGAAAGGATAGCGCTATGAACAAAACTATCAAAGAACTTGCTGTGGAACTCACCATAGAAATCACTGCGGTTTGTGATAATATAAAAGGCAGATCAGTATTTGTCAATCAGCTTTTGCGTTCTTGCTCATCAATCGGTGCGAATAGCTACGAGGCAAAATATGCACAAAGCACTGCGGATTTTGTCCACAAGTTGGAGATAGCTTTAAAAGAATGTTATGAAACGGATTATTGGTTGGAGATTCTTTATAAAGTCGGCTCAATGAACGAAGCGACTTATAAGGGATTGTCCAACAAATGCGGAACGATTCGGAGAAAACTTATCGCCTCCATCACCACCGCCAAAGGAACTCAAGAATGAAACAAATTATATTACTCAACGGCTCGTCGAGCAGCGGAAAGTCGAGTCTGGCAAAGGCGCTGCGGGGGCTGATTCAAGATCGGAACGGTCAGAATTACGAAATCATTTCCATCGATGATTTCATGAAGCTGGCGACCGACGAAACCATCTATGAGGACGACGTTTTTGAGATTTCCGGCGACATGTGCCGCGCGGCACTGTCTGCCCTGAAATCGGCGTCCGGCGTGATCGTCGATCACGTCATTACAAGCGAGCGCATTTTCAATCAGCTAAAGGAAATGCTTGGCGCGTATAGAATCCGCACGGTGCACGTGCATTGTCCCTTGTCCGTCTTACTCCAAAGAGAGCGGGCGAGAGGGAACAGATGCCTCGGGTCTGCCGAGGCGTCACACGAATATCTGTTTCCTAAGGACGGCTATGACCTGACCGTCAACACCCATACCGGGAGCACACGGGAATGTGCCGAAAGAATATTTGAGGAGTTTTGTCAAGGCTGAAATGCCGAGAAAGGAGCCCATCATGGACTACGTTTACAATTATTTACCTGCAGGAAGTGCTCGTTATGAGAGCATTGTGGACGCGCACGCGCGTTTTATTCTGAACAAGCAGCTGAAGGATAAGGCACTTTGGGAAAAGTTCGTGCAGGTGTTTGCCGAGCGACCCGATTTTTGCGATTACGGCTGGCGCGGGGAATATTACGGCAAGATGATGCGCGGCGCATGTCTGACCTACCTCTATGCACCCGACGAGGAGCTGTATGAGATTCTTTACAAGACTGTGTCCGATCTGCTTGACACGCAGGATGAACTGGGCAGAATTGCGTCCTATCCCGTCTCGCATGAGTTTGCCGGCTGGGATATCTGGGCGCGCAAGTACGTGCTGGTAGGCAGCTTATATTTTTACGGCATTTGCCGTGACGAGCAATTCCGTGCGCGTATTCTGGACTGCATGGAGAAGCACGTGGACTATCTGATCGCGCACATTGGCAAGGGTGAGGGCAAGATGTCCATTCTCGATACCTCTGCGGCATGGGGCGGTCTGAATTCCAGCACCGTTCTTGAGCCCGTGATCCGGCTTTATAAGCTGACCGGTGAGCAGAGATTTTTGGATTTTGCCAAGTATATTCTGGATCAGGGCGGTTGCCACGGCGGCAACCTTTTGGAGCTTGCCGAGGCGGGGGAGATTTATCCTTACCAATATCCGCAGGTCAAGGCTTATGAAATGATGTCCTATTTTGAGGGCGCTCTGGCTTGGTACGAGGTGACCGGTCAGAAACGCTACTTGCGCATTGTGGAAAAGTTTGTGCAGGCGGTCAGAGAGAGCGACGTGACCGTGATCGGTTGCTCGGGCTGTACCCACGAGCTGTTTGACCACTCTGCCGTGATGCAGACCGAGCCTGCCAAGGACAGAGGGATTATGCAGGAGACCTGCGTGACCGTGACGTGGATGCGCCTTCTGGAGCGTCTGCTCCGTCTGACGGGCAACGTCTCTTACATGGAAGAGATCGAGCGCTCGGCATATAACGCGCTGTATGGCAGTCTCAACCCCTTTAACCAGACCCAGTACAGCTTTGAGGACAAGACTTACGTGGCGGGTGTGCCGTTTGACAGCTACAGCCCCTTGGTTTATCAGCCGCGAGGCATTGGCATCGGCGGCTATAAGAAATTCAGCTTTGGCGGCTACTACGGCTGCTGTGCATGCATCGGTGCGGCAGGAACTGCGCTGTTCCCGCTGATTCAGGTGCTGGCGTATGACAAGGGCTTTGTATTCAACGGCTACCAGAACGGTGTCGTGAGTGCCACCACTCCGGGCGGCAATCCCGTGACCTTTGAGATTTGGGGCGCATACGTCGAAGAGGGCGAGGTCAGGATCAAAATCGGCCTTGGTGCTCCCGAGACCTTTACCGTCAAGCTCCGCGTGCCCGAATGGAGCAATTCTCCCGTGCTCAGAGTCTGCGGCGAACAGCTCGAGGCGGCCAAGGGCTACGCCCGGCTTGGCAAAACCTGGCATGACGGCGACCTGATCACGCTGTCCCTGCACCCCGAGGTGGAGAGACTGACGCTGAACGGCAAGCAGGCGTTTGTGTACGGCAACATCGTGCTGGCACGCGACGAGAAAAAAGAGCCTGCCGATATCAACGAGCCGTTTGCACCCGCGGTCAACGACGGCCGCTTGGTGCTGAACCAAATTGCCCCCGAGGTGGGTGAGATGGTACGCTTTATCATGGAGACCGATAAGGGACAGGTACTGCTGACCGACTACGCGTGGTGCGGCAAGAGATGGAACGAGGAGCACTCCGCGATCGCGGTGTGGCTGCCCACAGAGGTGTGAGCATGAGAATATTATTCATCGGTAACAGCTATACCTACTTTTCGGACATGCCCAAAATTCTGTCAGCCTTACTGACCGATAGCGGCATAGAAAACCGTGTCGATGCGGTCACGGTGGGCGGCAGAAAGCTGTATGAGAATCTGAGTCCGAAGGATGCGGCGCACGAGCAGATCAGAACACTGTGTGCGCAGGGAACTTATGACGCCGTGATCCTGCAGGAGCAAAGCTACTTTGCGCTGGTGGATTTTGATCAATTTCTCGCGGGTGTGCGCGGCTGTGCCGACATGGTGGGGGCAGCACGTACTGTGCTGTATGCCACTTGGGGGCGCAAGCAGGGAAGCAGCCTGCTTGATGACCGCGGCTGGACGTCCGAGGGCATGACGGCAGCTTTGGCTGATGCATACCAAAGAGCGGCCGATGCCGTTGGCGGAGAGTGCACACACGTAGGAAAGTGCTTTGCCGACATTTCTGCGGCTTATCCCGAGATCGAGCTGTACGATCCCGATCTCTCGCATCCGTCCTATGCAGGCAGCTGCGTGGCTGCGCTTGCGCTTTATAAAAAGATGGTTGGCACTCTGCCTGCCAATACCGCGTCCTTGGAGCTTGATACCGATACCGTCGCGCATCTGTGCGAGGTCATCGACACTGTTGTTTAAAGAGGTATTTCAATGTTACTTTACATCATTCGCCACGGCGATCCCGACTATACCACAGACACGCTGACCGAGCGCGGGTGGGCGCAAGCCGAGGCGGTGGGCAAGCGTATGGCGGACGCGGGCATCAACCGCGTGTTCTCCTCGCCCATGGGCAGGGCACGCCAGACCGCCGAGCCGACCTGCAGACTGCTGGGGCTGGACTATACGGTCGAGGAGTGGGCGCACGAGATCGGCGACGAGCACCGTCTGACCCCGTACCCCGACGGCAAGCTCAAGTCGGTGTCCTTGGTCGACCGCGCACATTTCCGCCGCGACGGCGGCATTGATCTTTCCTACGAGCGCGCCTTTGAGGCACCCGGATTTTCCGAGTCAAATATGAAGGATGCGCAGGATAAGATCTCGGCAGGCGGCAGGGATTTCCTTGAACGCCTTGGCTACAAGGAACAGGACGGTGTTTATCGCATCGTCTCGCCAAACGAGGATAAGGTTGCGCTGTTTTGCCATGCAGGCATGGGCAGGATCTTTATCTCGCATCTTTTACATATCCCGTTGCACCTGATGTGGGCAGGCTTCAACTATACCCACTCGGGCGTCAGCATCATCGAATTCAAAAATTCAAAATCCGGCTTTACTGTCCCGCGTCTTCTGTGCTATTCGGATATGTCTCACCTGTATGCCGAGGGACTTGATATGAAGTACTGCGGAAGATTTGAGGTTTAATACAGGAGACAAGAGAGATCATGAAAAAAACGATTACGTTAATAGCGGCACTGCTCTTGAGCTGTGCTTTACTGTTTGGATGCACCGGCCCCGAGGGGATAGAGGATATCACCACGGATATTGGAGAGCAGATCACGACCGGGAAAACCACCGAAACTGAAACCGAAACCGATGCGCCCGGTGGAGATCCGACAACGGATGAATCGACCACAGATGAGATGACGACCGATGAGGTGACGACCGAGACTCCGAGCGAGCCGCCCGAGGATCCTTACGTCAATATGTCTGCGGCAGAGTTCTACAGCGATTACGAGCCCGCAACCGACTACTGGGATTCCTACTGGAGAACCCAGCATGGATTTATGTCGGGATCGATCGAGGCGCAGGATCAGGCTCCCACCGTTGCGGACTATCAGCCCACGGAGGACGGCAAGTACGTGCGCAATACCCACGCAAGCTTCTCGTCCGACGGCAACACCTACTATATCGTCAACGGCTACGGCGAGGTTGTCGGGCAGGTGTTCAGAGGCGGCGCTTACGTGACGCTTGAGGAGGTCGCGGCTTACGTATTTGCCTTTGGCGATATTCCCGCCAACTACACCGCCTCCAAAAAGACCAAGCCCAAAGAGAGCATCTGGGGCGAATATCTGCGCGTCAACCACACCCAGTTCTCGGGTAGCACCACCAAGTATCCTTACGAGCCCGAGCTGCCCGATATCAGCGGCTGCGGCGGTAGCTTGCAGTATTACGAGATGGATATCGGCACGACCGGAACGGATTGCGATCCGAACTACCGTGCTGCGCTGTATAACAACGGCACCACCATCACCCGCGGTGCGGCTCGCATCGTGTATGCGCGCTTTGACGCCAACGGGGACAAGATCATTGACATCAATGAGCGCTACCTGTTCTATACCTACAATCACTACAACGATTTTCAGGAGTACCTCAATTACGAGGGCGGCTGGGGAGAGATGTTCGGCAACGTCACCGGTGGCGGCACGATCTCCAGTAAGTATGATTATAATCCTACGCCTTACGTGCCCGTTGTACGTCGTGATCTTGTTACGGGTGAGCGCGAGCAGGCGAGTGCACAGATCGTGGTGATCTGGTACGTGCCCAAGCTGGATTTTGCCGGCTTGGCCGCATAAATTACCCATGAAAGGGGGGCTTTCTATATGCCACACAGACCTTATGTCAAGCAAGTCGCCGGCGCACGCACGGCGGTACTGATGGTACACGGCATTCTGGGAAGCCCCCGCCATTTTGATATGCTTTTGCCGTACATACCTGCCGATTGGTCGGTATATAATATTGTATTGGACGGGCACGGCGCAACGGCGAGTGATTTTGCCCGCACCGGCCGCAAAAAGTGGGAAAGACAGGTCGAGGGCGAGGTGGCGCGCGTGTGCGAGAGGTACGAGCGCGTGGTGGTCGTTGCACACTCCATGGGGTGTATGCTGACCGCCAATGCCATCGTCAAGCTGGGGCTTGAGAAAAAGATCGCCGCCATGTTTTTCCTTGGGGCGGCGCTTCGGCCTATGTGCACGCTGCCCATTATCAAAACCTCTGTGCGCATGGTGTTCTGCAAGCCTGATCCCGACAACCCGTGTGAGATGGCGGGACGCCGACTCTGCGGCACAACGCTGCACAGACGTGTGTGGGAATATCTTGCATGGATCCCGCGCTTTGCAGATCTGTTTGCGCTGGCCGCTTATACGCGTCGCCGTGTGCCGCATTACGATCTGCCCATGACGGTTCTGCAGTCCTATCGGGATGAAGTGGTGGGGCGCGCTTCCATTAAGCCCTTTCAAAAGAATCCCCACGCACATGCCGAATTTTTACCGGACTCTTCACATTTCTATTATGCTCCTGCTGACGTGCGGCGTATATGCATTGTCTTCAATCAAGTGTTGGCAAGGGTACAAAAAGAGACAAAAATCGCCGTGCGGTGATTGACAAGTACGTATTATTTTAGTATAATAAAAACAATAAGGTTGACGTGCCCGACGGCACGCAAAGGAAAGAGAGGATATTTTATGTACCGTATCGGAATTGACTTGGGTGGCACCAATATTGCCGCAGGCATTGTTGACAAGGATTACCACATCGTACACAAGGCAAGTGTTCCCACCGAGGCGCAGCGTCCCGCAGAGCAGATCGCAGCCAGCATTGCAGCGCTGTGCAACCGTATCTGCGCAGAGTACGGTGTCACGGTTGACCTGATCGATTCCGTGGGTATTGCCTCTCCCGGTATCTGCAATCACGATACCGGTGTGGTGGAGTATGCAAACAACCTGCCTTTCCACAAGTTCGCTATATGTGACCTGATCGCCAAGGATTTTCCCGCAAAGGAATTCCACATCGAGAACGATGCCAACGCCGCCGCTTGGGGCGAGGCTATCGCGGGTGCGGCCAAGGGCAGCTCCAACTCGGTTATGATCACGCTGGGTACGGGCGTTGGCGGCGGTATCATCATTGATAATAAGGTCTACTCCGGCTTTAACTATGCCGGCGCGGAGCTTGGTCATATCGTCATCGTTAAGGACGGTGCTCCCTGCTCTTGCGGCAGAAAGGGCTGCTGGGAGGCTTACAGCTCGGCAACCGCACTCATCCGCATGACGAGCGAGAAGATCGCCGAGTGCGAGCAGAGCGGCAGAGAGACTCTGATGACCGAGATGGTTGCCGAGAAGGGCAAGGTGTCCGGCAGAACCGCATTTGATGCACAGCGCAAGGGCGACGCCGCGGCACAGGAGGTCGTTGACATGTATATCGACTATCTGGCTTGCGGTCTTGGTAACGTCATCAACATCTTCCAGCCGGAGGTGCTCTCGCTTGGCGGAGGAGTCTCCGGTGAGGGGCAGTATCTGCTGGATATGCTGGTTCCCAAGGTCAGAGCAGAACAATATGGCGGCGGTATCGTCAAGCTGACCGACATCCGCATTGCACAGCTGGGCAACGATGCAGGCATCGTTGGCGCGGCAGTGCTGGGTCTGTAAGAGAGAATAAATATGAAAATAAAAGAGCTCCGATGGCCTCGGAGCTCTTTTTATAGGCGTCGCAACTTAATTAATAGTTAAAAAGTAAACGACAATGCGTTATACGATCTGGAAAATGTAGAATTTGAGGTAGTCAGTCTCGGGAACATTCCATAAAATCGGGTGGTCGGGGGACTGCTGGCGCGCCTCGATCTGGCGCAGGGAAACCCCTGCATCCTCGGCGGCGTTATGCAGCATTTGCTTGAAATAGGTGTCGGTCATAAAGTGCGAACAGGAGCATGTGGCCAGATATCCGCCGCGGGGCAGCAGCTTCATGGCCTTGGAGTTGATCTCGCGGTAGCCGCGGATGGCATTCTTGAGCGTATCGCGGCTCTTGGTAAAGGCGGGCGGATCGAGAATGATAAAATCGTAGTCGCAGGGAACAACCCTGTTGGCCATATCGGTCAGGAGCTCGAAAACGTCGCGGCAAACAAAGTCCATTTTGCCGTCAAGACCGTTGCTTTGGGCGTTTTTGCGGGTCATTCGGATGGCTTCCTCCGAAATATCCACGGCCGTAACGTGCTCCGCGCCTGCGAGAGCTGCGTTGAGCGCAAAGGAACCGGTGTGGGTGAAGCAATCGAGCACGCGTTTGCCCTTAGCGATTGCGTGAATCGAGGCTCTGTTGTATTTCTGGTCAAGGAAAAAGCCGGTTTTCTGGCCGTTTATTACGTCTACGTCGTAAACAATTCCGTTTTCGGTGATCTTGGTCAGACCCGAGGCGTCACCTTCGGGGCAAAGACCCTCAAACCAGCCGGTATATTGCTCCATACCCTCCTTGGCGCGGATCTCAACGTCGTTTCGCTCGTATACGCCATCGATCTGCTCGCCCATGTCGCGCAGAATGTCCACAAGCGTGGGGATCAGCAGGCTCTTGATGCGCTCGATACCCAGCGAAAGTGCTTGTACCACAAGGAGATTATCAAATCTGTCCACGGTAAGCCCGGGGAAGGAATCGGCCTCGCCGAAGATCAGGCGACAGCACTTGAAATCGTTGCCCTTCATCACGCTTCTGCGGTAGGAAACGGCGTATTCCAGACGTCTTTGCCAGAATTTCTGATCAAAGGTGTCGTTGGCGTTGCGCGAGAGAATGCGTACGCGGATCTTTGAGTGGCTGTTATAAAAGCCTGCGCCCAGATATCTGGATTTCTTTGAATATACGTAAACGATATCGCCGTCCGTGACGGGACGGTCGAGCTCTGTTACCTCGTCCGCAAACACCCATACGTGTCCGCCGCGAAGCATTTTTTCACCCTTTTCGGTGATGGTGACTCTGGCAAGTGTGGAAAGCATGTCGAACCTCCGTGCATTTTCTTGTGCTGATTATATCACAAAGGAGGAATTTATGCAAGAGGGGACACTTGTAAAAGCCGAAAAAGTCGGTATTCTCTGTTTGCCGGATGCAAATCCGGCAAGAAAAAATAAATGGTAAAAAAAGGAAGGGATGAAAGAAATAAGGAAAATAGAAAGCCTGACAAGGGATTGAAGTGCGCGGAAAAAGGTGATTGTCGTCAAATTTGTGCAAAATGTCAAGACGTAAAAAATCGAGTCGTAAAATTGTGCAAGACTCACAAATAAAAAAGTTAATAATTGCATAAAAAATGAATAAACACGTTTTTCGAAAGGGTAAATAAAAATTACAACCTCGTGCGGTGCGACACAAAAAGGTCATAATGTTGCACAAAAAAGCTGTAATGTGCTACGATATCGCGAAGAAATTGGTGAAAATTGAGTAAATAAAAATTACAAATGGCAAAATGAAAGGTTATGCAACGTCGGCGAGATGTTTGAAAAATTCTGAAATATGAATGTTTGAACAAATCGTGAATGCTGTTTTTATATAATTATTATGTGAACAAAGAGCGAAGGGCGGCTGACGGTTGCTTGACATTGATTTTTCTTTGATATATAATATATCCGTCAATATTAGGGCATTTTGCAGACCATTCCGGGTTGCGTGCAAGCGCCTTATTTTTGATTGCGGACGCGGAGCTATGGGATCTGCGGACGCAAGAAAATCTAAAACGGTAGCGCACGCGCGCATAATGCGCGCGAGAACTATCGGAGACAATTGCATAGCAATAATGCTGATGCCACGGGCTGTTCACAGGAATCATCCGAGTGACTGCGTCTTCTGCATCCTCGGAGTATTTCTGCGGATAAGTCGGGAGTGCAAGTCTGGCACTCCGTAACGGATGCTTCGTCAGTTCCTATGCTCTTTGTGAAATGCCACGTCACAAGAGCCCGGGCGGCACAGGCAAATTCCGCGTAAGCGGAACAACCGCTATCGCGGAATGGCCCCATCGCATGGTATTATTGGCGAGCACCGTAGCCTCACGGGAGGCTGACCCTAATGTGAGCCGACTTCTCATATCGGCAACTCACAGAAAATCTTGGTAGGAGGAAATTTTATGGGAAAAGCGAAATTTATCAAGCTGATGGCTCTGATACTTGCGCTGACCTTCCTTGTCGGTGGCGGAACTGTGGCAGTTTCTGCTGCAGATCAGACACAGGAGGAGTCCAAATCCGAGGAAAAAGAAGATTCCTTGGCTGCAATTAAAGAGCTGCTCAACGCAATTTCGTATGGCGAATACAGTCAAAAGTATTCGGGCGAAAACTACAAAAAGGCTTCGCAAAGCGTGACCATCGATGCCGTAACCGGTTACATCACAACCGATCCGGAAACCGAGGTCAGAGTGGAGGAGTATGACAGCCAGAAAGGCCTTTATACGTCTTCCGAGAGCGAGGTTTCCTGGATCGTGAACGTGCCCGAGAGCGCCAAGTATGCCATTAAGATCGAGTATTACCCGGTCGAGGGCAAGGCTGCTTCCATCGAGCGTGTATTCAAGATCAACAATCAGGTGCCTTTTGGTGAGGCGCGTTATCTGACGCTGTCCAAGATCTGGTCGAGCGAGTATATCGACGGCAGGTATCTTGTTGGCGAAGCAGGTGGCGACAGTGAATCCAAGGCACAGCAGATCGTCGACGAAGCCAAGGCTGCAGGCCTGACGGCTACCTGGGCGGCTGCCGAAGAGACCGTTCAGAACATTTTCGGTAAGAACGAGACCAAGAACAACGTTTACGTTTACGTTACTTACCCCGAAAAGTGGACGGTTGCAAACACTGAATTCGTTGATAAGTATTCCATCCGCTTCTTTGTTACCGACGTAACGAGAAACGAGCTGCGTCCCACCGCAGTTCAGACCCCCGAGTGGTCTACTTACAGCCTGCACGACTCTACCGGTTACTATGCCGGCGAGTACGAGTTCTATCTTGAGGCAGGCGAAAACACCCTGACCCTGCAGGGTCAGAACGAGCCTTTGGCGATCAAGTCCATCACGCTCTATCCCGCAGAAGAGGTTCCTTCTTATGAGGAATACATTGCGGACCTCAAGAGCAAGCTGGGCAACCTGACCGCAGGCAAGGACGAGCTCAAGCTCGAGGCTGAGAACATGAACCAGACGTCCTCCAAGACCATCTACGCGATTGAGGACAGAACCAATGCGGTAACCTCTCCCGCCGATACCACCCGCGTTATGCTCAACACCGTGGGCGGCGAAAAGTGGCAGACCGCAGGTCAGTGGATCAGCTTCACCTTCACCACCACCGAGGACGGTGCCGGTATGTACGATATCGTCACCCGCTTCAGACAGAAGGTGCTGGACGGTATGTTTGTTTGCCGTTCTCTCCAGCTGTACAGTGAAGGCCTGAACGAGGGCGATGCCGGTTACTACAACGGCGCTCCCTTTGATGAAGCACAGAGACTGCAGTATAACTACGATTCCAACTGGCAGACTACCGGTCTTGCTTCCGATGAGTTAGACGAGAACGGCGATACCAAGGAATATTCCGTATATCTGGCAGCCAACACCACCTACGAGCTCAGACTCGAGGTAACACTCGGTACCATGGGCGATATCGTCCGTGAGGTTGAGGAGATCCTGGACATCGTTAACGACTGTTATCTGGAAATCATCAAGCTGACCGGTACCAACCCCGACGAATACAGCGATTACAGCTTCTCCCGCGTCATGCCCGACGTTCTGGTCGACATGGTCGTTCAGTCCCGTAGACTTGATAACGATAAGCCCGAGAAGTACGGCGTTTCCATCTCCCAGAGACTGACCGATATGGCAGGCCAGAAGTCCTCCAACGTCGGTACGCTGCAGAAGGTTGCAAGACTTTTGCACGATATGGGTACGGATGAAAACGAGATCGCAAAGAACCTGGAGAGCTTGAAGAGCTATATCGGTACGCTGGGTACCTTCCTGTCCAACGCTAAGACCCAGCCGCTGGAGGTTGACTACATCGTCATCCGCGGCAGCGAGGAATTCGGCTCGGATGCTTCCTATAATTATAAGGTAAAGGCGAATGCAGGCTTCTTCGCAGGCATTCTGCACGAGATCAAGTCCTTCATCATGTCCTTCTTCCGCGACTACAACAGCATGGGCTCCATGACGCTGACCACCGAAGAGGATGCGGTTGAGGTATGGCTGGCAACCGGTCGTGACCAGTCTCAGGTTATCAGAAACCTGATCAACAACGACTTTACTCCCAATCAGGAGATCGGCGGCACCGCAGTTGACCTCAAGCTGGTCGCAGCCGGCACGCTGCTTCCTTCGATCCTTGCACAGCAGGGACCTGACGTTTACCTCGGCCTTGACCAGGCGAGCGTCATCAACTACGCGATCCGTTCCGCTCTGATTCCCGTTGACGAGGTTGCAGAAGAGGTTGGCGGTGAGAGCGAGTTCGAAAACGTAACCTCGAGCTTCACCGATGCCGCTATGCTGGTGCTTGGCGTTGCCAACCCTGACGGCGATATGCACTATTACGGTCTGCCCGAGGCACAGGGCTTTACCATGATGTTCGTCCGTGTGGACATTCTGGCAGAGCTTGGCATCCCCGTCCCCGAGACCTGGGATGACGTGCTGGCAGCAATCCCCGACCTGCAGGCCAACAACATGCTGATCGGTCTTTCCACCGACTACAGCGTATTCCTGTATCAGGCAGGCGGTGACCTCTATGCCGACGACGGTATGAGAATCAACCTGGACTCCAAGAAGGGTCTGTCCTCGTTTGAAAAGATGTGTAACATGTTTACACAGTACGATTTCCCCTATCAGTTCGATGCAGCTAACCGTTTCAGAACGGGTGAGATGCCCATTCTGATTGCGGACTACGTCGGTATGTACAACCAGCTCAAGGTATTCGCAACCGAAATCGAGGGTCTGTGGGAATTCCGTCCCATGCCCGGTACCATCCGTGTGGATGAAGAGGGCAACACCTACGTCAACAACGACGTCGTTTCCAGCGTAACCGCCAGCGTTATGGTTTCCGGCTGTGACCAGGAAAAGGGCGCATGGAACTTCATGAAGTGGTTTACCGGCTATCAGTGCCAGGCAGACTTCTCCAATGAAATGGTTGCCATCATCGGTCCTGCGGCTAAGTACAACACCGCAAACAAGCAGGCACTTGAGAATCTGCCCTGGACCACCGCAGAGCTCAAGCAGATCCAGGCTCAGTTCGACAACCTGGCATCCGTGCCCAACTACCCCGGCTCTTACATCATCGGCCGTTACACCCAGTTCGCGTTCCTGTCTGCATATAACGACAATGCGAACCCCTCCGATGCACTGATGAGCTACATCACTACTATTAATAAGGAAATCACCAGAAAGCGTAAGGAGTTCGGTCTGGAGACCCTTGAGGTTGACGAGGATCTGGCCTCCAAGCGTATGGAACAGTCTGAGTTGCTGCTTGAAAAGCTGGAGGCTATGGACCAGAACGGTGCTTATGCCGAGCAGATCGCCGATGCCAAGGACGCTATCCTGCGTAAGAACATCGCAGACCTTGCAAACTCTTCCGCAGACTTCAGTGCACTGTATAAGTCGCTGGAAAGCTCGGACAACACCGTGGCAATGCAGGTAACAAACGTTAAGGCTGAGTATGAGTGCTATGCATATCAGGTATATGAGCATGCAGAAACTCCCGAGCTGATCGCTTACTGTCTGGCAGAGTTCCTCGAGGATGCCTCGGTCGCACTCGCGTCCTACAAGGCTTCCTATGAATAAACGCACACATCAAAGATTCAAGAAAAGGAGAGTAGAGTAAATGTCTAAGAAAACAGCAACCAAAAAAGCTGGCACTCGCAAAGACCTTACCAGGACTCAGTGGCTCTTGAAAGAGATGTGGCGTAATAAGGTGGCATACTTCATGGTTGCGCCTTACATGATTCTCTTCGCGATGTTCACTGTTATGCCTGTTATTCTGTCTATCGTAGTCAGCTTTACAGACTTTAACTTGCTGGAGTGGCCGAACTTCGTATTCCTGGACAACTACATTTCGTTGTTCTTCGATGACGATATCTTCCTCATTGCCTGCAAGAACACCTTGATCTTCGCAATCATCGTAGGACCTGTATCCTACCTGATGTCCTTCCTGGTAGCTTGGTTCATCAACGAGCTGCCCCCCAGAATCAGAGCACTTGTTACTCTGGTATTCTACGCGCCCTCCATCGGTGGTAACGTTTACCTGATTTGGGGTACGTTGTTCTCCGCCGACTCCTACGGTTGGGCAAACGCTACATTAATTAAATTCGGTATTATTACCAAGGAAATCGCGTTCTTCCAGAATGAAAAATGGGTCATGCCCCTGTGTATCGTAGTTGCACTGTGGATCTCGCTGGGTACTTCGTTCCTGGCATTCATCGCAGGTCTTCAGGGTATCGACAGAGCACAGTTCGAGGCAGGTGCGGTTGACGGTATTAGGAACCGTTGGCAGGAGCTGTACTACATCACGCTGCCCAACATGAAGCCGCAGCTGATGTTCGGTGCGGTCATGGCGATCACCGGTGCATTCGGCTTCGGCGGCGTCGTTGACGCACTGTGCGGATTCCCGTCTGTAAACTATGCAGCGCACACCATCATGCATCACCTTAACGACTACGGCGGACAGCGTTTTGAGATGGGTTACTCCTCTGCAATCGCGGTTATCCTGTTCGTTATCATGGTAGGCGCTAACTCGCTCGTAAAGAGAATGCTTTCGAAGGTAGGTACGTAATATGGCAAGACTTAGAACAAGAAAACATAAAGTCGTACTTGCCCGTTCTGCGGGAGGCGACGCAGGTATCACGTTTGTACTCGTGATCCTTGGCGCATTCATGTTCCTTCCCATGCTTTACGTCCTGATGCAGTCTGTAAAGCCTTTGGATGAGCTTTGGATGTATCCCCCCAGATTTTACGTAATGTCCCCCACGCTGGAAAACTTTGTTGACCTGTTTAACCTGATGAACACCTCTTGGGTTCCGTTCTCCCGTTACATTTTCAACACCGTGTTTACTTCCGTGGCAGGTACATTCGGACACCTCTTCCTGGCATCCCTTGCAGCGTACGCGCTGGCAAAGATCAAGTTCCCGGGCAGAGGCTGGATGTTCCAGGCTGTTCAGCTGTCCCTGATGTTCAACGCAACCGTTACCGCAACCGCATCGTTCATTCTGATGTCGGTGCTGGGCTTCCTGGATACCTACTGGGCGATCATCGTTCCCGCATGGTGCTCCTCGCTGGGTCTGTACCTGATGAAGCAGTTCATGGATACCAACGTTAACGACTCGGTACTGGAATCTGCAAGACTGGACGGCGCAAGCGAGCTCAAGACCTACTGGGTCATCGCAATGCCCATGGTTAAGCCCGCATGGCTGACTCTGATCATCTATTCCTTCCAGGGTCTGTGGAACGCAGGTGCGTCCATGTACATCCACTCCGAGCAGCTCAAATCCTTTAACTACGCGATCGGACAGATCACCGCAGGCGGTATCGCCCGTGCAGGTGCATCCGCAGCGTCCACGGTTATTATGATGATGGTTCCCATTCTGGTATTCGTTGTATCCCAGTCCAACATCATTGAGACCATGGGCTCGTCCGGTATGAAAGACTAAAACAGGAGGTAAGAATCATGAAAAAGTTTACATCTATTTTATGTGTAGTGTTCACTGTCATTATGATCGCTTCCTGTGCAGTCCTGCCGGCTTCGGCAAGCTCCGCATATCAGACCTACACGTATTCCATCGACGGATACGCTCTGTATTCGCCTGATGCTTACACCGCAGAGCAGACCATCGACGCCGCTTATATGGGTCTCGATCTCAACCTCGACAACCCCGGTGACATGATCTGTGACGATCAGCAGAACGTTTACATTGCAGATACCGCAAACAACCGTATCGTTGTGCTGGACCGTTACTACAAGCTCAAGTTTGTCATTTCCACCTTCCGTAACGGTCAGGGCGTTATGGACAGTCTGTCCGGCCCTCAGGGTGTCTTCGTATCCTCGAAGTACATCTGGGTCTGCGATACCAATGCAAACCGTATCGTAGTGTTCAACAGAGACGGCTCGTTCAACCGCGTGATCGAGGAGCCGGAAAGCCCGCTGTTTGATGACAACTCGGTTTATAAGCCGGTTGCAATCGCAGTTGATAAGTACGAAAGACTTTACGTTGTATCCTCCACCACCTACCAGGGTATCATCGTAATGACCAGCGACGGTGCTTTCACCGGATTTATCGGTGCACAGGCAGTAACCATCTCTGCATGGGAGATCATCTGGAGAAGATTCCAGACCGATGAGCAGAGAGAAAACTCCGAGTCCTACGTGGCAACCGAGTACAACAATATCGCGCTCAACGGCGACTTCATTTACGTAACCACCTCCACCATCGACGAGGGCTCTGTAGCCGCTTCGATCAGAGGTAAGGATAAGACCGGTAAGTATGCTCCCGTTAAGCTGCTCAACCAGGCAGGTACCGAGATCATGCGCCGTAACGGCTTCTATCCGCCCTCCGGTGAAATTGACTACTCCACCAAGTCGACTGACGCAAGTAAGAATATTCCTACCGGCGTCTCCCGTCTGATCGACGTTGCAAGCGGTCCTGAGCAGACCTGGTCGATCATCGACGAAAAGCGTAGCAGAATTTACACCTACGACTTTGACGGTAACCTTCTGTTCGCATTCGGTGACCAGGGTGCTAACCTGCTGGGTAACATCTCCAGCATCGAAGCAATCTGCTACCAGGGCGACACCATGCTGATCCTTGACAAGGATAAGAAGAGCATTACGGTATTCGAGCGCACCGAGTACGGCGACGTGCTTCTGGAGGCGATCGCAGCAGAGAACCGCCAGGATTATTCCACGGCGATCAACCTCTGGACCGACGTGCTCAAGAGAAACTCCAACTTCGACGCAGCTTACATCGGTATCGGTCAGGCAATGTACCGTAACGGTGAATTCGAGGAATCCCTTGAATACTTCGAGGCTGCTTACGACACGATCAACTGGTCTACCTCCTATAAGGACATCAGAAAGGAATTCATGTCCGATTACTTCCTGTTCCTCTTGATTGGTATTCTGGCGCTGATCATTGGCCTGGTGCTGATTGCAAAGTACATCACCAAGGTCAACAAGAGAATCAAGAAGGCCGATCAGAGACGTACTTACTGGGAGGAGCTGCTGTATTCCTTCTACGTTATGTTGCATCCGTTTGACGGCTTCTGGGATCTCAAGCACGAGCGTCGCGGCTCTTTGCGCGGTGCTGTGACCATCAACCTCATCGTGATACTGACCTTCTTCTATCAGTCGATCGGTCAGGGCTACCTGATGAACCCCTACGGCAGCTATTTCACCATCTGGTCGCAGGCAATCTCGGTACTCGTACCTCTGTTCCTGTTCGTCACCGCAAACTGGTGTCTGACCACGCTGTTCGAGGGCGAAGGCAGCTTCAAGGATATCTACATCGCATGCTCTTACAGTATGATGCCTATCCCGCTGCTGGTCATTCCCGCAACCATCTACTCCAACTTCGCGATCGCTACCGAGATCGAGCTGTTGACCCTGCTGACCACCATCGCATTCCTTTGGATGGGCGTTCTGATCTTCTTCGGCACGCAGGTCACGCACGACTATTCCATCTTCAAGAACCTGATCACCATACTCGGTACGGTTATTGGTATGGTATTCATCATCTTTATCGCAATCCTGTTCTCCACGCTCGTTGGCAAGCTGATCTCCCTGGGTACCAACATCGTCACCGAGCTGCAATACCGCATGTAACATAACAGATAGGAGGAAAAGGTAATATGAAACATGTCAAATTAATATCTTTGCTCTTAGCTGTTATGTTGATGCTGAGCTCCCTGACCGTGCTGAGCGTCTTCGGTGCATCCGCAACCGAAGAGGATACGAGCACCGGCACCGGTACGGGTACAGACGACAAGACGGAAACGGGCGAAGAAGAGACCATTGATTATATCAAGCAGGTCTACACAAATCCCGAAGAAAAACTCGCAACTATGGAGCTCTACCTGACTAAGGGCAACTACGAGCTGTACGTTGACACCTTCTCGGGTGAGGTTGCATACCGCAACATCACCACAGGTGAGATCCTGTTCACCAACCCTTACGATATCGCAACCTCCACCAAGGGCTCCGATTCGACCAAGGGTCAGCTGCTTTCCCAGATCATCATTCAGTATACCGATAATAATACTTCTCCCGTATTCGAGAGCTACGAAATGGCAGCTCTGAAGGACCAGATCACGGTCAAGAGAATTAAGAACGGTATCCGCGTTCAGTACACGCTGGGTAGAGAACAGGCAAGAAAGCTTGTTCCCGGTATGATCAGTGCTGAGCGTTACGTTGAGATGATCACCGGTCCCGCAAAGGAAAACGGTATCAGTGAATTCCTGTATGGTAAGCTGGACGCTTACTATCTGCTCAAGTCTCTGAACGGCGTTACCAGTGAGCGTGCACGCGCTGAGCTGATTGACGCTTTCCCGATCGTTGAGAAGATGGACGTTTACGTATTCCACATGGAAGCAACCGAAAACGAGAGAAATATCGTTGAGGGTCTGATCAAGACCTACTGCCCCGAATACACCTACGAGGAACTGGACTACGACCACTCTCTGACCGAGTTCGTCAGCCAGGATAAGAACCCGCCTCTGTTCAAGCTGTCGCTGGAATACACGCTGGATGAAAACGGCATGACCGTCAGACTTCCCGCAAACGGCATCCGCTTCAACGAGTCGCTCTATGCACTGGAATCCATCCAGGTGCTTCCTTACATGGGTGCAGGTAATAGCGCATACAGCGGCTATACCTTCTTCCCGGACGGCTCCGGCTCTCTGTTCGCGTTTGATACGCTGGACACCACCAACCCCAGAAACGTTAACGGCAAGGTTTACGGTAACGACTATGCATATCATACCATTACCGACACCTACCAGCAGGCCATCAGATATCCCGTATTCGGTGTTGTTGAGAACTCTGTTTACTACGACTTCACCAAGTACACTGAGGATGCCGAAACCGGCGAGCAGATCGCCGATACCACCAGACTTTCCGGCAACATTGTTGACCAGATCAACAAGTACAACTCTACAGTATCCGGCGCGCAGGACTCCGTTCCCACGCTGGTACAGCAGTTTGGCTCTCTGGTCGGTAACAGTACCGTTGAGGTCACCAAGCACGAGATCGACCGCGGTTACGTCGCAATCATGGAAGAGGGCGACGCTCTGACCGATATCAGAACCTTCCACGCAGGCTCGCTGAGTGATTACAACTCGGTCAAGATGGTATTCAACCCCAGACCCAGTGACTCCTACAACCTGCAGGATTCTATCTCGGTAGGCTCCGACTCCACCTGGACCGTCGTCAGTGAAAGAAAGTACGTCGGCAACTACAAGATCCGTTACGTCATGCTCTCTGATAGCGAGCTGGCAGAGGAAAAGGGCGTTGAGGACTACTATGAAGCTACTTGGCTGGGCATGGCGTTTGCCTACAGAGATTATCTGGATAGAGGCGGCTACCTGACCAGACTGACCGCAGAACAGCTGGAAAAGGATATTCCTCTGTATATCGAGTCCTTCGGTGCTCTGGAAACCACTCAGAGAATCATGTCCATTCCCGTGGACGTTATGACCCCTCTGACCACCTTTGAAAACGTACAGACCATGTACGATGAGCTGGCAGAGGCAGGTATCACCAACATCAACTTCAAGCTGACCGGCTTTGCTAACGGCGGTATGTATTCCATCGTGCCCTCCAAGCTCAAGTGGGAAAAGTCCGTTGGTGGCAAGGATGGCTTCCAGGCGTTGGTAGACTACGCTGCCCAGGTCAATAAGAAGGAGAACAGCAACCTGGGTATCTTCCCGGACTTCGACTTCTCCTACATCAACTATGAGGAAATGTTTGACGGCGTCTCCCTCCGCATGCATGCAGTCAAGACCATCGACGACCGTTATGCAAGCTACCGTGAGTATTCTGCAACTCAGCAGAAGCACGTCAGCCATTACCAGATGGCAATCTCTCCCGCAAGCTTCTCCAAGTTCTATGAGAAGCTGGCAACCAACTATCTCAAGTATGATAACGTCAACGGCATTTCCGTCAGCACGCTGGGTAACACCCTGAACTCTGACTTTGACGAGGACGATCCTTACAACCGCGAGAACTCCAAGGAATTCGTTGCAACCGCGCTCGAGTATCTCTCCTCCCTCGAGAACAATCAGGGTCAAGAGGTTCAGGTCATGAGCGAAGGCGGTAACGCATTCACCTGGAAATACCTCGATCACCTGATCGACGTATCTCTCGACTCCAGCCGTAGTAACGATTCCGCACATTCCGTACCCTTCATCGGTGTTGTACTGCACGGTTACATCAACTTCGCAGGTTCTCCCATGAACATGGAAGGTAACATCAGTTATGCAATGCTCAAGGCAATGGAAAACGGTGCTGCTCCTTACTACATCCTGTCCTATCAGAACACGCAGAATCTGAAGGATTACTACCTGCTCAGCCACTATTACTCGGTTCGTTACGACATCTGGAAGGATGACGTAGTTGAGCTGTATACCGAGCTCAACAGCGTACTCGGCGACGTTCAGGATAAGCTGATCATTGATCACGAGTTCTG
Organism: Eubacteriales bacterium; assembly: GCA_045603085.1. Lineage (GTDB taxonomy): Bacteria > Bacillota > Clostridia > Oscillospirales > CAG-272 > SVQP01. Next base: position 5,831 of record JAZULL010000090.1, on the reverse strand, counting down.
GAACGGTACCCGTGTTCCCGACAGCGACGAGCTGCTCAGTGACCTGCAGGCAGTGCTTGACCAGTTCCTTTACGAAGAAGAGAACGCAGGTGAAGTGCTTGCTATGAAGGATAAGCAGGCAGTCAGCATTGCAAGAAAGCAGGCCCGTGAGGCTGCTGAAGCAGCAATTGCATCTCTGGATGATGCAGCAGTTGCTTTCAAGCAGGCTAACGACATGTATATCCCCTTCGTATATAGCGACCTGCCCGCTCTGGAAGAGTACTACCACGGTACCGGAACGGCAGAGCTTGAGGGTATTGAGGGCGTTGACCACGTTTGTGGCAGAGACGTTCTGACCGATGACGAAAAGAAGCTGATCAAGGAAGCCGGTGTAGCTCACGAGTGCGGCTTCAAGGTATTTGAAGAGCTGCTCAAGAGTGGCGAGATCAACTACGAAGCGTATGCTGAGTATACCGATGCCGAAAAGGGTACCGAGGAATACGAGCAGTATCAGCTGTACCTGGCATTCAGAACTGCACGAAGCAGATACACCACGACCAGAAACAGACGTCTGAACGACATCGTAAACATTTACAACTACTACGCAAAGGCTCAGACCTGCCTCAACGAGGTTCAGATGCACCTGGACAATGCAAAGGCTGCAGTTGAGCTGATCTCCGCTACCGAGGGCATGCTCCCCGAGCTGATCCAGGAAGCAGCGGAATACAGAGATCTGACCGATCTGTATATCAGCGGTACTGATTTCACCATTCTCAAGACCAGATTCCAGAAGGACGGTAACACCTATACCGTTGAAGAGGACGTAGCTGCAATCACAGCTTACATCAATGAAAAGCTGGATGAAACGTTTGCCCAGATCGAGGCTAAGTACGTGCTGGAGACCAAGAAGGCTCTGACTCTGAGCGAAGAGGCAACTGCTGAGGTTGACAGCATGATTTCCGAGTACACGGGTGAAGCTAAGGTCAAGAGAAGCGAGATTTTCAAGTATCTGCTTGCTGAAAAGCTCAATGAGATCACCGGCGAAGAGAACGAGGAAGACGATACCAAGTTTGCTCCCATCGTAGCCGAGGTTCCCGAAATCGTTGCATACATCAACGGTTATATCGATACCGCATTTGCCGAGATCGAGGCAGGCGCAGCAGAAAACACGCTGGCAGAGAAGCAGAAGGCAACTCTGACTGAGGAGCAGCTGGCCGAGATCGAGCGTATGTGCCACTTCGTATATGACTATTCCAAGCTGTATAAGACCGAGCTCAACAACCTGATCGTTTACCTGCGCGGTGAAAAGATCAAGGCAGCTTACGGTATTGATAATACCGCAGAGCCCGCTGTGCTCGACTTTACGCAGAGCTCCTTCACCTCTTACACCGCTGACGCGCTTGACCTGTTTGAGGAGCTGAAGGGTATCGTTAAGGATTACATTTCCGAGGCAGATATCAACAACCGTATCACTCCCGTTGGCAGCGTTGTACGTCCCGACGAGGATGATGAGGAAGAAACGTTTGATAAGTACGCTGTTGAGGAAGGCTCGATCGTTGTTGTTACCTACGGTGGCAAGAACGGCGTAGACGCTGATCCTTACAAGTCTATTATTCTCAACTACAACAATTTCTCTGTAAGCATCGTTTACGATGAGATGGTTTACACCATTCCCGCTTACGGCTACGTTGTTGTCATGAAATAAGAAAGGGAGGTGTAGAACATGACAAATGACGCAAAGCTTCAGAACACAGTCAGCAAGAAGTCCGCGCCCAAGAAGAGAAAAATCGCCTCCTTGGATAAGCGTAAGTCTCGCGTAGGCTGGTACTTCGTTTTACCTTTCCTGATCGGTTTCGTACTGATTTACTTACCCGTAATTTTCGACTCGGTTAAGCTCAGCTTTTTCAAGATCTCGATCCTGCAGGGCGGCGGTTACTCCCTGACCCCCGTAGGACTTGAGAACTACCTGTACGCACTGACCGAGGACCCCAACTTTGTACAGACCCTGCTTGCAGGTATCAAGGAACTCTGCTTTGACGTTCCTGCAATCATCATCTTCTCGTTGTTCATGGCAGTCCTGCTCAACCAGAAGATGATGGGCAGAGCCGTATTCCGTGCCATCTTCTTCATTCCCGTTATTCTGGCAACCGGTCTGATGCAGACGGTTGAAGCACAGAACATTCTGGGCTCCTACATGGAGGAAGCCGGCGGTATTGACGACGGCTCAGGCTCCAGTGCCGCTACCGAGATCGTCTCGGCGGTGGACATTGAGCGACTGTTCTCAAACATGAAAATAGGTAACGGTCTGATGACCACTGCAGTCACCTGGATCAACGACATTTACGATATCGTAAACCGTTCCGGTGTACAGATGCTGATCTTCCTGTCGGCACTGCAGTCGATCTCTCCCGCTATCTATGAAGCATGCCGTATTGACGGTGCAACCGCATGGGAAACCTTCTGGAAGATCACCTTCCCCATGATCAGCCCGATGATCCTGGTAAACGGCGTGTATACCATCGTAGACGCGTTCACAACGCAGTCCAACACGGTAATGACCTTCATCAAGGGTATCAAGAGCTCGCAGGCTGACGGTGACGTTATCGCGAGTGCGATGTCCTGGATGTACTTCCTGATCGTTATTGCGATCGTATCTGTTGTTGCACTGGTCTTCTCGTCCTACGTATTCTATCAAAGAAGAGATTAAGGAGGTGAGGAAGAATGGATGCTCAAAACATGCAAAATAAACCCAAGGTTCTCAAAGAGAGCAAGAATCGCATCAAGGTCGATTTCGAAAGAACCGACGCGAAAACGCGCTTCAAGGAAAAGTACATCAGCTTCTTTTTCCTCACTAAGGTAGTCTGGTTCATTTTCAGATTGGTACTGCTGGTCGGTATTGCTTACGTAGTACTGTATCCCTTCTTTACCAAGATCGCAGGCTCCTTCATGTCTCCCGAAGACTTCGTTGACGTTACCGTACGTCTGATTCCCAAGAACTGGACGCTGGACATTTACAAGGCAGTTCTCACCGAGCTGGACTACTGGGAAGCATTTGGCAACACGCTGCTGCTCTCCGGTGTCTGCGGCCTGCTCCAGACATTCATTTGTGCTACCATTGGCTACGGCTTTGCGAAGTACAAGTTCAAGGGTAACGGCCTGATCTTCCTTCTGGTTATGCTGACCATGATCGTGCCTCACCAGACTCTCGAGCTGTCCATGTTCATGAAGTTCCGTTATTTCGACCTGTTCGGAATTCTGAGCTTCTTCAGTGGTGGCGCGTCTGTCGGCATCGAGGCGATCGACGGCATTCTGTCCAAGATCACCATTCTGCCCTGGGCAAACGGTATCAATCTGTGTAACACCTACTGGCCTCTGATCATTCTGTCGGCCACGGGTCTTGCATTCAAGAACGGTCTGTATATCTTCATGCTCAGACAGTTCTTCCGCGGTATTCCGGACTCTCTGGAAGAATCCGCGTACATCGACGGTGCAAGCAACTTCAGAACCTTCATTCAGATCGTTCTGCCGATGTCTGTGCCCATGCTGATCACGGTATTCCTGTTCTCGTTCTGCTGGCAGTGGACTGACAACTTCTACACGGAGCTGTTCTTCACCACCACCAAGACTGTACTGATGCCGGATATCATTGAGATTCCGAAGTCGCTCAAGACCGACTATGCAGGTCAGAGTATGTACTATGCAGCGATCAGAAACACCTGTGGCTTGTGTATCATCGCACCGCTGATTATCCTGTACCTGTTCGGACAGAGATACCTCGTTGAGGGTATTGAACGTTCCGGTCTGACCGCAGAATAATCAAAAAACAAAACAAAATGGGGCTGTCGCGAAAGCGACAGCCCTTATTTTAAAGAGTGAGAAGTGAAAAAGAGCCCCTCGGACGTCGTCCGAGGGGCTGAATATTTGATTACTTCAACTGGCTTGCCAGAGTTGCTTCTGCGCTTGCAAGTGCTTCTGCGATCTTGGAAGCATCATTGCCGCCTGCCATAGCATTGTCGGGGCGTCCGCCGCCCTTGCCGCCGGTCACGGCCGCAACTGCACCGACCAGCTTGCCCGCATGTGCACCGGCTGCAACAGCATCCTTGCCTGCAACGGCAATGAAGTTGAGCTTGCCGCCCGCATTGATTGCAAGAACTGCTACCGTGTCGGCGTGATCAGCCTTGATTCGGTCTGCCAAAGCTCTGACAGCATCCATCTGCATGCCGTCGGTGTGTGCCGCGATCAGCTTAACGCTGCCAACAGTCTTGGCACTGTCCAACAGGCTGTCCAGCTTGGAGCCTGCGATCTTTGCATTCAGAGATTCGATCTCCTTCTTTGCCGTTGCCAGCTCTGCGTTCAGCTGTGCCACTCTCTTGGCGCTGTCTGCAGGATTCTGTACCTTAAGCTCCTTGGCCACCTGATTGATCATAGCGTCCTTCTGCGCAAGCAGCTCAAGCACGCCAAAGCCGGTGGTGGCCTCGATTCTGCGTACGCCTGCAGCTACAGAGGACTCGGAAATGATCTTGAACATACCGATCTTGCCGGTGTTGTCACAGTGCGTACCGCCGCAAAGCTCGGTCGAGAAATCGCCCATCTTGACCATACGCACGACCTTGCCGTACTTTTCGCCAAACAGCGCCATAGCACCTGCGGCACGTGCGGATTCAATATCGGTTTCAACGCTTTCAATGGGGTTAGCTGCCAGAATGTGCAGGTTGACCAGCATTTCAACTTTGCGGATCTCATCCTCGGTCATAGCTGCGAAGTGAGAGAAGTCGAAGCGGCAACGGGATTCGTCCACGTAAGAGCCTGCCTGCTCAACGTGCGTACCCAGCACGCTTCGCAGAGCCGCCTGCAAGAGGTGACATGCGGAGTGATTACGCTTGATAGACTTGCGGCGCAGGTCTGCAATATCTGCGGTGACAACGTCGCCAACAGAGAGCACGCCCTCGCTGACGGTGCACAGATGCAGATAAATGCCGTCGGTCTTCTTGGTGTCGGTTACGCTGAGCAGAACGCCTTCCTTGTAGATGGTACCGGTATCGCCAACCTGGCCGCCGCCCTCACCGTAGAAGGGTGTTCTGTCCAGAATGACGGTGCAGTCGCCCTCGGATACGCTGTCAACGGGAGCGTCCTCGGCAAGGATTGCGATGACTTTAGCGGTGGATCTGTAATCGGTATAACCGGTGAATTCGGTCTTGGGAATGTCAGTCAGAGCGGACTTGGAAGCCTCGCTCCAGCCGCTGATGTTGCCGCGTGCGGCACGCGCGCGGGACTTCTGATTATTCATCAGGACCTTGAAGGTTTCCTCGTCGATGGACAGTCCGGACTCCGCAACGATTTCGCGGGTCAGATCGATGGGGAAGCCGAAGGTGTCGTACAGCTTGAATACCTCTTCGCCGGAGATGGTGTCGGCGTTCTGAGCAACAGCGCCGTGCAAGAGGTCGGAGAGGATGGAAAGGCCTGCGTCGATGGTGGCGTCAAAGCGCTTTTCCTCGATCGAGAGAACCTTGAGAATGTAGTCGTGCTTAGCAGTCAGCTCGGGGTAAGCACCGCAGTTTTCTTCCATAGCCACCACGCAGAGATCGGTCAGGAATGCGTGGTTGATGCCAAGCAGCTTACCGTGACGGCAAGCGCGGCGGATGATTCTGCGGAGCACGTAGCCGCGGCCCTCGTTGGAGGGGATTACGCCGTCGCAAATCATGAACATGGCGCTCTTGATGTGGTCGGTGCAAACGCGGATGGAAATGTCGTCCTTGGCGTCAGCGCCGTAGGTCTTGCCTGCGATGGTGCACACGGTGTCAAGGATGCGGCGGTTGGTGTCAACCAAGAACATGTTGTCAGCACCCTGCATG
>JAZULL010000089.1:0-1837 GCA_045603085.1 Eubacteriales bacterium | reverse complement strand
GGTTGCGGTTGCTCATAAACAAAACCTCCGCACTATACGTGCGGAGGTTTTATTCGTTATTCGTCAGATTCGGCTAATGCAGGAGCATTTGCTTCTTGAATCATATCTTGTTTGAGCACCAAACGGGGAGAATCACCTGATTCAATGCATCCGCGGTGGATGATGACCTCTGCGACGTCGTCGCGGGAGGGAATCTCGAACATGGTCTGCATCATAACGCTTTCCATAATGGAACGCAGGCCACGAGCGCCGGTATTTCTCTTGATTGCCAGCTCGGCAATTGCTTCGAGTGCGTCGTCGGTCAAGGTGAGCTTGACGTTGTCCATGTCAAAAAGCTTGACGTACTGCTTGAGCAATGCGGATTTGGGTTCCTTGATGATGCGCAACAGCGCGTCCTTGTCAAGGTCATTAAGAGAAACGATAACTGGAAGTCTGCCGATCAGCTCGGGGATCAGACCGTATTTGACGATATCGTGCGGAGTAACGTCACGGAAAATTCCGTTGTCACGGCGCTCGCTCTTTTTCTGTACGTCAGCGCAGAAGCCGATTGCCTGATTGCCTTGACGTTTACCGATGATACCTTCAAGACCGTCAAAAGCACCGCCACAGATAAAGAGAATGTTCTCGGTGTTGATCTTGATAAATTCCTGGTTGGGGTGCTTACGACCGCCCTGAGGAGGAACGTTTGCAACGGTACCTTCCAGTATTTTCAGAAGGGCCTGCTGAACGCCTTCGCCGGAAACGTCACGCGTAATGGATCTGTTTTCGCTCTTACGCGAGATCTTATCGATCTCATCAATATAAATTATACCGTGCTCGGCAAGGTCAACGTCGTAGTCAGCCGCCTGAATCAGACGGAGCAGAATGTTCTCAACGTCCTCGCCAACGTAACCAGCTTCGGTCAACGTTGTGGCATCGGCAATTGCGAAGGGAACCTGCAGAGTCTTTGCCAGCGTTTGCGCCAGATAGGTCTTGCCGACACCGGTGGGACCGATCAGCAGTACGTTACTCTTTTGGAGCTCAACGGCATCCTCCTGACTATGACGTGCCTTGGCACGCTTAGAGCGGGGAGCTGCGCTTTTGGAGAGTACACGCTTGTAGTGATTATAAACAGCTACGGAAAGTGCAACCTTTGCGTCGTCCTGTCCGATGACGTATTCGTCCAGGGCCTTTTTGATATCCATAGGCTTGGGCAGAGTGGTCATAGAAAGCTTGCCAAGATCGATTGAGGGAGACAAGGTGCTCTCGATCGATTCGCTGCAGGCCTCCACGCAAAAATCACAGATATATGCTCCTGTGGGAGACGAGATCAGGAAATTTACCTGGCTCTCGTGTCTGCCGCAAAAGCTGCAAAAGGGAGCATCGGAGCCCGCACCCTTGCGAGACCCGTTATGGGAATTAGACATTCGCACTACCTCACTTGTCCTCGCCGCGGTGCTTCTTTACCTGGTCAACAATACCGTAAGCAAGTGCTTCATCGGCGGTCATGAAATGGTCTCTTTCGGTGTCCTGTTCGATCTGTTCAACTGTCTGGCCGGTGTGCTCAGCCAGAAGCTCATTGAGCGTTCTGCGAGTGCGCAGGATCAGATCGGCCTGAATCTTGATATCGCTTGCCTGACCTCTTGCACCGCCACTAGGCTGGTGGATCATGATCTCACTGTGAGGCAGGGCAATTCTCTTGCCCTTGGTACCTGCGGAGAGCAGGAATGCACCCATGCTGGCTGCAAGGCCGATGCAAATGGTGGACACGTCACAGCGAATGAACTTCATGGTGTCATAGATAGCCATGCCTGCAGTTACAGAGCCGCCGGGGCTATTGATATAGAAATAAATATCC
>JAZULL010000088.1:0-26341 GCA_045603085.1 Eubacteriales bacterium | reverse complement strand
TGCCTCGATAGCAGCAACAAGACCTCTGGTTTCAACCATACCAAGAGCTTCCATTTTAAAATCCTCCTAAAATGTGTAAATATTATTTTTTATTTTTTAAAAACTTTTGTTTGTGCCGTTCCCGTAAATTAAAGGGAATCGGTCTTTAAAAACTTCATGATGTCGGGATGGGGGCGGGCAATGACCTCACAGAGCTTGACGTTGCCAGCCTCTGCCGCGGCCTTGGCGCCGGCCTCCGCTGCCGCAGTGACAGCGGATACCGAGCCTTCAACCACAACCGTGACAAGTCTGCCACCCAGGCGTTTCTCGACATGAATCAGTTTTACGTTGGCAGCCTTGACCATTGCGTCAAGACCTACGATGGCAGACACCATCGCCTGTACCTCGAGCAACGCGATTGCTTCCATGATTTAAGTACCTTTGTGTGTTTGGGTAATTAATTAGCCCAGCTTGGGGAGAAGCAGCTCAACATCGTCGTGAGGAGCGGGAATAACGTGAGTAGCGACAACTTCGCCAAGACGGCAAGCAGCAGCACCGCCTGCTTCAACAGCAGACTTTACAGCGCCGACGTCGCCACGAACCATGACGCTTACCAGGCCGGAACCGATCTTCTCGGAGCCGATCAGAGTTACGTTAGCAGCCTTAACCATTGCATCAGCTGCTTCGATAGCAGCTACGAGACCTCTGGTCTCAACCATACCAAGTGCGAGTTTCATAATTTGTTATCTCCTTTTTAAAATTTAACTTTTTTTCTTCGAGGAAGTTTTCTTGGGAGCCGCCGGCGCTTCCTCGGTAGCCGGAGCTTCCGTAGCTTTTGCAGTTTTGGGGTAACGGAGCTTATCGCGACCCGTTGCGGTCAGGTGAGCGAACCACTCAACCGAGGGATCAAGTCCTGCGATGATCTTGGATGTAATATACAAGTTTCTCTTCTTAGCCTCGTCCACGCCTCTGTCGTGAGCTGCCTGGACAGCAGAAGGATCACCCATGAACTTGACAACCATAACCAGCGGCACCTCGCATTTATCTGCGTTGGCGGGCTTGTTACGGTCAATGGCTACCACCTTGACGTCGGACGTTTTTGCCACAACGTCGGCAACGATGATGGAAGTCGTAAAGCCGTATACCTCGATCATTCCGAGAGCTGCCATACTGTCAACTCCTTATCAGTCTGCAATGTAGCAGATCTTGATGCCCTTCTGAGCAACGTTGGTTTCCATTGCCTCGTTCATCTTATCAAGCGGGAAGGAGTGAGTGATCAGATCTTCGATCGGAATGTTCATTTCCTTGCACTGGTGCAGGAAAGCCATGGTCGTGGGGTAATCCTCGGCGCTGTAGTCCCAGGAGCCTACGATGTTGATTTCCTTGTTGCACATTGCAAAGTGGGGGTTGATGGAGTACTCGCCGTTGTTGACGAAGAAGCCCATCTCGCACATACCGCCGCCGCGACGGATGTAGCTGAAGATATCAGCAGCAGCCACGGGAGCGCCGGTGCACTGGAATGCGAAGTCAACGCCTACGCCGTTGGCAACCTCCTTGACCTTGGCAACTCTCTTTTCAAGAGTGTCCTCATCGGGTCTGCGGAAGCATACGGTGGTCTTAGCACCCAGCTTCTGAGCGAACTTCAGACGGTCCTCGTTACCGTCTACTGCGATGATGTGGTTGACGCCTGCTGCACGCAGTACGCAGATCATCATCAGGCCGACAGGGCCACAGCCCTGCAGGAGGACCTTGGAGCCGAACTTGATCAGGCCGGTGGACTGTGCACGCTCCAGAGCGTGTACGCAAACGCAAGCCAGCTCAAGCAGCATTCTCTGGTTAAGGTTGAGGTCGTTGACCTGGAAGTAGGTCACGCCACGGCCGCCCTTGATGACCATGTAATCTGCGAACCAACCGTTGAGGTGGTCGTCGGGCTTGTCACCGATCAGACCGAATACGCCCTGCTTGTCGCAGAGGTTGGTTCTGCCGGGAACCATGCGGCATGCGAAGCATTCGCCGCAGCTGATAACCGAGGTTACGATCTTGTCGCCAACGCCGATCGGCTTACCTGCGGTATCGAACTTAACGTTCTTGCCGACAGCGACGACCTCACCCGTGCCCTCGTGGCCAAGCGTTACGGGGATCAGACCGAAGGGGTCGGACTTCCACTCGTGAACGTCGGTACCGCAGATACCTGCACCCTCGACCTTTACGAGGATGTCGTCATCGCCCAGCGTGGGGATGGGGTATTCTTTTACTTCAATTTTCTTCTCGCCGGTCAGAAGAGCAACGTGAGCGGTCGTGGGAATTGCACCGTGATGGCCGTGACCACCGCACTTGCAGTTGCCGCCACACTTGCAATCATGCTTCTGACCGCCGCCGTTCATGCCTTCAAGGACCTGACGGACAATGCTTTCAATCTGAGAAGCAGAATAGTCCATGTTGTTTCTTTCCTTTCTGCGTATTTTAGATAATTCTGAAATGATCGGCCATGACGCAGCGGCGCAGTCTGGTAAAGCTTCTTGCGGAAGTGATACCTTCGCCGGTAGGACCTGCGATGGTGAAGGTGGTGTGACCCTCGCCCCCCAAGCCGATGCCCGCGTAAGAGGGCGCGTTCTTTACGAAAATGGTGGTCTCAACAGCCTTTGCGAATCTGGAAAGGTTGTCGATGTTCTTGGAGTGCATGTGAGCCGTGTGACGGTTGCCATGCTCAGCCTTGACCGCCAGATCGATCGCTTCATCGATATCCTTGACGCGGACGATACCCAGAATAGGCATCATAAGCTCTTCCTGCACGAAAGGATGGTTGAAATCAACCTCGGCAATGGCGCAGCGGATCTCGGGACCGACGTTGATGCCGATCTTGGCGAGAATGACGCGGGCGTCACGGCCTACGCAATCGCGGTTGACCACCAAAGAGGTCTTACCGGTCTTGGGATTGGTCTTTTCGTCCAGCACGACCTTGACAAGCGCGTCTGCCTGTGCACGGGTGAGCTTGTAGCATCCGTTCTTGAGCATGCCGGAGATCAGTCTGTCAGCGACGTTGTCAAAGACGAAGACTTCCTTTTCGGCAATGCAGGGAAGATTGTTGTCGAAGGTGCAGCCGTCGATGATATCCTTGGCTGCCTTTTCAATGTCAGCGGTGTCGTCAACGATAACAGGGGGGTTACCCGCACCTGCACCGATCGCCTTCTTACCCGAAGCCAGAACTGCCTTGACAACGCCGGGGCCGCCGGTGCAGACCAGCAGGCGGATAGCGGGATGCTGATACATCACGTTTGCGGTGTCCAGGGTGGGCTTCTTTACGGAAGCGACCAGGATCTCGGGGCCGCCTGCGGCGTGAACTGCACGGTTGACAAGGTCAACGGCGTAGTTGGAGGTCGCGATGGCACCGGGGTGGGGGTTGAATACGACGCCGTTGCCGGCGGCGATCATGCCCATAGAGTTACAGATGACGGTTTCGGAGGGGTTGGTGGAGGGGGTGATCGCACCAACGACACCGAAGGGGGCACGCTCTGTCAGGGTCAGGCCGCAGTCACCGGTCTTGGCCTCGGCAACGATATCCTCGGTACCGGGGGTCTTGTCGGCAACCAGAACGTGCTTTGCGACCTTATGCTCCACGCGACCCATCTTGGTCTCGGCAACACCGAGAGCCGCCATGGCGGGAGCTTCAGCGCGAGTATACTCGCGAATTGTAGTAATCAGCTTTTCTCTTTGCGCAACGCTCATGGCACGAATGGCCTTGTAGCCTGCTTCAGCTGCGGCGATCGCCTCTTCCATGGTGTCGAAAACACCGATCAGGCGTCTGCCGTGATACTGGGTGCTGTCCCATTCCTTATCGGAGCCAGAAGCGGGGGACTTGACCTCGGCCAGTACCTTGGAAACAACTTCAGCAATTTGCGCTTCGGTTAAATTAATAGCCACCGTTCTTACTCTCCTTTCGGTAAATTCTTCGTCCGGGAAGAATTACTTACCCAGAGAAGCGAGAACCTTCTTGGTGATCTCAGCGACCAGAGCAGCGTCAGCGCAGTCAGCAGCGCCCTTTACGTTGTCCTTGCAGCGGCAGTTAGGGGTGCCGAGATTCTTGCACTTCTGGCAGCCGGGGTGCTTGCCGGGCAGACCCATCTTCTTACGCAGCTCCATGAGTCTCTCGAGCTCTTCGCAGGAGATCTCGTCGATACGGCTGTTAGCGCCTGCACCGATCTGGCGAGCGTACAGGTTGATCTTAGCGTTGAACTCAACCTCTTCCATGGTGAAGCAAGCGCGCAGCAGAGTGTTACCGACGGTCAGAGCACCGTGGTTCTTGAGCAGGAATGCGTCGTGCTTCTGGATGTAGGGCATCAGGGAATCCGGAATCTCCATGGTGGAGGGCATACCGTAATCGCAGGTGGGAACGTTACCGATGGTCAGAATAGCCTCGGGCAGGATGTACTGGTCAAGCTCTACGCCGGCAACCGTGAAAGCGGTAGCTACAGGGGGGTGAGCGTGAACAACTGCGTTAACGTCGGGTCTTTCCTTGTAGACTCTCATGTGCATCTTGATCTCGGAGGAGGGGTTGAGTCTGCCGTCGATCTTGTTGCCGTCACCATCGATACGGATGATCATGTCGGGAGTCATGTAGCCCTTGGATACGCCGGTGGGAGTGCAGTAGTACTCGTTGGGGCCTACCTTAACGGAGATGTTACCGTCGTTTGCTGCTACGAAACCGTGATCGTAAATTCTCTTACCGATGTCGCAGATTTCTTTTTTGATTTCAAAGGGTGATTGAGCCATTGTTTTGTGTATCCTTTCAATAAAATTATTTTATATTTCGGGTCAGCGCCACGGACAGGCGCCGAAGGGGAACCGGTTTAGTTGACCAGTGCGGCGGTGTCCTTGGCGATCATGAACTCCTCGTCGGTGGGGATGACCAGCACCTTGGTGCGGGAACCCTTTGCGGAGATCTCGCAGTTCTGGCCGCGAGGGAAGTTCTTGTTGGCGTCCTTGTCGAATTCCACGCCAAGATACTCCATATCGGTCGCGATGCGCTCTCTGATGCGGGAGTCGTTCTCACCCATGCCTGCGGTGAAGACGATCACGTCCACGCCGTTCATGACTGCTGCGTAAGAACCAATGATCTTCTTTGCGCTGTGTGCAAGCACGTCAAGCGCGAGCTGGGAACGGTGGTCACCGGCCTCTGCTGCATCCCAGACGTAGCGCGCGTCGTTGGAAACGCCGGAAATGCCCAGCAAGCCCGACTTCTTGTTGAGCGCGTCGTTGACTTCCTTAACGCTCATGCCGGAGTTGGTGCAGATGTATTCGATGATAGAGGGGTCGATGGTGCCGCAGCGAGTGCCCATGGGCAGACCTTCCTGGGGAGTGAAGCCCATGGAGGTATCCACAGCCTTGCCGTACTTGACGGCGGAGATGGAAGAGCCGGAGCCGATGTGGCAGGTAACGATCTTGAGCTCCTCGATAGGCTTACCCACGAACTTTGCGGCCTCGGCAGCAACGTAACGGTGGGAGGTGCCGTGGAAGCCGTAACGGCGCACGCCGTACTTCTCGTACCACTCATAGGGAAGTGCGTAAATGTAGGCCTTTTCCTCAACGGTGCTGTAGAAGGACGTATCAAATACGCCAACCATGGGAACACCGGGCATCAGCGCCTTGCATGCGTTGACTCCTTTGATTGCGGGAGGTCCGTGCAAAGGGTTGATGGGGATGATGGATTCGATGTAGTTCATCTCTTCATCACCAAGGATGCAGGACTGCTTGATTTTGCCGCCGTGTGCAAAGCGATGACCGACAGCGGAGATCTCGCTGATGTCTGCGATGACGCCCCATTCGGCATCAGTCAGCAGCTTAAGCACCAGAGCAATGGCTTCGTTGTGAGTGGGCATGGGGTAGTCCGCCTCATAAGTTGCCTTGCCGGGACGCTTGTGCGTGATCGCGCCGCTCAGACCGATCTTTTCGCAAAGACCTTTGGCAAGCACCAGATTCTCGTCCATATCAAAAAGCTGATACTTGAGCGACGAGCTTCCGGCATTGACGACCAGAATCTTCATAGAAATTCCTCCTCAGGATTAAATAAATCTTATTCAAGATATATTATATCAAAGATAGCAGATAATTGCAATATATATGCTGAAAGTTTTATTTCCGAAAAATTCATAAAATTTGTCGGTCATTTTTATGGAAAATTACCACTGACAAAAATTTGTCAAAATTTACCGTAAAAAATGATAAAATTCCTACATTTAATTATATGATTCCAAATCGTCCGGTTAAATTTTTAACAACGAAATGACAAAAAAATAACAATCAAAAAAACGGGTTTTGTCGTAGGTCTGCAACAGTTGTTGGTCAAACCGCCCAAAAGCACTTTCGGGACGGTTTTGCTCAGGATCTGAGGGCTTTGGCGGATCATTTACAAAAAAATAACTTTTCGCACAAATTTGTGTAAATCCTCTTGTAAAACAGAGAAAACTCTGCTATAATGATCATGGAAAATTATGCTGGGGAGGTATATTGCTGTGAATTTGTTGCTTGAAAACGTAAACGTATATCACAGCGGCACTATGCGCTTTGCGCCCGGAGCGGTATACGTCGAGAACGGCGTGATTTGCGGTGTGTACTCCGAGGGTGAGCTGCCTGACGTCGCGCCCGACACAGAGGTCGTGGACGGCTGTGGCATGTATCTTGCTCCCGGCTTGGTGGATATGCACACGCACGGCATTGCAGGCGGTGATTTTATCTCCGCATCTCCCGAAAAGCTGACCGAAATGTCACGCGCCTACCTGCGCGGCGGTGTGACGAGCGTTATGCCCACGCTGGCATCCGCGCCGCTTGGCGTCCTGCAACAGGCCATTGAACGTATTTGCGCCGCCATGGGCGGCACCGACTGCGGTATCTTCCGCGGCATACATCTGGAGGGCAGATATCTGAACCCCGCCAAGCGCGGAGCGCACGCGCCCGGCCTGCTTGCAGAGCTTGATCCCGACGAGCTGGAAATGCTGATCACATCAGCCAAGGGCGCGGTACACGTCAGCGCCGCATTCGAGCTGGATACGAGCGGACAATTTGCCGCGAGAGCACTTTCCAAGGGCGCTACGTTGGGTCTTGCACATACCACCGCAACCTATACGCAGGCTAAGCTCGCCGTAGAGCGCGGTGTGAGCAGCTTTACACATCTGTTCAACGCCATGCCGCCCCTGCATCACAGAGACGGCGGCGCGGTTTGCGCCGCATTCGACTCGGACGCCTTTGCCGAGCTGATCGCAGACGGCGTGCACATCTCGCCCGAGATGGTGGCACTTGCATACAGAAACAAAAAGGATAAGCTGGTGCTGATCACCGATTCGATGGAGGCGACCGACTGCGCTGACGGCGAATACAGCATTGCGGGTATGCCGGTCACCGTCAAGGACGGCAAGGCTGTCACCCACGACGGTGCGATCGCGGGGAGCACGCTGCACCTCTTGGACGGCGTTAAGAATCTGGCCGCGTTTGCGGGCATTCCGTTTGAACAGGCACTCTACAATGCAACCCTCGCTCCTGCCAAATCCTTGGGGCTTGAAACGGTTGGAGAGATCGCGCCCGGCAAGCGCGCAGACATGATTTTGCTGGACGAAGCCTATACCGTCAAGAGCGTCTTTGTCGGCGGAAAACGCGCGATATGACCCAAAAAGCGGTGTCAATAGCCGCGAAAAACAACATACGAGTTAAAAAATAAATCATAGATTAAGCAAGAGGACACTGACATGAATCAACAAAAACCTAAGTTTTATATCACGACCGCGATCGCGTACGCATCCAAAAAGCCGCACTTCGGCAACACCTACGAGATCATCATGACCGATGCGGTTGCCCGCTATAAGAGAGCGCGCGGCTATGACGTTTTCTTCTGCACCGGCACCGACGAGCACGGTCAGAAGATCGAGAACTGTGCAAAGGAGGCGGGTATTTCGCCCCAGCAGTACGTGGACAACGTGGCAGGTGAGATCAAGGGCATCTGGGATGGCATGAACACCAGCTATGACCATTTCATCCGCACCACCGACGGTTATCACGTAGCAGCCGTTACCAAGATCTTCAAGAGATTTTACGAGCAGGGCGATATCTATAAGGGCTACTACGAGGGCTGGTATTGCACGCCCGACGAATCCTTCTATACCGATTCTCAGGTGACCGACGGCAAGTGCCCCGAGTGCGGCAGAGACTTGGTCAAGGCGACCGAGGAGGCTTACTTCTTCAAGATGAGCAAGTACGCCGACAGACTGATCAAGCACATCGAGGACAACCCCGAGTTTATCTGGCCCGAGTCCAGAAAGAAGGAAATGGTCAACAACTTCCTTAAGGTTGAGGGTGGCCTGCAGGATCTCTGTGTTTCCAGAACCTCGTTTACCTGGGGCGTTCCCACCTTTGATCCCAAGCACGTCATTTACGTCTGGCTGGACGCGCTGACCAACTATATCACCGCCATCGGCTACGATCCCGACAAGTCCTTCGAGGAGCAGAGCGAGCAGTTCAAAAAGCTCTGGCCCTGCGACGTGCACATGATCGGTAAGGACATCCTTCGTTTCCATACTATTTATTGGCCGATCTTCCTGATGGCGCTGGATCTGCCTTTGCCCAAGCAGGTATTTGCACACCCCTGGTTTATCGCGGGCATTGAAAAGATGTCCAAGTCGCGCGGCAACGTGATCTATGCCGACAAGCTGGCCGAGCACTTCGGCGTGGACGGCGTCCGTCACTATGCACTTGCCGAGATGCCCTTCAACGCTGACGGCACCATCACCTACGATAACGTCATCAAGAGATACAACACCGACCTTGTCAACAACCTCGGTAACCTTGTCAAGCGTACTCTTGACATGCAGAAGAAGTATTTCGCAAAGCAGGTCACAGCACCTGCCGCGTATAACGAGACCGACGAGGATCTGATCCGCGTTTGCTGCGAGTGCTACGGCAAGTATACTTCCTGCATGGACAGCTATCACATCGCCGACGCTGTTGCGGCTGTATTTGACCTGTTTGGCAGAGCCAATAAGTATATTGATGAGACCACTCCCTGGACGCTGGCAAAGGATGAGGCCAACAAGGAGAGACTTGGTACGGTTATGTATAACCTGCTCGAGGCTATCCGTTGGGGCGCCGTCATGCTGCTGCCTCTGCTGCCCACCACAGCAGGCGAGGTGCTGGATATGCTGAATGCGCAGGCGCGTGACTTTGAGACCGTGGGCACTGCCGATAAGTTCTGCGGCATTGTCGCAGGCAGCGAGGTTGCCGACTCCAAGGTGCTGTTCGCAAGAATCGACGAGCAGAAGAAGCTGGAGGAGATCGCCAGAGAGCAGGAGGCCGAGGCCGCCAAGAATGCGCCCTTGCCTGCCGTGGAGAAGCCCGAGGGCTGCGCGCTGATCGGCATTGATGCGTTTATGAACGTGGAGCTTCGCTCGGCGCAGATCCTGACCTGCGAGAAGGTACCCAAGGCAAAGAAGCTGCTCAAGCTGACCGTTGACCTCGGTTACGAGCAGAGACAGGTGGTTTCGGGCATTGCCAAGTGGTACGAGCCCGATGCATTGATCGGTAAGAAGATCATTCTGGTTGCCAATCTCAAGCCCGCAACGCTGTGCGGCATCGAGTCCAACGGCATGATCCTGGCAAGCGGCGAGGAGACCGTCCGCGTGGTATTCCTTGCACAGGATACGCCTCTTGGCGAAAGAATTCGATAAAATTACAGCGGGGCTGTCGCAAAACGACAGCCCCGAAAACCGTTTTTGATTGTCGAGAAAGGCTTTTCGAAAAATGAAACTATTTGACTCCCACGCGCATTATTTTGATAAAAAATTCGATACGCTCGAGGGCGGTGCACATGCGCTGCTGACCTCGCCCGAGCTGACCGATACCGTCGGCTGGGTGGTCAACGTCGGCACCAATCCCGACACCAACCGCCAATGCATCGAGCAGGCCGCACGCTATGAAAATATGTGGTGCGCCATCGGCATTCATCCCGAGGACTGTCAGCATCTTGACGTCTCGCCCGATGCCGTGCTCGGTGAGCTCTACAGTCAACTTTCCGATCCCGAGATCCGCCGCCGCGACAAGATCGTGGCCATCGGCGAGATCGGCCTTGACTACTACTGGCAGCCGGTCAATAAGGAGCTGCAGTACGAGTATTTCTCGCGCCAGATGCGAATGGCGCGTGAGCTTGATCTGCCGGTCATTATCCATGACCGCGAGGCGCACGGCGACTGTCTTGCCTTGGTCAAGCAGTTTCCGGGCGTGCGCGGTGTGTTCCACAGCTATTCGGGCAGCGACGAGATGGCAAAGGAGCTTCTGAGGCTGGGCTGGTATATCTCGTTTGGCGGTCCTGTCACCTTCAAAAATGCCGAAAAGGTCAGACGTGCCGCACGGTCCGTGCCGCTTGACAGACTGCTCTTGGAGACCGACTGTCCCTACCTGACACCGCATCCTTTCCGCGGTCGGATCAACCATTCGGGGCACATGCATCTGGTGGCCGAAATGCAAGCAGAGCTGCACGGTGTTGCATACGAGCAGGTGGCCATAGTTACGGCACAAAATGCGAAAAAACTTTTCAATATTCAATGATTTTGTGAAAAGTGAATAAAAAAGAGGGCGTAATTTTTACGCCCTCTTTGCAAAAAAATCAAGAAGACGTCTTGCAAAATGGTTTTTGGTGCTGTATAATAAAATAGTATGCTGTATAAATATAGGCATATTTGCACATGAAAAACATTTCGTTTTGCAATAAATCTCAAGGAAAGGATCCCTCGTCCCGGCATAGCCGTACGGAAGTCGAACCAAGTTGGTTTTGACGGGCAGATTTTTCCGATCCCTGCATCTCTTCCCTTGGAAATTCCGCCTGTATGTCCTGCGGGAAGAGCTCTTGGGCTCGAATAAATCTGCTCCGTCAAAACTGCTCGCACCCGTCGGCGAATGCATTTTTGATAGATTTTGTTAAAGCGAACCGAAGCAAGATACAAATCTTGCGAGGCGAGCTTTGGCGAAAGATGCGAAAATGCATCACCGACGGGCAATTCGGTTCGGCTCCCGTACGGCTAGTCGGGAAAAAGGGAAACAAGGAAACACAATCATGGCTACTTTTAACACCAAGCAGATCAGAAACGTTGCTCTGATGGGCCACGGCGGCTCGGGCAAGACCTCTTTGGCAGAGTCTATGCTGTACGTATCCGGCGGCGTTGACCGTATGGGTAAGACCACCGACGGCAACACCGTATGCGACTTTGACGCAGAAGAGAAGGCAAGAGGCTTCTCGCTGTCCGCGTCCCTGGCACACGTTTTCTGGAAAGATATCAAGATCAACGTGATCGACGCTCCCGGCTACCTCGATTTCGAGGGCGAAGTCAATCAGGCAGTTCGTGTGGCTGATGCCGCAGTGATCATGGTTGACGGTAAGGCAGGTCTTGAGGTCGGTACTGAGCTGGCATGGGATAAGGCTTGTGCTATGGGTATCCCGAAGGCATTCTTCATCAACAAGTGCGACGATCTGGATGCACACTTCAATAAGACCTTTGCACAGCTGCACGAAAGGTTCGGCAACTCTCTGTGCCCCGTATTCATTCCCGTTGGTAAGAACGGTAAGGATATCACCATGATCGACCTGATCGACATGAAGGCTTACGTTTACGATGACAGCGGCAAGAGAACCGAAACTCCCATGACCGCTGAGCTCGAGGCAAACGCCGAGAGATATCAGGAAGTACTTAAGGAAGCACTTGCAGGCACCTCCGACGATCTGATGATGAAGTTCTTCGACGGCGAAGAATTCACCAAGGAAGAGTCTCTTGAGGCAATGCATCAGGGTATTATCGACGGTACCATCACTCCCGTATTCTGCGGCGCAGCTACCAGACTGTGGGGCGTTGTTGCTCTGATGGACGCTATCGTGGATTCCTTCCCCAGACACACCGCTAAGAAGGTTGAAAAGCTCTCTGACGGCGAAGAGGTCAAGATCGACGTTGAGGGTCAGACCGCTCTGTTCGTATTCAAGACCATCGCTGACCCGTTCCTTGGCAAGATGTCTCTGTTCAAGGTTATGAACGGTTGCGTGAAGAGAGATATGGTGCTGACCAATCTGACCAGCGATGCGCAGGAAAAGATGGCGCACATCTATATTATGAAGGGTAACAAGCAGACCGAGGTTGACGAGCTGGCTTGCGGTGATATCGGTATGGTTGCAAAGCTGTCCGACACCAACACCAACGACACGCTGGCTGCAGGCGGCAAGGCTTACGCTGCTACCAAGTACCCCAATCCTTACATGTGCCAGGCTATGATGCCCGCAACCGCTAAGGACGAGAGCAAGATCTCCCAGGCTATCGCAAGAATGACCGAGGAAGACCTGACTCTGAAGTATGAAAACAACCCCGAGACCAAGCAGATGCTGATCTACGGTCTGGGTGATATGCACCTGAGCGTGCTGGCTGCCAAGATGAAGGGCAAGTTCGGCGTACAGATCAAGCTGGATACTCCCAAGATCGCTTACCGTGAAAAGATCACCAAGAAGTGTGACGTTGAAGGTAAGCACAAGAAGCAGAACGGCGGTTCCGGTCAGTACGGCCACGTTAAGATCAGATTCGCTCCCGGCGATGAGGAAGGCCTGACCTTTATCGATGCAACCGTTGGCGGTTCCGTTCCCAAGAACTTCATTCCCGCAGTTGAAAAGGGCCTGCAGGATGCAATGGCGAAGGGCGTTGCAGGTTATCCCATGGTCAACCTTAAGGCAGAGCTGTACGACGGCTCTTACCACGCAGTTGACTCGGATGAGCTTTCCTTCCGTACCGCCGCTAACCTGGCGTACAAGAAGTGCCTTGAGCTGTCCGCTCCCGTACTGCTTGAGCCCGTTGGCAGCCTGTTCATCACCGTTCCGGACGGCATGGTTGGTGACGTTATGAGTGATATTCCCAAGCGCCGCGGTAACGTTATGGGTATGAACCCTGCAGAGGGCAAGCCCGGTTACACGGTTGTTGAGGCTGTAGCTCCCAAGTCCGAGCTGGTTTCTTACCCCATCGACCTGCGTGCAATGAGCCAGGGCCGTGCATCCTTCGAGTTCGAAGTGACCGGCTATGACGTGGTTCCTGCGAATATTGCGCAGAAGGTAATTGAGGAAGCTAAAAAGGCCGAGTAAACTCGGTCGGTGAATTCTTCCGATTACTGCGTTGTTCCTATGTACGCCTTGTAATCGAAACATTCCCACGACCGGAGGATCCCCGGTAAAAATTTGTAAGGGCTGTCGCATTTGCGACAGCCCTTTTTGCAAAACTTTTTCGTCGTGCCCGACAGGGTGCGACGATTTTTTTATTTCGGACATGCTATGATAGATCTATCAAAAAAGAAAGGACGTAACATGGGCAGAGCAACGTTTACTTATGAGGAAAACGGTTATTTCCTCCGTATTAAGATCAATGGCGATATCGATCACCACAGCGCAGTGGCGATCCGTGCCGGTATGGATTCGCTCCTCTATAAAATTCGCCCCAAGCGGCTGTATCTCGACCTTTCGGCTGTGGATTTCATGGATTCCTCGGGGCTTGGTCTGATTATGGGTCGCTATGCGCTGATGAAGGAGATCGGTGGGGACGTGGTGGTCTGCGATCCGTGCCCCGGTGTTGAGCGCGTTATGAAGCTGGCGGGGCTGGAGCGCCTTGTTCGCATTGAGCGCAAGGATGCCATCAGATCAGCCGCGGGTGTGCAGGAAAAGCCGCGCGGACGCCGTGTCAGAAAGGAGGTGCTCAAATGAAGTCAAATAAATTCAACGCCAAGGTGGTCAACAAAATGCAGATCAAGCTGCCTTCACTCTCGGTCAATGAAGGGATGGCGCGTGCCGCGGCCGCCGCATTCGTCTCTCAGCTTGATCCCACCGCCACAGAGCTGGCGGACATCAAATGTGCTGTGTCCGAGGCGGTCACAAACTGCATCGTGCACGGATATCGCGACGCGCTTGGCGTGATCCGCATGACGGTCAAGCTGTGTGAGGGCAGGATCGTCCGTATCGAGATCGCGGACAAGGGCTGCGGGATTGCTGACGTCAAGCAGGCGCGCCGGCCGCTGTTCACCACCGATGCGGCGGGGGAACGGAGCGGTATGGGCTTTACGGTCATGGAAAGCTTTACCGACGGCGTCCGCGTGTCCTCCAAGCCGGGCAAGGGAACGACCGTGACCATGGTCAAGATGCTGAGTGATCTCGATATTTCCGGTTAACGCTACATAGAACACGTTAAGGGGTGAGAAATATCGAAACTTTAACACCGCAGGAACGTATTGAAAAGAACAGAGAACTGCTGGTACTCGCCGCACAGGGGGACGAGCAGGCGTTGGAGCGGCTTGTTGTGGACAACATGGCGCTGGTGCGCAGCGTTGCTCTCAAATTCAAGGATCGCGGCACCGAATACGAGGACTTGGTGCAGATCGGTACGATCGGCATGGTCAAGGCCATCCGCAGCTTTGAGGTAGAGCGGGGGACGGCCTTTTCCACCTATGCCGTGCCGCTGATCGTGGGTGAGATCCGCAAGCATCTGCGAGACGACGGGCCGATCAAGGTGGGCAGGGAATATAAGCGCATTGGCGCGGTGCTGCTGGGCGAGCGCAATCGCATCATGAGCGAAAGCGGACGCGACCCCTCCATCGGCGAGCTTGCCGCGCGATGCGGCGTCAGCGTCGAGGATGCGGCGGTGGCGATGGACGCGCTTTCACCGGTTGCTTCGCTGTCCGAGACGGTATACGATGACGGCGGCCTGACGCTGGAGGGGACGCTCCCCGATCGCGACAGCGCAGACGAGACCGATCGCATGCTGGACAAGCTCGCGCTTTCGCAGGCGATTGGCCAGCTTGACCCGCTCTGGCGCAAGATCGTACTGCTCAGATACTGGCGAAACATGACCCAGCAGCAGGTCGCATCGGTGCTGGGGCTGTCGCAGGTCAAGGTGTCCAGAGAGGAAAAAAAGATCATGGAGAGATTGCGCGAGCTGCTCGGAGGGGCATAATTTTGGTAAATAATATAACAAGAAATAGAAAAACCAACGAAAAATTACAGTAAATTGTAAAAATGCAGGGGCGACCGTCGGTCGTCCCTGCGTTTTTTTATCGAGTGTCAGATTTTTTCGATCTTGCCAACCTTTGCCTTGGGATGAATCTCATAGCTCTCGCTGTACTGCAAAACCTCGATCTCGCAGTCCTCGCCAATGGCCACAACGCGTCCCGAAACACGGGGACAGGTCACGTTCTCAATGGCAATATCGTCGCCCTCGATGGCTTGCTCGATCTGCGTCACGTGGTGCTTTCCGGAAATTTTGGAGAACAGAGCAAGCCGCTTTTTGCCGCTTTTGCCGTTCTTCTTGGTGATTACGATCTTACTGCCGCCAATACTGCCGATCTTTGTGTGACCGTCTGTCTCGATCTCAATTTCTTCGGCGTTGAGCAAGCCTGGACAGCAGATGCCGCCGTGCATGCGTGCCGTTTCGGCTTCGATGTCACCTCCAACGTTGATCCCACCGGCCACGATCAGTGTCCCTGCCTTGAGATTTCTCTCGCAATTAATGCCTCCGGACAACTTGACCTCGCCCAAAGCTGTAACGCTGCCTTGGGTATGAGCAGAGCCTGAAATGACAAGATCAGCAGTTGTCACTTCACCCGAAAAATGTGCACTGCCCGAAATTCGGACGCTTTCTTTGCAATAAAGTGTTTCGCCGTGTACCGAGCCCGAAACAGACATACTGTTACAGCGAACCAACCCGTGCAGGCTGCCGCTTCCGCTGATTCTGATCGCATCGTACTCTCCTGCGGGGATTTTTCCGCTTCCCGAAATATGCATATCCATACATGCTTCTCCTTATTTAATCAAATTTGTCAGATCAACAATCTCTCCGTTTCCTTTATCCAGCACAATCGATTGCACGTCGGAAAGGGAAAAGGTGCGGTCACCATAAGCGGTTTTGATTGTCAACGTTGTCTGTTTTTTTGCATCCTGATGAAACTGTCCTGCCAGCTCATCCAGCGACAGGTCATCCTTCTGGCTTTGTATCAGCTCCACGCGCTCGCAGATCAGAGACTTGGGGAAAAATGTTTCCTGGCCCGTGACCGTGGATTTTTTGATAAACCAATCCTCGGGGATCAGCCCCTTGCGCTTCCATCGGTAGAGCGCGCCGTAAGAGATGCGGTAGCGTTCAAGAAGCTCTTTTTTTGAGATCAATTCCTGTTCCATACGTCCTCCGGCGTAACAATGTTACGATGTCATTATAGCATAACAATGTTACGCTGTCAATAGGCTTTTGAAAAAATACAAAAAAAAATAGGGAGCTGTCGGACAGACAGCTCCCAAAGCTTTGATTTGTGATCAGATCTCGTCGGAGATGACAACGATTTCGCAGTCACCCTGACCGTTCATGCACTTCTCAAATGCATCCTCATCATCCCATTCCAGCACAACGTGCTTTTTAGCCTTCTTTTTCTTGATCAGCTTAACGACAACAAAAATGCCCGCGCCTACAACAGCGGCAACAGCCAGCGAGATCAAGACGATCTTCCAAACGTTGGTTTTATTCTTCTGTTCCATGGATCGTACCTCCGTGAAAAAATATTACTCTACGTACAGTATACAGCAAAACCGTGCAAAAATCAAGTACTTTTTTCTTGAAAACCCCGTTTTTTTATTGCGTTGGCAAACAATTTTCAAATGCTTCACATTTTTCTCGCAAAATTGCAAAAAAGTGAAAAAAACAGCACACATCCGCGCCAAAGTATGCTATAATGTAAAGAGACTTGCCAAAAAGGAGACAGAGCCGTGACGTTTTTTGAAATATGCGAGCGTCTTGCAGACGTGGGAATCGAGAATCCCGAGGGCGAGGCGGCTTTGTTGCTTAGCCATTATTGCGGTGTTGGCGCGGCCGAGCTGGTGTTTCGCAGGCGCGAGGATTTTTCCTCGCCCGAGCTGCAAGAGGCAGTTGTGCGGCGAGAGGGCAGAGAGCCCCTGCAGTATATTCTGGGTGAGTGGGAGTTTTTTGGTCTGCCGTTTTCGGTCAGCCCCGATTGCCTGATCCCCAGACCCGATACCGAGGTGCTGTGCGAGCGCGCCATTGCAAAAATGCCCAAGGGCGCGCACTTTGCCGATTTCTGTACGGGCAGCGGCTGCATTGCCACCGCGGTGCTCGCGTACCGACCCGATACCACGGCCGTGCTGGTGGACGTATTCGAGCGCACGCTGGCTCTGGCACAGCACAATTGCGAGGCCAACGGTGTGGGGAAGCGCGCAGAATATCTGCTTTGCGACCTGCTTTTACCGCTGGAGGGCAGATTTGATCAAAAATTCGATTGTATACTGTCCAATCCTCCCTATATTCCCACCGAGGTGGTGGCAAACGAGCTTGCCCCCGAGCTTGCGCACGAGCCGCAGGCAGCATTGGACGGCGGTGCGGACGGCATGAATTTTTACAAGCATTTTCTGCAGCAGAGTGAGCACGTGCTGGTGAATGGCGGATTCTGGCTGTTTGAGATCGGATACGATCAGGCAGAGCAGATCTGCGCACTCGCGGACTCGCTGGGGTTTGATTGCACGGTGGAGCGCGATCTTGGCGGCAATCCCCGCACGGCATGCATTCGTAAGAGAACAGACTTTTGACGTAAGGAGACATATATTTTGAATATCGTAGTATTGATGGGCGGACTTTCCCCCGAAAGAGACGTTTCGCTGACCTCGGGCTCGCTGATCGCCAATGCGCTGATCAGATGCGGGCATAGAGTTTGCTTACTTGACGTATATCTTGGCATCCGGCTTTCCGAAAAAGGGCCGGACGAGTGCTTTGTTACCACTCCCTATAAGCCCCATAGCGTAACCACCAGCGTGCCCGATCTGGAGGCACTCAAGCGCGAGAGCGGCAACGGTGACGCCAAGGTGGGCCCGAATGTGATCCCGCTTTGCAAATATGCCGACGTGGTGTTCATGGCGTTGCACGGGGATATGGGCGAGAACGGCCAGCTGCAGGCCACGCTGGATTCCTTTGGCATCCGCTATACGGGATCGGGCTACGTGGGCAGCCTTCTGGCCATGGATAAGGATCTTTCCAAGAAAATGCTGGTGGGTGCAGGTGTGCCCACGCCCCCTTGGGTGCTGGTGGATCTGGCAGGCGAGCTGCCGCAGGACGTCCCCGCCGCAGTGGGATACCCTTGCGTGGTCAAACCCTGTTCGGGCGGCTCAAGCGTGGGTGTTTCGATGGTGGATAACGCATCCGAGCTTCAGGCGGCTCTTCATGCCGCGGCAGGGTATGAAAGATACGTGCTGGTCGAGAAGCGGATCATTGGCAGGGAGCTGACCGTGGGAATTTTGGCCGGTGAGGTGTTGCCCGCGATCGAGATCATTCCCAAGCAGGGCTTTTACGATTATACCAACAAGTATCAGGGCGGCATGACCGAGGAGATCTGTCCCGCGCAGATCGATGAGTCCACCCGTCTCTCTGCCGAGCGGCTGACCCGCCGCGCCTTTGATGCGCTGCGACTTGGCGGCTATGCGAGATTTGACTGGATGCTGGACACAGACGGAGGACTGTGGTGTCTGGAGGCCAACACCCTGCCCGGTATGACCCCCACCAGCCTGCTGCCGCAGATGGCGGCGGCGCGCGGTATGGATTACGATTCGCTCTGTCAGCGCATCGTTGAGCTCGCACTTGAAAAGTGAATCCCCTCGGGGCTGAGTCTGCATGATTCAGCCCCTTTTTATTCAAAAAGCATGGTCGTTCTGCCCGATTTTGCCCGATTGGATTTGTGAAAAACGCAGAAATGTAAATGCAGAATGGAAAAAATGAAAAAAATCCTCGTAATCGTGCCGGGTATATGTTATAATGAAAAAGTAGAATTCCCCTAATGAATGATAACGGAGGTTATTTTATGAAAACCAAGATTTTTTGCGCGATGCTGGCTATGGTTATGTTACTTGCATGCTTTGCGGGCTGTGCCGATAACGGTGACGGCGGCGAGGAGCAGACCTCGGGCGAGCAGGTAGAGGAAAATATCTATCAGCAGGCATTGGGGCAGATCGAGGTGGACTGTGACGGCAACAGCTTTGCCATCGTTTGCCGTAACGACGCGGGCAACTCGCAAAACGAGGTGTTGCGAGAGGAACAGAGCACCGACCCTCTGGAGACCGCGGTATATACCAGAAATCTTCAGCTGGAAGAAAAGTGCAATATTGATTACGTGGTCTCTCCCGTCGGCACGGGTGACGTTGTCGGCGTGATTGAGAACGACATCAAGGGCGGCGCGGGCGAATACGCCATCGCATTCCCGGATATGCTGGGCGCAGGCACGCTGGCACAGCGCGGCTATCTGCGCGATTTCGGCGACATGCCCTATATCGATCTGGACGCCGAGTGGTGGGATCAGGGTACTGCGCAGATGAAGATCGGCGGCAAGGTATTCTGGATGAACAGCAACATCAACTTCCTGGCGCATGACGTTACCTTCCTGATCCTGTTCTCCAAGGTGCTTGCCGAAAAGGAAGGCCTTGAAAACCTTTATATGACGGTAGAGGAGCAGGAATGGACGCTGGACGTGTTCAGCTCTTACGTCAAGGCTGTCTCGCAGGATGCAAACGGTGACGGTAAGTATGACAGCAATGATATCTACGGTCTGATCGGCACCTCCTCCATGGGCTCTACCATGTTCTATGCTTCGGGCCTGAAGTATATCGAGTGCCCCGGTGATGAAGATCCCTATCTGTGCATGGAAGAGAGCGATCTGCTCCGTGCGACCGATCTGCTGGATAAGCTGCTGGATCTGTTTTATGCGGGCAACTCCACCTATATCGTCAAAGCAGGCGATGAGGGAACTGCCAAGCTGATGTTTGCGCAGAATCAGGGCCTGTTCTACAGTGAGGTTGCAAGCTATATCGTCAACCTCAAGGATATGTCGGACGATTTCGGTGTGCTTCCCGTGCCGAAGTACGATAAAAAGCAGGAGAATTACGTGACTTGGGTGCACGGCATTTCCTCCACTATGGTCATTCCCGTAGGTCCTCAGGATGCAGAGACCAACAGCAAGGTTATCGAGTGCATGGCCATTCTATCGGGCGAGCACGTCATTCCTACCTACTATGAGCTGGTGCTCAAGCGCAAGACCATCCGCGACGAGGAATCCGCAGGCATGCTGGATATTATTTTCTCCAACCGTACCTATGACCTTGTCAACTACTACAGCACCTTGGGGCTGGCAGGCACCTTCCAGGGCTGTGTGTCCAGAAACAACAACTCGTTTGCTTCGTCCTATACCAAGGGCGTGTCCAAGGCAACCAAGTCCTTAAACCAGCTGATCAAGAAATTTGATGATTAAGTAACCGTTATTCTGACCGAAAGGAAGGGGAGTATATGGATTTTTGGTGTAAACCGTCAGCCGAGCGCGTGTATAAGCATACGCGTAAGCAAAAGCACGACTGCGCAAGACTTTATTTGCATAGCGGCAAGGAGATGTTCGTCTCGGGTCAGATGCTTGTGCGCGAGGTGGAATGCGCATTTGACGTGACCGATATCCGTGTCGAGGGCGTGCCCGAGGGTGTGAGCGCAGAGGTCTGCGTGCAGGGATATGCCGTATTCAATGACGGACTGCCGTATCCCGATATCCAACAGCCCGGAAAGAGCGCGCACGTGCCCGCCAATACAACGCAGGGCTTCTGGCTGCATCTGTGGGTCTCGGACGCCGCGGCTGCAGGAACTTACACGTTGACGTGCGTGCTGAGCACAAGCAGGGGAGAGTTGACTGCCACGGTGTGTCTGCAGGTCTATCCCGTTACCATTCCCGCGTCTGCCGATTCGGCATTCGGACATGAATATTTCTTCTGTGCCACCGGGTTTTTCCCGCCCGAGGGCAGGTCGTGGGATCCCCCCGTCAAGCCCTTTTACGACACCTACCGCTATTCGGATGCATGGTGGGAGCTGATGGCCAATTACGCGCGCGCCATGAAGGTGCTTCGCGTCAACAGCCTCAACCTCACGCCCATCGATTTTCTGATCGATGCGGGCTCAAAACGTATCTCCGAGACCGAGTGGCATTTCGACTATACGCTGTTTGACAGGTTCGTCGAGCTGTTTTTGCGCGAGGGCAGCTTTAAATATCTGACCCTGAGTGCACCCGTGGGCTCGGTGTGGGGCAAGACCATTCTGGGCTGCGGCGATCACGGAGATATCGTGTGGTATGAGATCGGTAAGCCCGAGGCCGAGCATTGGGCAAGAGCCTATTGGGGCGGCATGTACAAGCATTTTGCCGAAAAGGGTTGGCTTTCCATGCTGAACTTGCGCCTGCAGGACGAGCCGCACTCCGCCGAGTATTGGTTCTGGGCAAGAAAGATCGCAAAAGAGGTCTGCCCCGGCATCCCCTGCGGTGAGCCGTTGGATACGCACGAGATCGCCATGCAGCTGGCAGGCGAGTGCAATCAGTACGTGCCCAGACTTGAGGTGTATGCAAGTGATCCCTTTTTCTACCGCGAGCGACAGAAGGCAGGGGACACGGTCTGGTGCTACAGCTGCTGCTTCCCCGAGGAGAACTGGTGGCTCAATAAGTTCATCGATCTGCCGCATTCCTACAGCAGAATGATCAAATGGGCCTGTTTCTCGCAGGGCATTACGGGATTTTTGCACTGGGGCTTTAATTATTGGGGCGAAAAAACCATTTACGGCATCCAGCCCGCGGCAAGATATAAGGGCGACGGCTACATTGTATACCCCGATATCGAGCACAATAACGTATTGCTGTCCAACCGCGCCGTGGCGACGCGCGAGGGACTTTATGATTGGGAGCTGCTGAACATGCTCGCGGGGAAGGACGCCGAGGCGGCGCGTGCGATCTCTATGTCGGTCGCCCGCACGTTTGAGGACTTTACCGACAATGCAACCGTGATCGACGCCGCGCGTCAAAAGCTGTTGCAAGAAATTTCCGGAGGTTAATTATGAAAACACCGTACATTATTTTAATTTCTGTCGGCACTGCATTGGTACAGGGTGTGCTGGCGTTGATTACAAGCGTGACCGGCGTGTTGTATCTGATATCCACTCTGTCGTCGATGGATATTTTTTGATCCGATAAAAAAGCAATGGTGACAGCGGGGCTGTCACCATTGCTGTCTTGGGAGATTTACATGATTGCAAAAACAAATAAAAAAGGGAAGTTCTATCTCGCACTTGTGCTGTTTGGCCTGATCGGGCAGGTGGCATGGGTGGTGGAGAACATGTACCTCAACGTATTTATCTATAAAATGTTCGCGGCCACCCCGGGAGATATTGCGCTGATGGTCAGCGCGTCTGCCGTGGCGGCCACCCTGACTACCGTGCTGATCGGTGCGCTGTCGGATAAGATCGGCAAGCGTCGTCTGTTCATCTCGGGCGGTTATATTTTGTGGGGCATTTCCATTTTTGCATTCGCGCTGTTGCGCGTGGATCTGATCTCGGCTGTCCTTGGCATGACGGTTTCCGCCGCCACCATTGGCATTTCGCTGACGATCGCGCTGGACTGCCTGATGACCTTTTTCGGGTCTTCGGCCAATGACGCGGCGTTCAACGCATGGCTGACCGACAGTACGAATGAGAAAAACCGCGGCGCGGCCGAGGGGCTTAACGCCATGATGCCGCTGGTGGCAATTCTTTGTGTGTTCGGTGGCTTTATGGCCTTTTCGCTGGACGACCCCACCTCCTGGACGCTGATCTTCTGCATCATCGGCGGCCTTGTGCTGGTGGCGGGTGTGCTGGGATTTTTCCTGATCGACGATCCCGACATCAAGCCGTCCAAGGAGGGGTATTTCTCCACGCTGATCTACGGCTTCCGTCCGTCCACCGTCAAGGCGCACACGCCGCTGTATCTGCATCTGGCTGTGTTCGTGCTGTTCAACGTGTCGATCCAGATCTTTATGCCGTACCTCATCATTTATTACGAGGTATCGCTCGGCATGGCCGACTACGTGCTGGTCATGGCACCCGCCATCATCCTTGCTTCTGTGGCCACCGCGCTGTGGGGCAGGGTGTACGATAAAAAGGGCTTCAAGCTCACCGCCGTGCTGTCGCTGATCTGGCTGTGCGCGGGCTACGTGATGCTGTATTTCTTTACCGGCAAAGCCCTTGTCTTTGTGGGCTCCTTACTGATGATGTGCGGCTATCTTTGCGGTGCGGCTGTGTTTGGCGCGAGAACGCGCGACCTGACCCCCGCAGGCAAGGCGGGCAGGTTGCAGGGCATCCGCATCTTTACGCAGGTGCTGCTGCCCGGTGTCATCGGCCCATATATCGGCAAGGCTGTGCTGGCTGATGCCGAGGTCATCGTGGGCGGTGACGGTACCGAGTCCTTTGTGCCGAGTGCCGATATTTTCTTGGCCGCGCTGCTCGTGGCGGCTGCGGTGCTGGTGATCGTGCTGCTGATCAAGTGCAAGAAGCAACCCCATCTGCAAGAGATGCACACGCCCTTTGAGGACGACCCCGGGGCTTGGGAAAAGCAATATCCCAGACCCTCGATGCGCCGCGAAAATTGGCAAACCCTTTGCGGTGAGTGGGAGCTTTCGGTGCAATCAAAAAAGGGTAGAGAATACGTAGGAAAAGTCCGCGTGCCGTTCCCACCCGAGAGCAGACTTTCGGGGATTGAAAGGAAACTTGGAAAGTACGACGTGTGGCTTTACAAGCGCGAATTTGTCCTGCAAAGAATAGACGGCAGAGTGCTTTTGCACTTTGGCGCGGTGGATCAGGGCTGCAGGATTATGATCAACGGTCAAAAAGCAGGCATTCACGAGGGTGGCTACCTTCCTTTTACCTTAGATATCACCGAGTACGTGCGGACAGGAACAAACAGCATTGTCGTGCAGGTACGTGATTCGCTTGACCACGAGCTGGGCTGGGGCAAGCAGAGAGTTGATCGCGGCGGCATGTGGTACACGCCCGTCAGTGGCATCTGGCAGCCCGTATGGCTGGAGCTCCTTCCCGAGCGGTATATTGAATCCATCAAAATCGATACGACAACCGAGAAAATGACCCTGCACGTAAAGGGTGGTACGGGAATGCATGAGCTGACCGTTCATACCCCCGAGGGCACCGAGGTGATCAGCTTTACGGGTGATACGGTCACCTTTGAGCCGCTCACGCCCGTGTTGTGGACACCTGAGCGACCGTATCTGTATCAGTTTACGCTGACGTCGGGAGAGGATACGGTACAGTCCTATTTCGCCCTGCGCACGGTTTCTGTGGAAACCGTGGGAGGCACACCCCGCATCTTACTCAACGGCAAGCCGTTTTTCTTCCACGGACTCTTGGATCAGGGTTATTTCCCGGACGGCATATATCTGCCCGGCAGCCCCAAGGGCTATGAAAACGATATTCTGACTGCCAAGAAAATGGGCTTTAACATGCTGCGCAAGCATATCAAGATCGAGCCGCAGATCTTCTATTATCTGTGTGATAAGCTGGGTATGATCGTGTTCCAGGACATGGTCAACAGCGGTGATTACAGCTTTCTGATCGATACCGCGCTGCCCACCGTCGGCTTCAAGCGCGGCATTACCCATAAGGCAAGTCCGCGCAGAAAGCAGTCCTTCCTTGCGGACAGCAAGAGCACGGTCGAGCTGCTCTACAACCACCCCTCGGTGTGCTATTACACCATCTTCAATGAGGGCTGGGGACAGTTTGAGGCGGACAAAACATACGATACGCTCAAGCCCCTTGACCCCACCCGTGTATGGGACACCACCTCCGGCTGGTTTTGGGAGAAGAGGAGCGACGTGCAGAGTGAGCACGTCTATTTCAAAAAAATTGATATCAAGCCGTGGGGCGATCGCCCTGTGGTGCTGTCCGAATTTGGCGGCTATGCCTGCCGCGTCGGGGGACACATCTTTAACCCCGACAACAACTACGGCTACAGCACCTATCCCACGCCCGAAGCATGGCAGACCGCCACCGAGGCACTGTACCGCGAGCAGATCCTGCCAGCCATCAAAAACAGCGGTCTTTGCGCTGCCGTGCTGACGCAGATCTCGGACGTGGAGGACGAGACAAACGGTCTTGTAACCTATGACAGACAAATCGAGAAGGCTGACGCGCAGGCTATGGTCGCGCTGGCCAAGGAAATTTACGACTGCTATGCCGATGCATCGGCGGAGAAATGAGGACTATCATGGAAAACAAAATGGCTTTACCCGGACAAGAGGAAAAGGAGCTGCAGGTAAATGCTGCGGGCTGGAATTGTCCCGATTTTAAGGTGTCGGGCGTATTCGGCTCGCACATGGTGCTGCAGCGCGAGCGACCCATCCGTATATGGGGCTTTTCGGACACGCCCGGATCGGTGATCACGGGTGAATTTATGGGTGAGAGAGTCACGGCTACCGTGACCGACGCTTGCCGCTGGACGCTCAGCTTTGTGCCGCACAGCGCGGTATGGGAGGGCAAGCAGATGGTGATCTACGACGACCGAGGCCACAGCACCGTGCTCAAGGACGTGCTGGTGGGCGACGTGTGGGTGATCGGCGGTCAGTCCAATGCCGAGCATAATCTGTCGAGCTGTCTTGACTGGGCACCCGAGCAATGGTACGATAAGGACGAGCCGCTTCGTCTGTTTGCGCAGACGCGCCAGTATGCCTTTGAGCATCAGGAGCTTTGTGCCGCACCCCAGCCCGACGTCATCAATCCCGAATGGGGCTGGCAGCTGCCCTTGGAGCAGGCTGCGCATGCATTTTCTGCAATCGGCTGGTTCTTTGGCAAGGAGCTGCTTCGCTATATCGATGCACCCGTGGGTCTTATTATGATGGCGGCAGGCGGCGCATGCATCCGTGAGCTGATGCCCGCGGAGCTTGCCGACGCGCTGGGATATACCACCACGGTCGCCGTTCCGCTTGGCGGATTTTATAATTCGCTCATTCATCCCTTTATTCCGTTGCAGTTCAAGGGACAGATCTTTTTCCAGGGCGAGAGCGAGGGCTGCTTCCCGGATCGCGCGCCCGTGTATGACAAGGAGCTTGCACGCTTTGTGCAGGATGAGCGAGAACGCTTTGGACACGATTTTCCGTTCTATAACGTTCAGCTGTCTGACTACCGCGACGAGTGCTTTACCTATTTTGCAAGCCTTGACACGGTGCGCGTCAAGCAGCTGGATGCGCTGGCAACCATCCCGAACAGCACGCTGACGCCTGCTATGGACCTTGGCTCGCCCGACGGATATCCCGATTTTGCCCATTCGCCCAGAAAATACGAGCTGGCTATGCGACTTGCCAAGCATGCGCTGGCAAGGGAATACCGCATTGGCAGCGAATACGAGGCGCGCGCACCCCGTGCGACCGTGGCGCAGAGATCGGCTGACGGAAAACAGATCACGGTGGCCTTTACCGACATCGGTGACGGACTTTGCG
>JAZULL010000087.1:0-19539 GCA_045603085.1 Eubacteriales bacterium | reverse complement strand
TTTACATTGCGCACATAGGGCGTTCCATCAGCCGTTGTTGCTAATGCAATAATGCTGTCTTTTCCAAAACGTTCAATCAGTATCGCTTCTGCTTCTTTTGTTAACTTCTTCATTTTTCGTTCCTCGGTCAAATTCTTATTTATCGTTCTGTTTTATCGCCAGTTTCGCCTTTGTATTACAAAGGCTTGGGCAAAGCCCATACCCCTAAAGATGTACGAGCGTGTCCATAGGCTCCCTCCGGGAGGGAGCTGTCGCCATAGGCGACTGAGGGAGAGCGCGTGACAATAAAGTTAGCACAAACCCAAAGTTACGCAGGCTCCTTCCGTCACGCTCCGCGTGCCACCTTCCTCCCGGAGGAAGGCTTTTCGTTAGTTCCATTATACCACAAATTGGCAGAGAAAACAAGTTCTCTGCCGATGTTTTCGTGCTGCTGATTCTCCGCTAAGAATGCAGAGAGAAAGTCGTTCCTTTTTTTTCTTTTTTTGTGTCATCCTGAGCGAGGCCGATCACATCGGCCGAGTCGAAGTTTTGCGCTCGCGCAAAACCGACGATCGCTGCGAATGTCAGTGCGAGGAAGGGATCTCCGGACAGTTCGCTCAATGTTTTTTAAAAGTAAAGGACTTATCCGTACCGCTCGGAGATCCTCAAAACGCTCACCGCGTTTTGAGTTTCAAAAATCAGCAATTCGTTGCAGATTTTTGAAAGTTCGACTCGAAACACCCACACCGGGGTGTTTGATGACATTTGTGCTTTTTCCTCTTTTTTTCGTCAAATTTTTTTGGAATTCTCTTGACATCAGTCCCATTTGGGACTATACTATTATTGATATAGTCCCATTTGGGACTGATATGGAGGTGTCCATGGAAATCAAATCCAAGCAGATCGATCAATTCCACACGCAGATCAAGGAATTCATCGGTCTTTACCGCGAGACCGCGGCAAAGCATTCGATCTCGGAAAATGAATTTTGGGTCTGGCAGACCCTTATTTTAGAAGAGGGTGAGCACACGCAGCAGGAGCTTTGCTCTACCTGGTCCTTGCCCAAGCAGACGGTCAACGCCATCGTCGCACACATGATTCGCAAAAAATACGCGCGCTTTGAGAGAAAGCCGCGTCAGAGAGCCAAGATCATTCGCCTGACCGAAGAGGGAAAAAATTACGGCGAAATGTTGGTTTCTTCCATTATCCAAGCCGAGAATACAGCCTTTATGCAGATTTCTCCCGAGGAATTTGCCGATCTGATCCGCATCATGCAAAAATACACGGGACTTGTTCGCCATGAGCTCGCAAACGCAACCCAAAATTAAAGCCGTATGGCAGATGCTCTTGCACGTCATTGAGGGCGCAATCGTTGGTATCGGTGCCATTTTGCCCGGCATCAGCGGCGGCGTGCTTTGCGTGGTATTCGGTATCTACGAGCCCATGATGGAATTTTTCTCTCATCCCATCAAGTGTGTCAAAACCCATTATAAGCTGCTCCTCCCCTTCGGTATCGGCTGGGTGCTGGGCTTTATCCTGCTTGCCAAGGTAGTGGAATTTCTCTTTGCCCTTTGTCAGCCCGCGGCACTGATGCTCTTTTTCGGTCTGATCTGCGGCACTATCCCCGAAATGCTGGTTTCAAAGGACAACCAAAATACCGGCAAAAGCTGGATGCCGTTTGTCATTTTCCTTTCCTTTGCCTATCTTCTTTTCCACATCATGGACGTAGGTGTTGATTTCACGCTGCCCGCAAACTTCTTCGGATTTATTTTCTGCGGCGTTTTGTGGGGACTGAGCACCATTGTGCCCGGTATGACCTCTACCTCAATTCTGATCAGTCTGGGGCTTTACGAGCCGCTGACAGCGGGCATAGGAGCCGTTGACTTCAGAGTGCTTCTTCCCTTTGCTATCGGTATTGTGGCTACTGTGCTTTTGCTTGCACGGCTGGTCAATATGCTCTATAAAAAACACAATACGCTCATGACGCGTGCCATTCTCGGCTTTGTCATTGCTTCTTCCATAAAAATCATTCCCGACAATTTCGGCGGCACGTGGATTTTGATCATTTCGGTGCTCTGCTTTGTTGTGGGCTTTGCATTTGCCAGAGCAATGGATATTTTCGGCAACCGTTTTCAACACTGACCTATCAAGGAGTTAAAAATGAGATTCATCGGTTTTTATAACTACACCGTAATTTTAACTTATTTAAGTCTTGTATCCTCAATGATCGGCATAAAGCTGGCGTTTGACGGCAAATTTTTCCTTTCCATGGCCTGCCTTGCCATTTCGGGCATTTGCGATATGTTTGACGGCGTTGTCGCGCGCTCCAAAAAGGACAGAACCGTGGATCAGAAAAACTTCGGTATTCAGCTGGATTCGCTTTGTGACGTCGTCTGCTTTAGTGTATTTCCCGCTATCTTTCTGTATTTCAACGGCGTGGACTCGATCTTCGGCATTGCGCTACTGATCTGGTTCGTGCTGTGCGCGGTCATTCGTCTGGCATTTTTCAACGTGCTGGAGATCAACAGACAAAAAATTGAGGGCGGCGCGGCCAAGAGCTATCACGGCCTGCCCGTAACCTCCGTGGCCATCATTCTCCCCCTGACCTTTCTGTGGCAATATGCCCTGCCCGACAACGTCATGACCGTGATCTATTACGTGCTTGCCGCGGTCGTACCCTTTATGTTTATCCTTGATTTCCGTGTACCCAAATTCTGCGTGGATAAGTTTTTCAATAAAAAGAAGGTATAATGTTTGAAAAAACAGAAAGAGAGAACGAATCGGTTGATAGCCGAAGCGTTCTCTCTTTTTTGAGGCGATATGTTTGCAAGCAAACGTGATATACTCGCCATTTGCGAAGCAAATCTATGCTCACGCGATATGTCGTCGCAATGGCTCCGATGCGATATGATATAAATCCCTTCACGCCCCGCAGGCATATCGCAAGGCGAAGCCTTATATCGCTCCCGAAGGGTATATTTCAAATCTCACAAGGGATTTATATCGCTGCGTGTTCTCCTTGATGGAGAACACGCAATTTATCTGATCTTAGCCTCGTAGCCCTCTTCGATAACGGCCTTTGCCAGATCCTCGGGCTTTTTGCCCGCATAGGTAACGGTTGCGGTGTTCTGATCCAAGTCTACCTCAACCGACTTGACGCCCTTGACGCCCTCAAGGGCCTTTTTAACGTGGGCGACGCATCTTTGACACATCATGCCCTGCACGTCCAGAATAATCGTTTGTTCTGCCATATTTTGTCTCCTTTTTTTATGATGAATGATATATTTTCTACTTTCCCGATACTTGGCCGGTTTTCTGAGTCTGAGTGAATTGAGCACCACGCTGACCGAGGAAAAGCTCATGGCCACCGAGGCGATCATAGGATTGAGCACGATGCCCACGGGGGCGAGCACGCCTGCCGCAAGCGGAATACATATACTGTTATAAATCAACGCCCAGAAGAGATTTTGCTTGATAATTCTGACCGTTTCGCGGGACAGTCTGATAGCCTGCACCACGCCATAGATCGAATTTTTGGACAGCACCGCGTCAGCCGAATCAATGGCGACCTCCGTGCCCGATCCGATTGCTATACCAACGTTGGCACGCGCCAGCGCGGGTGCGTCGTTGATGCCGTCGCCAACCATGGCAGTCACGCCCTTGGCACAGTATTCTCCCACCATTCTTTCCTTATCGTCGGGCAACAGCGAGGCATGATAGTGCTCGATCCCCGCCTGCTCTGCAATTGCCTTTGCGGTCACGGGATTATCCCCCGTCAGCATCACGGCGGTAATTCCCATATTCTTCAGCGCCTTGACTGTTTGCACGCTCTCTTTTCTGATCGGATCGGAAATGCCGATAATACCAAGCAATTCATTGCCCAGCGACACAGCCACGGCGGTCATGCCGCGCGCTTGACATGCATCAAATTCCTTTTGCTGTGCATCCGAGATCTGCACGTCATTCTGCCGCAGAAATTCCGGCTTACCTACAAGAACGCGACCCTCGGCAATTTCCGCACCGATACCATGTCCCGTAAGAGAAAAATAATTTTTCACGTCGGGCAGTACGACACCTGCCCCCTTTGCATACTCACAAACAGCCAGCGACAAGGGATGCGACGACATGCTCTCGGCGGCATAAGCACAGCAGATCAGCTGCTGCTCATCCTCCCCAAAGCTTTGCACGTGCGACACCGCGGGTTTTCCCTCGGTCAACGTGCCGGTTTTATCAAAAATGACGTATTCAAGTGCGTGCAGAGCCTCCAGCGTCTCGCCGCTCTTGATCAGCACGCCCTCACCTGCACCTCTGCCGGTGCCCACCATAATGGCGGTGGGTGTGGCAAGTCCCAGCGCGCAGGGGCAGGAAATGACCAGCACGGAAATGGCACAGCGCAACGCCTCGTTTACGTTCCCACCGGTTACGATCAGCCATACAACCGCCGTAATGACCGAAATTATCATCACCGCCGGTACGAAAATGCTGCTGACGCGGTCGGCAATGCGGGAAATGGGCGCTTTGGACGCCGCGGCGTCCTCCAAGAGCGAGATGATCTTTTGCAGGGCTGTATCCTTGCCCACCTTTTCCACACGGACACGCAAATAACCGCTGATCAGTGTGCAAGCACCGCAGACGCTGTCTCCGACCGATTTTTCAACCGGAATGCTCTCACCGCTCAGAGGGGACTCGTCCACGCCGCCCTCACCCTCAACGACCGTACCGTCCACGGGGATCCTCTCTCCCTGTCTGATGATGACGATCTGCCCGGGGGAGAGCTCCGAGATGGGAATCTGCGCGATCTCTCCGTCTTTATATACCGATGCAAACTCGGGCAGCATTTGTGCCAGCAGCCGCACAGCCCGACCCGCGCGGGTCTTGGCTCTGCCCTCCAGCATCTTACCAAGCGAGACCAGCGTGACGATCATAGCCGAGGATTCCAGATACAGCGAATGCATCCAGGTATGAAGCAGCTCGGCATTTCCCGTGAAGGTAGCGATACCGATCTCCACAGCTGCCCACAGACCGTAAATAAACGCCGCTGACGAGCCGATGGCGATCAGGGTGTCCATATTCGGCGAGAGGTAAAAAAGCGCGCGAAAACCGCGGAAAAAGAAGCCGTAATTCAAAACCAGCACCGGAAGCGTGAGAATAATCTGCAAAATCACAAACATCAGCGCGTTTTCGGAGCGGGTAAAGAATGTCAAAAACGGCACGCCCATCATGCTGCCCATGGAAACAAACATCAATACGGCGGTCAGCACCGCGCTGATCCAGAAGCGGATCAATGACTTTTTATTTTCCTTTTTATCCTGATCGGCCTTATTCCCACTCTGCTCGGGCAACAGGGCGTAACCGGCCTTTTTAATATTTTTGGCAAGATTTTTTTCAATACCGGCGATCTCGCGATCCCCCATACCGTCCGCGTAAGAGACAGAGAGTGAATTTGTCAAAAGGCTTACCGAAAAATCGAGCTTTTTTTCTTTCAGCACACCCTCGACCGCATGCTCCACGTGAGAAACACACGCCGCACACATCATTCCCTTAACGCAATATCTCTTTTTTTGCATATATATCTCCATTAAGATGTAATTTCATAAAAAATTTACATTTTTTAAATCACACACATTATACCCCAAACCTACCCATTTTGCAAGAAAATATTGTAAATTTTTTTATTGTTTTCTGATAAAAAAGCCGTCTGTGGGGTTGCAATCGGCCTATATATATGTTATAATATATAATAACTATTATTATATAGATTTTTACTTTACCTTACGGGAAAGGAAACATATATGGAAATTTTAGACCTTTTGAACGAGCTCTGGAACGGTATACGCGAATATTACCGTCGGACGCTTGGTGATCTGATCTGCGACGTCTGGTTCGGTGGACTGGAGATCAAAAGCTTTGACGGCAACACCATAACCATGGTGACCCCCTCCGAGATCAAGATCAACATCATCAAAACCAAATATCTGCCCGAGATCAGACAAAAATTCTCGGAAAATTTAGGCATGGACGTGCAGATCGAGCTGGTGTTTTCGGGTGACACCAAGGGTGTGCAGGATCTGCGCGAGCGATTCAAGCGCGCGGCAGAGGCAGAGGCTGAGGCAGATATGGCACCGCCCACGGAAGAGGAAAAGAAGGTCACGCTGGGCTCGACCATGCCGCCCTTTAAATTCGAATATACCTTTGACAACTTTATCGTGGGTAACTCCAACAAATTCGCGCACGCCGCATGTACCGCGGTTGCCAACCGCCCCGCGACCGATTACAATCCCCTGTTCATTTACGGTCCTTCGGGTATCGGTAAGACCCACCTGCTTTACGCCATTACAAACGAATTCAAGAAAAAACGTCCCGATATCACGGTTATCTACATCAAGGGTGAGGATTTCACCAATCAGATGATCGAATGTATGTCCCATCGCACCATGAACGAGTTCCGCGAGAAATACCGCGGATGCGACGTGCTCATGATCGACGACATTCAGTTTATTGCGGGCAAGGTTTCCACCCAGGAGGAATTTTTCCATACCTTCAACGCCTTGCACGAGGACGGTAAGCAGATCATTCTTACCTCCGACCAGCCGCCCAGAGAGATCAAAACGTTGGAGGACAGACTCAAGACCCGCTTTGAATGGGGTCTGATTGCCGACATTCAGCCACCGGACCCCGAGCTTCGCATGGCCATCATCAAAAAGAAGGCTGATCAGATAGGCA
Organism: Eubacteriales bacterium; assembly: GCA_045603085.1. Classification (GTDB taxonomy): domain Bacteria; phylum Bacillota; class Clostridia; order Oscillospirales; family CAG-272; genus SVQP01. Next base: position 12,837 of record JAZULL010000087.1, on the reverse strand, counting down.
TCGAGATCTCGGACGAGGTGTTGGAATTTCTTGCCGAAAACCTGCGCTCCAACATCCGACAGATCGAGGGAGCGGTGCGTAAGCTCAGCGCGATCTCATTCGTGTACGGCAAGGTGATCACCATGGAGGTGGCACGCGACTGTATAGACGAGCTTTTGGGCGGTGCCGAGCCTATCAACGTGACTGTGGAAAAGATATTTACCGCGGTCTACAAAAAATACGGCATCAAGAAGGAGGACCTTCTTGGAGAGCGCCGCACCAAGGATATTGCGCAGGCGCGTCACATTACCATTTATCTGATCCACCACATCACCGAAATGTCCTTCTCGGGCATTGGCAAGATGTTTGGCCGTGACCATACCACCATCATGGCATCCGTCAACACTGTGGACAAAAAGCGCATGGCCTCCACCTCGTTCTCCATGGAGCTGGACGAGCTGATCAAGGCGGTCAAGGAGAGTTAAATCCCACCTGCCTGTGGAAAACCCGGTAAAAATTTTCCACAGCGACATATACGTCGTACCAAAGACGTTTACCGTACCGATCCTGACGCTGCGGTAATTGCTCAAAAAAAAACGTTTTCCACAAAATCCTCGAACCTTTTCCATGGCTTATCCCGAAGACACGAACAAGGTTTTACAGCGAAAATTTCTTGTACTGTAAGGATTTTCTGAGTTTTCCACAAATTCCCCAAAAACTACTTTTATTGACTACTGGTATATATTATCTCTCTATCTCTCTCGCAGGCGCGAGAAATCCATTAAAAAAATCGTAATGCCGTAGAGCGTTTCGCAGTCTGCGGCCTAAGAAGGAGTATCGTTATGAAAATCGTTTTCAATCGCCAGGAAATCTGCAACGCCGTCGCCCCTTTGATGTGCGCCGTATCCGGTAAATCCACGCTGACTGCCACCGAGGGCATTCTGTTTGAAGCAAACGAGGACAACACCTGCGTGCTGACCACCTTTGACCTTGAAAAGGGTGTACGCATCGTCATTCCCACCTGCGTCGAAACCCCCGGTCAGTATATCATCAATGCGCAGAAGTTTGCACAGACCGTGCGCGTCATGGAGGGTGAAACCGTGACGCTGACTGTCAACGAAAAGCTGGGGGCCGAGATCGTTTCCGCGAATTCCTCTCATAAAATGAACGCGCTTGCGGGTGCGGATTTCCCCGAGATCCCCCGTCTGACCTCTCAGAACGGCTTTACGGTCAGCCAGAGCGTGCTGCGTGAGATGCTCTCCAAGGTCATGTACGCCATGGGCGTCAACGACCAGCGTCCCGTTCTCAACGGCTGTCACTTCAAGATCGCGGGCAACAGCCTCTATCTCGTTTCCTGCGACTCGTTCAAGCTGGCTAAGTGCAACGTGACCACCGAGATCAAGTCCTTCTCGGCACAGAACACCTCCGATTTCTCGTTTATTATCCCCTCCAAGACGGTCAACGAGCTCTACAGAATGCTGGACACCGACGAGGACGCCACCGTCACCGTTTACACCAGCCGCAAAAACATCGTGTTTGATCTGGATCACACGGTATTCTTCTCCCGCCTGATCGACGGTGATTATATCGACTATAACCGCATTATCAACCCCGCTCATAAGATCACCGTATGCACCGACAGAGCCGCGCTGATCGCCGCTCTGGAAAGAGCCGCACTTGTTACCGAGGAGAGAATTGCAGGCAGCGTCCGCTCGCACGTCAAGCTGGCTGTAGCAGGCGACTACCTCAAGATCTCGGCAACCTCGACCGCAGGCTCGACCTACGAGGAGCTGCCCGTGATGCACGAGGGTGACGATCTGATCATTGCCTTTAATAACCGCTACCTGATCGATTCTCTGCGCGCCTGCACGGCTGAGAGAGTCAAGATCAGCATGACGAGTGCGCTCTCCAGCATCAACATTGAGCCCGAGGAGCAGGGAGAGGACAAGGAGCTGTTCCTCTTGCTTCCCGTCCGTATGAAGGACTAAGCATTTATGCAATGCACCCATATCCGGGTGGAAAACTTCCGCAACATCAAAGAGGCTGACGTATCGTTTGGGGACGGCGTCAACCTGCTTGTGGGAGATAACGCCCAGGGAAAGACCAATCTGCTTGAGGCCATTTATCTTTGTGCGCTGGGAAAAACCTTCCGTCAGGCCAAGGATGCCGAAATGGTCATGTTCGGACAGAGCGAGAGCCGCATTGAGCAGACCTTTCGCGACAGTATGCGAGAGCAGACCATAGAAATGCAGCTTTACACGCAGGGGCGAAGGCGCGTTTTGCACAACGGCGTCAGCCTTGCGCGGACAAGTCAGCTGCTTGGCAACTTCCGCGTGGTGCTGTTTTGTCCCGAGCACTTGTCCTTGGTTAAGGACGGGCCCGCCGAGCGGCGCAACTTTCTGGACGTGGCCATCTCGCAGCTCTACCCTGCCTACGTGCGCTCGTTGCAGAAGTACAATCAATTGCTCAAGCAGCGAAACAGCCTGCTCAAGCTTGCCGAGACAGACAGAAAGACCTTTGACGACACAATTGAGCTGTGGTCGGCTCAGCTGGCACACGAGGCGGCCTATATCGCGTCGGTGCGTTACGAGTACGTCACGCAGCTGAATACCCACGTGCAGACCTTTTTTGAAGGGATGTCGGGTGAGCGCGAGACCGTTCAGGTCAGATACGTGGGCAAGGCGCATATTGAGGAGCATAAGTACGCAGACCGTGCACATTGTGAGCGCGCCTATCTCAATCTCTACATGTCGCACCACGACCGCGAAATTGCCGCGGGAAGCACTTTGTGGGGCATTCACAGAGATGACCTCGAAATTGAGCTAAACGGCAAATACGCGCGAATTTTCGCCTCTCAGGGGCAACAAAGATCCATTGCTCTGGCCATGAAGATGGCGGAGGGCGAGATATGTCGCTCTCACAGCGGCGGTGAATATCCCGTTTTTCTGTTCGACGACGTGCTCTCCGAGCTGGACGCCGGCCGACGCGCCTACCTGCTTGGCGAGATCCGTGACAGACAAGTCATTATGACCTCCTGCGAGCGCGATTTCTCCCCCGATAACAATATCGTGTACGTGCATGCCGGTACGTACGCAAGTAAGTAAAGGATAATCTATGTTTTTACACGTAGGAAACAATAAAAATATCAGAGAAAAGGATATTATCGGAATTTTTGATACCGACAATGCCACCCTCTCACCCATTACCAAAAAATATCTGGCCAGAGCCGAGAAAAACGGTCTTGTGGACTCGGCCCGCCAGGAGATCCCGAAATCCTTTGTGCTGTATCGAGGAAAAGACGGCTATAATATCTGCTTTTCCCAGCTTTCGGCCACCGCGCTTTCGGGCAGAATGAAGGATCCATCCAGTTTGTAAAATAATCAGAAAAAAGGAAATTTACGATGCAAGAGAATCAAAATCTTACCCCGGAAAAAGAAAACGTATACGACGAAAGTCAGATTCAGGTGCTTGAGGGCCTTGAAGCAGTCAGAAAGCGTCCCGGTATGTATATCGGTACCACGTCGATCCGCGGCCTGCACCATCTGGTGTACGAGATCGTGGATAACTCAATAGACGAGGCACTTGCGGGGTATTGTGACACCATCCGCGTGACCATCAATCCCGACAACAGCATTACGGTAGAGGATAACGGCAGAGGTATCCCTGCGGGTATGCACGCCAAGGAAGGGATTCCCACTCCCGAGGTGGTCTATACCATTCTGCACGCGGGCGGTAAATTCGGCGGTGGCGGCTATAAAATTGCGGGCGGTCTGCACGGTGTGGGCGCGTCTGTTGTAAACGCGCTTTCCGAATGGCTGGAGCTGGATGACTCGGTGGACGGACTGCATTATACCGAGAGATTTGAACGTGGCTTTGTGGCGCGTCCCTTCCGCTGTGAGGGTCCGTGTCCCGAGCGTCCGCACGGCGTTAAGGTCACCTTCAAGCCCGACCCCACCATCTTTGAGGAAACCGTATTTGACTACGACATTCTTCTCAACCGTCTGCGCGAGCAGGCATTCCTCAATGCGGGCGTGCACCTGGTGCTGGTTGACGCGCGCGTGGCAGAGGGAGAGGAGATGCGTGTGGCAGATTTGCAGTTTGAAGGCGGTATCTGCACCTTTGTCGAATATCTGACCGAATCCAAGCATTGCGATCCCGTGCATAAGGACGTGATCTATATGAGAGCCGAAAAGGACTCCAGCATTGCCGAGATCGCCATGCAGTATAACGATTCCTACAGCGACTGCATTATGACCTTTGCAAACAACATGAATACCATAGAGGGCGGTACGCATGAGACCGGCTTTAAGTCGGGTCTGACGCGTGTGCTCAACGACTATGCGCGTAAAAACGGCATCTTAAAGGACAGCGATAAGAATCTGTCGGGTGACGACGTGCGCGAGGGTCTTTGCGCCATCATTTCGGTCAAGCTGGAAAACGCGCAGTTTGAAAGCCAGACCAAGGCAAAGCTCGGTAACTCCGAGATCAGAACGCTGGTGGAGAACACCGTGGTCACAAAGCTTGGCGAATACCTTGAGGAAAATCCCTCGGTGGGCAAAATTATCATAGAAAAATCCCTGGCCGCATCGCGTGCGCGTGAGGCCGCCAGAAAGGCAAGAGAGACCGCCAGAAGAAAGGGTCTTTTCGAGGGCTCCTCCCTGCCCGGTAAGCTTGCCGACTGTCAGGACAGAAACACCGAATTTACCGAGATCTACATGGTAGAGGGAGACAGTGCAGGCGGCTCTGCAAAGCAGGGACGTAACTCCCGATTCCAGGCCATTCTTCCCCTGCGCGGTAAGGTGCTCAACGTTGAAAAAACAAGACTTGACAAGGTTTATGCCAATCCCTCGCTGGTGCCCATCATTCAGGCGCTGGGCTGCGGTATCGGCGACGAATTTGATATTACCAAGCTTCGCTACGGCAAGATCATTATCATGGCCGACGCGGACGTGGACGGCTCGCACATCCGTATCCTGCTTCTGACCTTCTTCTTCCGCCACATGCCCGAGCTGATCAAGCAGGGTCGCATTTATCTGGCACAGCCTCCGCTTTACAAGGTATATAAGAGAAGCGGCGGTAAGAAGATCGGTGAGAGATACGCTTTCTCGGACGCCGAGAGAGACTTTTATATCGCTGAGCTGGGCGGCACCAACGTCGAGGCCGACCGCTACAAGGGTCTTGGTGAGATGAATGCGGACGAGCTGTGGGAGACCACCATGGACCCCAGCCCCCGTACCATTCTGCGCGTGACCATGGAGGACGCCATGATCTGCGATCAGACATTCTCGCTTCTCATGGGTGACAAGGTTGAGCCCAGAAGAATCTTTATCGAGGAAAACGCAAAGTTTGCCGAAAATCTGGATATTTGATCTGTCCACATCCAATCCACAGAATTTCCACAGATTTATCCACAATCTGTCGTATACGACAAAATTCGCACGTTTGATTGTGTGAAAGTTTTCCACACCATGTGGAAAACACTGTGTAAAACCGTTTTTTGATACACTTGCTCCGACAAAACCGAGGAAAGGCGGAACATGAAATATATTAAAAATAAAATATTCATTGCTTCGCTGACGCTGGCGCTCTCTCTTGCGCTGGCTACCGCCGTGTTTTATTACATGGGGATCTTCAATCTCCCCGTGGCCATGACGCAGGCGGTGCTGAAGCCCTTTCAGAGTATGTTTGTCAGTATTAGTGAGGCGCTTGACGGCTATGCCGTGTATTTTTCCAACGTAAAGCAGCTTTACGAGGAAAATCAGGCACTCAGGGACCGCGTAGATCAGCTGGAAAATCAGCTGCACGAGGCAGAGCTTGCCGCGGGAGAGAATGCCGCTTTGCGCGATTATTTAGGCATACGAGACAGATACGAAAGCTTTTCTGCCGTGGGTGCGCAGGTGCTGGGCAGATCGGACGGCACCTACCTGCAGTACATTACGCTGGATAAGGGCTCTTCGTCCGGAATCAAGGTAGGCATGCCGGTCATAACCATGGACGGCGTGGTAGGCTACGTTTGCGACGTCAGCGTCAATTCCTGCCGTGTCAACACCATTTTGCAATACGATACCTCTGTGGGTGTCTACATTCAGCGCACCGGTGACGTCGGCATAACCGACTGCCCTTTCGCCATGGGCGAGCAGGGACTGATCCGCGTCATCTATCTGCCAAGCGATGCCGGTCTTCAGATTGGTGACCGCGTGGTGACGGGTGACCTTGGTGATATCTACCCCTCGGGACTGACTGTGGGACACGTCATTGAGCTGATGCCCGACGTTTACAATCGCACGCTGACCGCAACGGTCAAGCCGTCTGTAGATTTTGATTCGCTCGGTCAAGTCTACGTCATCACCGGCTTTGCCGAAAAACAGACCGAGCAAGCTACCGAAGAGAAATGAAAAGAAATCTGACTTTGCATATCATCACGGTAGTACTGTGCACGCTGTGCATCATGCTGTGCGCGGCCGCACAAACCTCGTTTTTGCCGTCGTATCTCAACGACAGCTACCTTGTCGCCGACCTGCTTTTGGGTCTTACCTGCGCGCTTGGCGTGCTTGGCGGCGGTGCTTACGGTGCATTTTTCGGTATTTTCGCAGGGCTTTGTGCCGATGCCCTTGGTGGCTTCGGTATTTGCCTGCTACCCGTTTTTTATATGCTGTGCGGCTATCTCAGTCACGTAGCACACGATATGATCCCACAAAGAAAATTTCCCGTATATCTGGCTGTTTCCGCCTGCATGACGCTTGTAAGAGCGGTAGTGGCATTGATATACGTCATGCTGCATACCGGTCACATTCCGCTCTTGGACGTATTCCGTTACGTCTGTTTGCCTCTGGTGCCGGGTACGCTGCTGTCTCTCCCCCTCTCTTATGCCATTGCGCTGGGGTTGACGCTGCCATTGCGGTATATAAAACATAATTCGATAGACAAAATAATGTAAGAAGGTATAAAAAAGTGAGCAGAAAAGACAAAAGAGATCAGGAATACGAAAGTATATTGTTTGATCAGCAAAAGATCGTTGACGTCGGGATGGACAAGGAGGTAAAGAAATCCTTTATCGAGTACTCCATGTCGGTCATCATTTCGCGCGCCCTGCCGGACGTCAGAGACGGTCTCAAGCCGGGTCAGCGCCGTGTTCTGTACGCCATGTATGAGGATCACGCCACGCACGACAGACCTACCCAGAAGTCTGCAAAGACGGTCGGTAACGTGCTGGGCCGTTATCACCCCCACGGTGACTCCTCGGTTTACGGCACGCTTGTACGTATGGCTCAGCCCTTTTCGCTGCGCTATCCGCTCATTGAGGGTAGCGGTAACTTCGGTTCTGTGGACGGTGACCCCCCCGCAGCATACCGTTATACCGAGGCAAGACTGGATAAGATCTCGGATGAGATGCTGAAGGATATTGATAAGAGCGTGGTGGAGATGGTTCCCAACTACGATAACCGTCTGCGCGAGCCCAGCGTTCTGCCCTCCCGCTTCCCCAACCTCCTGGTCAACGGATCTGTGGGTATTGCGGTCGGTATGGCGACCAATATCCCCCCGCACAACCTCTGCGAGACCATTGATGCCGCCATCTACCGCCTGAATAACCCTGATTGCTCGGTTGAGGATCTGATGCAGTTTATCAAGGGTCCCGACTTCCCCACCTACGGTACGATCTACGGTACCAACGGCATCAAGGAGGCCTACCTGACCGGTAAGGGCAAAATTCAGGTGCGCGCCAAGGCTGAGATCGACGAGGAGGCCCGCCGCATCATCATCACCGAAATTCCCTATATGGTCAATAAGAGCCAGCTTTGCGAGGCCATTGCAAACCTCGTTAAGGATAAGAGGGTCGAGGGCATTACCGATATGCGTGACGAGTCCGGACGTAACGGCATGAGAATCGTTATCGAATATAAGAGAGATGCCAACGGTCAGATCATTCTCAATCAGCTCTACAAGTATTCTCAGCTGCAGGATACATGCTCGATCAACATGCTGGCTATCGTGGGTAACGAGCCCAAGACGCTTAACCTCTCCCAGATGCTGGATCACTATCTGCGTCATCAGGAGTCTGTCATCACCCGCCGCACCCAGCACGAGCTGGATGCCGCTCTGCGCGAGTCGCATATTTACGAGGGCTACAAGCTGGCTATTGACAATCTGGATGAGGTCATCAATATCATCCGCGCGTCCGAGGATCAGCCCACCGCTAAGAAAAACCTGATGGCACGCTTCAACGGCGAGCAGACCGACGACGGCTCTGCTGCCGCACTCAATCTGGAGGCGTTTGCCATGGCCGAGGACGCGCACCTCTCCGAGGAGCAGGCGCAGGCCATCGTTTCCATGACGCTGGGTCGTCTTTGCGGTCTGGAAAGAAAGAAGATCGAGGAAAAGCTGGCTGCTCTGAATGCCGCCATTATCGAATACAGAGCTATCTTGGGTGACATCGGCCGTATTCGCGGCATCATTTGCGACGAAATGAGCGAGATCAAGCGCAAGTTTGGTGACGCTCGCCGCACCAGAATTGAGGAATCCGAGGACGATATCGTGCTGGAAGACCTCATTGAGAAGCACGATTGTGTCATCACCCTGACCCACGGCGGTTATATCAAGCGTCAGCCCGCCTCCGAGTATGCGGTTCAGCACCGCGGCGGTATGGGTAAGGCCGCGCTGACCACCAAGGAAGAGGACTTTATTGAGAAGGTTGTGGTAGTGCACTCTCACTCCAACCTCATGCTCTTTACCAATAAGGGCCGCGTGCAGATGCTGCGCGCATTCATGATCCCCGAGGCGTCCAGAACCGCCAAGGGTACGCATATCAACAACGTGCTTGAGCTTGCCGAGGGCGAAAAGATCACGGCTATGATCTCGATCCACGAATTTGCCGAGGGTGAGTATCTGACCATGGTGACCAAGCAGGGTATCATCAAGAGAACCTTACTGACCGAATACGCTTACCACCGCAAGGGCGGTAAGATCGCACTCTCCCTCAAGGATGACGACGAGCTGGTATTCGTGACACACACCTACGGCTACCCCACCGACCTGATGATCGCAACCAGACACGGTAGCGCTGTCCGCTTTACCGTGGATGACGAGAGTGTTCGACCCATGGGCAGAACCGCAACCGGTGTGCGCGGCATCAAGCTGCGCGGTGACGACTACGTTGTGGGCGTTGCCAGCGTGATCGAGGGTAAATCCCTGATCACCATTACCGAAAACGGCTACGGCAAGCGTACCGAATTTGACGATTTCCGTCAGATGAAGCACCGCGGCGGCCACGGCGTGGCATGTCATGCGCTGTCCGAAAAGACCGGTCTGCTTTCGGGCATCAATATTGTTGACGACAACGACGACGTTATGATCATTACCGATGCCGGCACCATGATCCGTACCGGTGCGGCTGATATTCCCACCTATTCCAGAAGTGCGGGCGGCGTGCGCGTTATGCGTCTTGCCGAGGGTCAGAAGATCGTAAACTTCACCAAGATCGCCCGTCAGGATGAGCTGGAGGAGGTCGTACAGCCCTCTGAGGAGCTTTCCGATACAGAGACCGAGCCCGTCGAGGTTGTTTTTGAAGAAGTTTCTGAAGAAGACAGCGATGTGATTGCAGAACAGCCCGAAGAGGCTGTAGAGCAAGCTGAGGAAAATCAGGATGCATAAGCCCGTCAAAGCATTGAGATGCGGCATTTTGGCTGTGATTTTGGTGCTGTGCATGAGCTTGAGCGCATGCTCGGGCACCGAATCCGCCCCTGCCCTTTCCGAGGTCTACGATGAATTTGTGGCCTTGATAGAGGCTTCGCATCAGCTCAACGTGATCCTGTACGGTCACGGCCTGCCCGTGTACGAGTATAAGAGCGCGTTGGCAACCCACAACATGATGTACGTGTTCGACTACTACGGAGAGCGCGAGTACGTTTCCCCCTACGCCAAGTTTGTGACCGAGCAGAGCATTCGCGACGCCGCCGCAGAGGTTTTTTCACAGAGATACGTGGAATCGGTGATGGGTATGATGTTTGTGGGCGCGACACTTGGTGACGATACCGGAACAGCGATTGCCGCAAGATACAGCCAGGATGAAAGCTGGTTTTATCAGAACAGATTTTACGAGCCTGTGGTGACAAACATGCGCGTGTACGATTATTCTTCCATGAAGATCGTCAAGCCCAGCTCACAGGATTACGTCAACGTCGAGATCGACTCCTACGCGCCCGGTCAGGGCTGGATGACCTTTACTCTTTCCTTTATTTATGAGGAAATCGACGATCAAGGTCACAGAGCGTGGCGTCTGGATTCTCCCACGTATTAAAAAAAGGCCCTTTCGGGGCTTTTTTATTATACTTTTTCATTCTTCACTCTTAACTCTTACATCAAAAAAGGCCTCCCCCGAAGGGGAGGCCGAATTTGTTTGGTTAGATTATCCTAATTCAAAAATTAGGGAATCAGAGTAATGGACTCGATAGCGTAAATCTGACCTTCAACGTTGTAGGCACCAACCCAAACGTCACCATTGTAATCAACAGAGGAAAGGTCGATTTCAGCTTCACGCAGACCGGTCAGTGCCCAGAAAGTATCGGGAACAGCATCAGTCATAGCAGCGGAAGCAATGATATCAGTACCATCGAACGAGCCTGCCTGACCCCAAGTAGCGCTAGAAGACTTGAAGCCGATCTGTGCAAGACCATCGGTCTTGTAGCCAGAGTCGGTAGCATATTTAATGATTGCCTTGCTGTAGAGGGACAGATCATACTGACCGAGATTTACAACGGTACCATAGTTACCGTAAATAACCTTCTGAGAGAACTGTGCTGCGGTAAACTCCTGAATATCAGAGTCATCAATGTTCTGGAAGTCAATTACCAGAGGCTCAGCGGGCTCTTCGGGAGTGGGCTCTTCGGGAGCGATGCCGTAGTACTTGTTGTAGGACTCGATAGAGTTGAACAGAACGATTTCCTTAACGTCGATGGACTGGTTTTCACCTTCCGTGTAGAAGTCGTAACGGATGTAGTTAACAAGACCGTCAACAACAGTCTCGTGAGCAGTCACATCCAGAAGGAGAACGTGCCATTCGCCGTCAGGGTTGTAGTCGAATCTGAGTTCGTCTGCGCCGCCCGTGGGGTTAGCGCCGGAACCGATGAAGAATTCACCGCCGACTGCAACGCTGGTGCGGTAAACAATACTAATGTACTGAACGCCATTAACCATGGAGCCGCTGGGAAGAACGTAGAAGTTGGGGTCGCCGCCAACATCGGAGGTGATGGTTACGTAAGTGCCATCCTCGCTCAGAACAGCGGAAGCAACTTGGTTATTACCGACACCGGTAGCCGCGTTAGCAAGATAGCCGGCGTTGCCAACAGCGATGGGAGCAAGGGGATCTACGGGTTCGGGCTCAACGATTTCGAGAGCGGGAACTTCGATAGCGGAGAAGCCGCCAACCTCGATAGAGGAGAACTTGGTGGAGCCTGCACGAGAAGCAACACCAACCTGGGAGTTAACAGTAGCAGCAACCAGAGTGTTTTCGATGGTCTGGGTGGTGCCGTCCTTCAGGGTTACAATTGCCTTAGCAGCAAACTGGCCTGCGGGAGAAACTCCATTGATGTCAGCGTAGGACTGAGCACCGATGAGGTCGATAGTAGCGTAGGTTACGCCGTTAACCATGATGGATACGGTGTAGCCGTTGTCTGCGATGGTCAGCTCGGAACCTTCGCAAGCAATGTTGAAGACAGCGTTACCAACGCGAGTGGTAGCATCAGCATTGTAGGTCTTAACCAGAATGTACAGCTTGCCGTTTACGATGTTGGTGTAGATACCTGCACCACCATAAGAGGTAGTGCCGTCGGTTTCGTAGTAGTTGTTGATCTTGAAGATGCCTGCATTGGGATCAAATGCCTCGATGATAGCATCAGAGTTAACAACCTGATAACCACGTACAAAGTAAGTAGCAGCAGCAGTGCCGTGAACTACGTTAGCCTTTACGTAGTAAGCGCCGTTTACGTCAGCCAGCATCTCGTTGATGGAGGTCATGTGGTAAACCTTTGCGCCGTCGATTTCTTCAATACCGGAACCGGGCAGAGGCAGGTTCAGAGTAAAGAAATTGGAAAGGTCGGTAGAGCCAAGAGCAGTACCGGTCTCGTTAACGTTAACGTCGGAAGCGAAAGTGTTGGTGTTGTCAGCGACGAGCATGGTCTTTGCGAAGTAAGCTTCTGCAGCTTCAGCAGAGTTGAACAGAGCGATGTAAGCCATGTCGGTAGCTGCAGTTGTTGCGTTACCAACATAGGGATCCCAACGCAGATAGTTGATCACACCGTCAACAACTGCGGGAGTATTAGCAAGGTCGATTACCATCAGGTGCCACTTGCCATCGGCTTCTACATCAAATGCATAGTTATCAGTGCCGCCTGTGGGACCTGCACCGGAGCCAACGAAGATTTCGCTGCGTGCGCCTGCAACGCTGGTGCGGTACTTGATAGCAACAAATTTTGCAACAGTACCCTTACCGTTCAGCATAGGAAGCTGATAGAAGGGATCGTGGTTGCCGTCACTGTTGAGGTCGGTGGTGTTGATGGTAATGAACGTGCCATCAGCACTCATTACAGCGGACTCAACGTCGGGAGAACCGGTGATGGTAGCAGCCAACTCGTCTGCAGATGCAAAGAATACGGGAGCATCGGGGTCAAGCGGAACAGCTACGTCGAGCTTGATGAGATCAACGGTGAACTCAGTGCCGGCAAGGCCAACGGAGTAAACAACGGTAACGTTCTGGTTATGGAATTCCTTCAGAGAAATGATCTCAGCATCAATCTGACCAACTCTGTGAGAAACGGTGCCTTCACCGTAGCCCATGTTCTGAGAAACGTGGTTTACAACGCCTTC